>DATARN010000244.1:0-26793 GCA_036264135.1 Acidimicrobiales bacterium
CGACTGGCAGCGGCTGGACGGTGTCGCCAGCCTGACCGGCTCCTCGGAGGAGATCCTGCGGGGGACCGCCATCGCCGACGGCCCCCACCGAGTCGTCCTGGTCGGCGCATCGATCGATCTCCGCCGGCTGGCCGACCGCGACGACGGCGCCGTGTGGTGGTCCGACGACGGGACCAGCTGGCACCGCGCCGACCTGGCCGGCGCCGCCATGACCGGACCGGGCGCCCAGGAACTGCGGGCGGTCGACGCCGTGGACGACCGCGGCGGCTTTACCGCCGGTGGCTCCGACGGCGACCGGGCCGCCGTCTGGACATCGCCCGATGGCCGCTCCTGGCACGCTGCCAACCAGCTACCCCAGGGCCGAGGCCCCGGGGCCACGGTGAGCGCCCTCGCCTCGAGTCCGACCGGCCGGCAGTGGGCGGCCGGCACAGTGGCCGGAACTCCCCGCCTGTGGACCTCGGCGGACGGCAGGACCTGGGCGGCGGTAGCAATGCCCGCAATGGCGCGGGCCGCGCTGGGAGCGGTGCAGGGCGTCACCCTGGCCGCCGGCGCCCGTCAGCTCCTCATGGTGGTGCAGGGCGCCGCCGGCTCCCTCGCCGCCGTCACGACCCTGTAGCCGGCCGACGAGGCCGAAGCCGGCGCTACGGGGCGAAGGTGTCGATCATCAGGCGGACGTCATCCCCCAAGGGGTAAAGGATGGGGCAGGTGCAGCCGGCGGCGACGTACTCCGCCACCTTGGCCCGGCACTCCTCGGCGGTGCCGCAGGCGGTGATCATCTGCACCACCTCGTCGGGAACGAGGGCCGACGCGGCCACCACTTGTTCGTGGGTCGCCGGCCAGGTGAGCACCGAGGCGATCTCCTCGAGCAGCGAGGCGGGGACGCCCGACGCCTTCATGATGTGGGGCTGCTGGCCCAGGTACTGGGTCACGAGGAGGCGGGCTTGGTCGATGGCCCGGCCCCGGTCCGGGTCGAGGGAGCACACGATGAGCTGCGGCCGGTCGACGTCGTCCAGGGTCCGGCCCGCCTTGGCCGCACCCCGTTCCAGGTGCTCCATCGCCGAGGCGTTGTACGACGGGGAGACCAGGTAGTTGAGGACGGCGCCGTCGGCGATCTCCCCGGTGAGCTCCATCATCTGCATGCCGGTGGCGCCGATGTAGATGGGGATGTCCTTGGGCCGGCGTTCCTGGTAGACGTAGTCGAGCTCCACCCCGTCGAGGTGGACGAACTCGCCGTCGAAGGTGACCGTCTCGTTGGCCAGGAGGGCCCGCACCGCGGTGACGATCTCCCGCATGGCCAGCAGCGGGCGGGTGCGGTGGACCCCGACCTTGGAGGCCAGCGGCTCCCACCACGCCCCGATGCCCAGGACGATGCGCCCCGGCGCCAGGTCGTCGAGGGTGGAGAAGGTGGCGGCCAGGCGGGCCGGGTTCCGGGTCCAGCAATCCACCACCCCTGAGCCGATCTTGATCCGCGAGGAGGTGGCGGCGAAGGCGGCCATGGCCACGCTGACCTCCCGCACCAGCCGGCTGTCCGCCTGCCACACCGCGCTGAAGCCCCTGTCCGAGGCGTAGCGCACGTACTCCATGGCCTCCGCCAGGGGGTGGGCGTCCTGCAGGTAGAGGGCGACGGGGCCGGTCACAGGCGGGCGAACAGTCGGGCGGCCTGCTCGGCGGCCTTGGCGCGGACCTCGTCGCCGTCGACCCGGGTGGGCCGGCCGTCTTGGAGGACCTTCTCGCCGGCGACGGTCACGTCGAGGGCCCGCAGGCCGGGTGTGTAGGCGGCCCACCAGGGGTCGTCGGCGCCGGGCCGGTCCCACACCACGGTGTCGTCGGCCGCCTCGGGGAACAGCCGGTACCCGCCCTGCAGCCAGCCCCAGGCAACGTCCGGCGTGGCCAGAACGGAGTCTTCGCGGTGGCGGGCGTAGGCCAGCCGGAACTCCTCCAGCATGTCGCCGCCGATACCGTCGGTGCCCAGCACCACGGGGTTGGGGCGGGCGGCCGGCCGGGCGTAGCCGACGGCGTTGTTCATGTTCGACCGGGGGTTGTGGGCGATGGTGCCCGGCAGGTCACGGTCGAGGTGGACGCAGTGCACGAGGAGCCAGTCGGGCCGGGCCAGGGCCGCCAGGCGCCCTCCGGCATCGGCGTCCACCAGCCCCTCGGCCACGTGGACGTGGACCCCGACCCCCAGGTCGCCGGCCAGACCCGCCGCCGCCTCCAAGGTGTCGTCGGAGCACGTGAAGGCGGCGTGCACACCGACCATGCCCCGCCCGCCCGCCCGCAGGAAGCGCTCGTTCTCGGCCAGCCCCCGCCGGGCGCCGTCGCCTCCGTGGCGGTCGGTGACGCCGTAGGCCACGGACGAACGCACCCCGACCGCGGCACAGGCGTCCGCGATGACCGACAGGCTGCCCTCGATGGCGGCGGGCGACTCGTGATGATCCACGATGGCCGTGGTCCCCGACGACAGCGCTTCCAGGGCCCCGAGCATGGCCGACCATTTGATCATCTCCAGGTCGAGGGCGACGTCGAGGCGCCACCACACCTGCTCCAGGATGCCGACGAAGTCGGTGGGCGCCACCGGCGGCGCCGGCATGCCCCGGGCGAGGGAGGAGTACAGGTGGTGGTGACCGCAGACCAGGCCGCCGGTGGTGGTCGTCAATGGCGCGACGAACGGGGCCGCATGGGCAGCGTGTCCCGCCACTGGCCGTCGAGGTCGTGGAGGGCGGCGGCCACCGCCCCGGCGGTGGGCACCAGGCCGATCTCCCCCACCCCCTTGATGCCGTACGGACTGCCGGGCTGGGGGGCTTCGACCAGATGGACCTCGATGGGCGGCACGTCCTTGGGCCGCAGGATGTCGAGGCTGCGCAGCGTCATGTTGGTCGGCCGAGCGTCGGCGTCGGCCGGGAATTCCTCAGTCAGGGCGTAGCCGAGACCCATGTGGACGCTGCCTTCGATCTGGCCCTCGCACAGCTGCGGGTTCACCGCCTTGCCCACGTCGTGGATGGCCACCACCTTGTCGATGGCGCCCGTCTCGCGGTCCATGATCACCATCTGGGCGGCGTAGCCGAACGCCGAATGGATGACGGGATGCTCGAGGCCCTCCTTGAGCGAGTTGGTCCAGTCGACCCGGTACTCGCCCACGTAGTCCACCTCGACCTGGCAGCCGCCTTCCCGCGCCGCCCGGCAGGCGTCGCGGACCGCGCCCGCCCCCATCAGCGTCCCCCGGCTGCCGGTCGTCTGCCCGAATCCCAGCTCCCGGGTGGTGTCCACCACCACCCGCACCCGGGCCGGGTCGACCCCCAGCTCCTGGACCGCGACCTGCAGGGCCACGGTGTGCACGCCCTGGCCCATCTCCGTCCAGCCGTGGCGGACCTCGACGGTTCCGTCGGAACAGAAGCGCACCACCGCCCGGGTGAGCTCCTTGAACCCGTTGCCCAGGCCGGAGTTCTTGAGCCCGAGGCCCAGTCCGACCGCCTTGGCGGGGTCGGCGGCGGCCGCCTCGTAAAGCGGACGGGCGATATCGAGGCACCGCTCCGCCCCCAAGCAGCCGTCGTCCATGATCTGCCCCGGCCCCCACACCTCGCCGGGGCGGATGACGTTGCGCTTGCGGATCTCCCACCCGGAAATCCCGACCAGGGCGGCCAGCCGGTCGAGGACGCCTTCCATGGCGAACTGGGCCTGGTTGGCGCCGAAGCCCCGGAAGGCGCCGCACACCGGGTTGTTGGTGCGGGCCGCGACCGACTCCACGTCGATGGCGGGCACCCGGTAGGGGCCGCTGGCGTGGCCTGCCGCCCGTTCCAGCACCTTCATCCCCACGCTGGCGTAGGCCCCCGAGTCGCCCAGCATGCGCACCCGCAGCGCCGTGAGGCGACCGTCGGCGGCACACCCGGCGGTGTACGTCGCCCGGATGGGATGCCGCTTGGCGTGGATCAGCAGGCTTTCCTCCCGCGACAGGGTGCACTTCACCGGTTGCCCGAGCAGCCAGGCGGCCAGCGCCGCCTGCGCCTGGTTGGACATGTCCTCCTTGCCGCCGAAGGCGCCGCCGTTGGACACCAACTCGACGGTCACCTGGTCCCGCCCGACGCCAAGTACCGACGCCACCTGGTCGCGGTCGTCCCACACGCCCTGGCCGCCCGAGTACACGTGCAGGCGGCCGTCGGGAAGGGGGACGGCCAGCGTGGACTCCGGTTCCAGGAACGCCTGCTCGACCCGCTGGGTCTGGAACACCTGGTGGACCACGTGGGCCGAGGCGTCCAAGGCGGCGTCGACGTCACCGCGGGCGTACACCGAGCGGGACAGGACGTTGCTGTCGGTCCCCCACACCGCCAGCGGGGCGTCGGGGGCGACCGCCGCCACCGGCGAGGTGACCGGGGCCAGCACCTCGTACTCCACCGAGACCAGCGCCGCCGCGGCGCGCGCGCGCTCGCGGGTATCGGCCACCACCACCGCGAGCACGTCGCCCAGGTAGGAGGTCCGGCCGCCGATGGGGATCATGACCGGCCAGTCCTTGTTGATGATCCCGACCCGCAGGTCGCCGGGGATATCGGCCGCGGTGAATACCCCGACGACGCCCGGGGCGGCGGCGGCCGCCGCCACCGAGATGGCGCCAATGTCGGCCCGGGCGTGCGCCGTCAGGTGCAGGGCGGCGTGGAGCATCCCGGGTACGCGGAGGTCGTCCACGTAGCCCCGGTCCCCCAGCGCCAGCGATGTGGCCTCGTACTTGGCACCCGAGGACCCGATCCCGCCGGGAAGGGCCACGGCCGTGGGCACGCGGTCCTGGGCGACCATCTCGATGGCGTCGAGGATCTTGACGTACCCGGTGCAGCGGCACAGGTGGGCGCCGAGGTGGCGTGCCATCTCCTCCCGGGTGAGCGCCGCCCCCTTCTTGTCGATCTGGGCCTTGGCCCGCACCACGATCCCCGGGATGCAGAAGCCGCACTGCAGCCCGCCGCACGCCGCGAACGCCGCCCCGAACCGGGAGCGCTCGTCGGCGGAAAGGCCCTCGACGGTCACCACCGACCGGCCGGCCGCCTTGGCCAACGGGTACTGGCAGCTCACCTGGGCCTTGCCGTCGATGAGCACGGTGCAGCAGCCGCACTGCCCGGTGGGCGAGCACCCGTCCTTGGCGGCGGTGAGGTCCAGTTCCTCCCGCAGGGCGGCCAGCAGGTGGGGGTGGTCGGCCTGCACCGCCACCTCGGCGCCGTTGACGGTGAAGGTCACGACGTCCACATCAACGGCGGTCATGGCGTCTCCTCGGGGTCCGATGGCGGCGGGATGGCACCGCGCTGGCTGCAGATGCGCCCGTAGTGCTCGATCCGGCGGTAGCGCTGGAAGTTGAACAGGGTGTCCTTGTACTGGGCGCAGCGGTCGAGGTCACACGGCGCCACGACCAGCTCGTCGCCCGCGCCCGCCGCCGCGGCCACGATCTCACCCGACGGGGCGACGATGCAGCTGTCGGCCAGCAGCTCGCAGCCCTCCTCGACGCCCGCCTTGGCGGTGGCCACGACCCACGTCCCGTTCTGGTACGCCCCCGACTGCAGGACCAGGCGGTGGTGGAAGTCCTGCAGGCGGTCCTGCGTCGGGTCGGGGGGGTAGTGGATCGGCGTGTTGTAGCCGCACAGGATCAGCTCGACGCCCTGCAGCCCCATGACCCGGTAGGACTCGGGCCAGCGGCGGTCGTTGCAGATCATCATGCCCACGATGCCGCCGAAGGCCCGCCACACGCCGAAGCCGGCCTCGCCCGGCTCGAAGTAGCGCCGCTCCAGGTGCTGGAACGGCCGCCACGGCTCGTACTCCTCGTGTCCCGGGATGTGGACCTTGTGGAAGGTGGCGACCGCCGCCCCGTCCCGCCCGACCAGCATCTGGGTGTTGAAGTGGTGGCCGTCGGGGGTCAGCTCGGCGAAGCCGAGGGAGAACCCGACGCCGAGGCCGGCCGCCTCCTCGAAGAGCACCTTGGTGTCCGGTCCTGGCATCTCGGTCTCGAACCAGCCGTCCAACTCGGCGGGGTCGTCGATGTACCAGCGGGGGAAGAAGCTGGTCAGGGCCAGCTCGGGGAAGACCACCAGCTGGCAGCCCTCGGCGGCCGCCGCTCGCAGGAGGCGCAGCATTCGGTCGACCACCTCGGCGCGCGACGTGGCTCGGGCGACGGGCCCGAGCTGGGCCGCGGCCACCACCACCTCCCTCACGACGCCAGCTCCAGGGCCACGTGCAGCAGGACGTTGGCGCCCGCCACCAGGTCGTTGGGGGCGGTGTATTCCGCCGGGTTGTGGCTGATGCCGCCCACGCTGGGGACGAACACCATGCCCGCCGGGCAGACCCGGGCCAGCATCTGGGCGTCGTGGCCCGCCCCCGACGGCAGCCGCAGCGTCGAGTGGCCGAGGCGCTCGGCGACCCGGGCCACGGTGTCGACGACACTGGGGGCGAAGGCGACGGGCTCGAAGCGCGCCAGCGAACGGGAGGCGATGGTGACCCCTTCAGTGTCGCTCAGATGGCGGGAAAAGGTGGCCAGTCTCTGCTCCGCCTCTTGTAGGCGTCCCTCGTCGGTGTGGCGCAGGTCGACGGTGAGGGTGGCCGAGCCGGGAACGACGTTCACCAGGTCGGGGCGCAGCGAAAGGCGGCCGACCGTGGCCACCTGGGGCGGTCCCATCTCCCGGGCCATTTCCCGCACAAAGGTGGCAATGGCCGCCGCCGCGTACCCGGCGTCGTGGCGCATCATCATGGGCGTGGTGCCGGCGTGGTTCGCCTGGCCGGTGATCGTCAGCTCGCGCCACGAGATCCCCTGGACGCCTTCCACCACGCCGATGTCGACGCCACCCGCCTCGAGGACGGGGCCCTGCTCGACGTGCAGCTCCACGTAGGCGTGGGGCGCCGGTCCGGGGCAGGGATGCGGGCCCAGGTAGCCGATGCGGGCCAGCTCCTCGCCCACCCGCCGGCCGTCGATCCCTACGATGTCGTGGACCGCCTCGATCGGCAGCCCACCGACATAGGTGAGCGAGCCCAACATGTCGGGCGGAAAGCGAGACCCCTCCTCGTCGGTGAAGAACGCCACCGCCAGGGGACGGGACGGGGCCATGCCCGACTCCATCACGGATTCGATGACCTCGAGGCCGGCGAGGACCCCGAGGTTCCCGTCGTAGCGGCCCCCGGTGCGCACCGTGTCGATGTGGGAACCCATCATCACCGGCGCCTGGTCGGCGGGACCCCACTGGGCGATGACGTTGCCCACCGCGTCGACCCGGATGTCGAGGCCGGCGTCGCCCATCCACGACACCACCAGATCCCGGCCCGCCTTGTCGTCATCGGTAAGGGCCAGCCGGCAGCACCCCCCACCCGCGATAGCCCCGAATTCCGCCAAGGCGTCGAGGCGGGCGAGGAGGCGGGGGCCGTTGACCCGCAGCGCGGTGGTCGGTTCGTGCACTGGTATTTACAAGTTGTAAACTTCCCGCCGACGACTTGTCAAGCCGGGGGAAAGATGGAAGTCAGGGTGGAATTCACCATCGAGCCCTTCGTCGAAGGTGCCCCCGGCCCCCATGTGCGAGCCGCCGTCGACGAGGCCCGCCGCCTGGGCCTCCGGCCGGAGATGGGTCCCTTCGCCACCACCGTCGAAGGCGACACCCGGCAGGTCCTGGCCGGCCTGCCGGCCATCGTGGCCGGCGCCATCGACGCCGGCGCCCGGCGGGTGGCCCTGACCGTGTCCCCGCAGATGCCGGTGCGGCTGCCCCGCCACCCGTTTCTCGACGCCATGGCGCCCGTCGCCCGCGCCCTCGACGCCGAGCTCGTCCCCGCCGGTGACCTGGGTCCCGGCGACATCCCGCTGGCGTTCGAGGGCGAAATTCTCGCCGGCCTTCGCCTACCCCGGGCCCGCGGGATGCTCGACCGGCTGGTCGCCGAGGTGGAGCGGGAGCTGGGCGGGAAGCTGGCCGACCTCGGGCGCGAAGACAAGCAACGCGCCGTCAAGCTGCTCAACGACCGGGGGGCGTTCAGCCTGCGCCGCTCGGTGGAGGACGTGGCCGACGCCCTCGCCGTCAGCCGCATCACCGTCTACAACTACCTGAACGCCGTCACCCGGCAGGCGCCCTGATGGCCCGGGTCGTCGTGGTCGGCAGCATCAACATGGACGTGGTGGCCACCGCCCCCCGCCCGCCGGCGGTGGGCGAGACGCTCCTCGGGACGGGGCTGCGTTTCGTCCCTGGCGGCAAGGGGGCCAACCAGGCGGTCGCCGCCTCGCGTTTGCGGGCCCCGACCGAACTGGTCGGGCGGGTCGGGCGCGACGCCTTCGGGAACGCCTTGATGGAGTTCCTCGAAGGCGAGTCCATTGGCCTGTCCGGGGTGGAACGCCTCGCCGACGTGGCCACCGGCACCGCCCTGATCGTGGTGGGCGACGGCGGCGAAAACTCGATCGTGGTCGTCCCCGGCGCCAACCACGCCATGACCAAGGCCGACGCCGACACGGTCGCCGTCGACGGCGACGACGTGGTGGTGGTCCAGTTCGAGCTGCCCCTCGAGGTCAGCTACGCCGCCCTGTCCCGGGCCCGGCGCAACGGCGCCCGCACCATCTGCAACCCCGCCCCCGCCCAGCCGGCACCCCCGGAGCTTCTGCGGTTGGCCGATTTCCTGGTGGTCAACGAGACCGAGCTGGCCTTCTTCGCCCCAGACGGCGAGGACACCGCCGCCCGCCTCCGCGCGCTGCGCCAGCGACCCGACCAGGTGGTCGTGGCCACGCGGGGCGGCGACGGCGCCGAGGCGCTGGTCGGCGAGGAGATCCTCCGCGTTCCCGGCCGCATCGTGCCCGTCGTCGACACGACCGGCGCCGGCGACTGCTTCGTGGGGGCCCTGGCCGCCGCCCTGTGCTCGTGGGCCGCTACCGACGAGGCGGTGCAGTTCGCCAACCTGGCGGCGTCGCTGGCGGTGCAGCAGTTCGGCGCCGGCCGGGGCATGCCGTACCTGTCCGACGTGGAGGGCGTGACATGACAACCGAGCCGGCGGGCCGCCCGGCCCCCTTTCCCCGCCCCGTCATCATCGACACCGATGGCGGGGTCGACGACGCCGCCGCCCTGTGGTGGGCGGTGGGCGATCCGGGCCTCGATGTCCTCGCCGTGACCGTGGTGTGGGGCAACGTCGGCGTGGACGTGGCCCGCACCAGCGTGGCCCGGGTGCTGGCCGCCGCCGGGCGCCCCGACATCCCCATCGCTCTCGGCGCGGCCGGCCCGGTCGGCACCGCGCCGGCGCTGCGGCCGGCCACGTTCATCCACGGTGACGACGGGCTGGGCAACACCACCGCCGGCCTGCCCGAGCCGCCGGCCACGGTCGTCGACGAGCCGGCACCCGACCTGCTGCGGCGGCTGTGCCACCAGCGCCCGGGCGAGGTGTCGGTCGTCACCATTGGCCCGCTGTCCAACCTCGGCCTGGTGCTGGCCGGCGATCCCGCCTTCCCGGCGGCGGTGCGGGAACTGGTCGTGATGGGCGGCTCGGCCCGGGCCGGCGGCAACGCCCTGCCCGGCGCCGAGGCCAACATCGCCCACGACCCGCAGGCCGCGGCGGCGGTGGCCGCCGCTCCGTGGACCACGCCGCCGCTGCTGGTGGGGCTGGACGTGACCCGGGAGGCCACGCTGACCGAGGCCCACTTCGGGTTGCTGGCCGAGCACCGCAACGCCGCCGCCTCGTTCCTCGACGCCCCGCTGCGGTTCTACCGCACCTTCGGCGCCGCCCTCACCGCGCCAAATTGCCCGTGCCACGACCTCGTCGCGTTGATGGCGGTGGCCGACCCCGGCCTCATCATCGACGCCCCCGAGCTGCCCATGGCGGTCGACGCCGCCGGCGGCCCCGCGTGGGGCGCCACGGTGGTCGACTTCCGGGCGCCCGCCTTCGCCCGCCTGCGGGGGGCGGAGCAGGACCGGATGCCGGGATTCGGACGGTGGCGCATCGCCCTGGCCGCCGACGTGGCGCGCTTCCGCGCGCAGGCCGCCGCCCTGTTCGGCGGCTGATCCCCGCCGTCGGCGGTGGTTACGGTGCCGTTGCCGCCGTCTTCGCCGGTGCCGCCAGCCAGCGGTCGATCCCGGCCCGGGCCGCCACCTTGCGGTCCTCCGGGGCGCCACTGGCGTCGATGGAGCAGCGGGCGATGACGGCCATCCGCTCGTCGTCGAAACCGAAGACCCGCCGGCACAGCTCGTACTCCTCCAGCAGGTTCGGCCCGAACAGCAACGGGTCGTCGGCGTTGAGGCTGCACCGGACCCAGGCGTCGAGAAGGGCGCCGAGGGGGTGGACGGCGAGGGAGGGGTAGACGGAGAGCATGATGTTCGACGACGGGCACACGTCCAGGCAGACGGGCGAATCGGCCAGCCGCCGGACCAGCTCGGGGTCCTCGACGGCCCGCACGCCGTGCTGGATGCGGTCGGCGCCCAGGGCGTCGAGGGCGCCCCGGACGCTTTCCGGCCCGCCCAGCTCGCCGGCGTGCGGCGTAGACAGGAGGCCGGCGGCGTTGGTGATCTCAAACGCCGGGGCGAACGGCTCGGGGGGATGGCCGGCCTCGTCATTGGCCAGGCCGAAGCTGACGACGCCCCGATCGCGGTAGGCGGCCGCCAGGCGGGCCTGCTCCACCGCGATGGCCGGGTCGACGGTTCGGTCGGCGGCGGCCATGAAGCCGGCGCCGATGCCGTGGCGTTCCGCCGAGGCGGCCAACTCGTCGAGGATGATCTCCATGGTCGCCTCGTCGCGGCCGTGGTACTGGCGGTGGTGGGGCAGGTAGCTGGACGGCTCGACCCACACGGCCCCGGCGCCGGCGGCGTCGGCGACCACCTCGGCGACCAGCCGGCGCAGGTCGGCTTCGGTCCGCAGCGTGGCGCACGCCGCCAGGTAGGTGGCCTCGAAGGCGGCGAAGCTGCCGTAGCTGTCGACGGCGGGTACCGCCATGCCGTAGCGGTCGCACAGCTCGCTCAGCGTGGCCGGGCGCATGCCGCCCTCGAGGTGGATGTGGAGGTGGGCCTTGGGAAGGGCCCGCAGGTCGCGCATGGGGCACCTGTCTAGTTGGTGCCGGCCGCGCCGTCGGGGCCGCCGCCGTCCTAGCGTCGCTTGCCGGTGGCGTCGGGGGCGTAGCGGGCCAGGACCGCGGCCTCGATGGCGCTGACCACGGTGTAGGCGATCATGGCCACCGCGGTGACCAGCACGACCGCGGCCCACAGCTCGCCGTAGTCGAAGGTGTTCTGGACGGTGAGCATCTCCGCCCCCGATCCCTTCCCGGTGGCGACCCACTCGGCCAGCAGGGCGCCGATCATGGCGGCGGGGACGTTGATCCGCAGCGCCGCGAAGATCGACGGCAGGGCCGAGGGGATGAGCACCTTGCGCAGCGTCGTCCACCGGCTGGCGCCGTAGGACCGCATCAGGTCGAGGGAGGAACGGGGCGTGGCCCGCAGCCCGTACATGATGTTGATCAGGGCGGGAAAGAAGCACACGATGGCGCCGACGACCGCGGCCACCGCGATGTCACGCCCGAAGATCAGGGTCAGCAGCGGGGCCATGGCAATCAGGGGCACCGATCGCAGGACCAGGGCCACGGGCATGAAGGCCTGCTCGACGATCCGGCTCAGCACGAAGATGCAGGACACCGCCAGTGCCACCACGATCCCCGCGAAGTACCCGAGCGACGCGTCGCCCAGCGTGGTCTTCAGGTTCCCGAACAGGACCCGGCGGTTGGCGGCGGCGCTGCGCAGGGCGTGGACCTTGTCGGCGTGCTGGGTGAAGATGTACCGCCACACCTCGAGGGGGCTCTTGGCCACGAACGACTGCACGTGGTAGAGCCGGATGAACCCGATCCACAGGGCCAGGATGACCACCACCGAGACGAGCACCGAGCCGAGGTTGGCGGCCAGGCGGGCGGTGGCGAGCGACCGTCGGCCGCCTGAACCTGGGCCAACCCCGGCCGGCGTGCCGGCCGGGTCGATGGCGCTCGGTGCCAGGCTCACTGCCGGCGGGCCCTCGGGGCCCACTGCGCCGTCATCTGGCCATCACTGCCGGCCACCCCTCGGGGCCCAGGGGGCCACCAGCCGGCCGATGATGCCCGTCAGCAGGTAGGCGACGCCGCCGGCGATGGTGCACAGCAGGCCGATCCCCCAGATCCGGGCGGTTTCGATGGCCGCCTGGGCCTGGACCATCATGATCCCGAGTCCGTTGGCCTGGGCGCCCAGGTACTCGCCCACGATGGCGCCGAGGATGGCCGACGGGGCGGCCACCTTGAGGGCGGCGAAGGTACTGGGAATGGCGGCCCGCAGGCGGACCTTGACGAGCTGGGCCCACGAGCCGCCCCCGGCGGCGCGGATCACGTCGAGGGCGGCCCGGTCCGCCGATCGCAGCCCGACCACCACCCCGATCAGGGTGGGGAAGAACACCAGCAGGCCGGCCAACACCGATTTCGGGGCGTCACCATGCAGCACGGTCGTGAGGATCGGCCCGATGGCGATGATGGGGATGCAGTAGCTGGCGATCGCCACCCGCAGCAGGGCTTTCTCGACGACCGGGAGCAGCACGAAGGCCACCCCCAGCACGATGGCCAGCGCGTTGGCCACCAGGTAGCCGGTGGCGGCCTCCTTGAAGGTCTGCCGTATCCCCGGCCCGTACAGCCCGGCGCCGAAGTCCGACCAGAACTTGGACACCACCGCGGTCGGCGTGGGCACGCCCGACCCGGGCTTGTGGAACACCGTCACGGCCAGCAGTTCCCACGCCGCCAGCAGGATGACGAAGCCGATGGTCCCCCCGACCCACGGCGGAATCGCCCGCTCGCCGTCACGGTCCGAATCGCCGGGCCGGCCGGGAAGGCCCAGTCCGCCGACGGTGACCGGCACCTGGCCCCCCAGCGCCTCGGTGACGGCCGTGGCCTCGACCGGCGTGGACGTCACACGTCGTCTCCGCTCGGGGCGATGCCGCCCTTGCTGAACAGCAGCTCGGAGAGCTGGTCCTCCAACTGGTGGAAATGGGCGGTCCGGATCATGTCCGGGGTGCGGGGCCGGGGCAGGTCGATGGAGACCAGCGCCGCCACCCGGCCCGGTCGGGGGCTCATGACGGCAACCGTATCGGCCAGGAACACCGCCTCGGAGATCGAGTGGGTGACCAGCAGGGTCGTGGTGACCCGCTCGGCCCAGATCCGCAGCAGTTCCAGGTTGAGCCGCTGGCGGGTCATCTCGTCGAGGGCGCCGAACGGCTCGTCCAGCAACAGGATGTGCGGTTCGGTCACCAGGGCGCGGGCGATGGCGACCCGCTGGCGCATGCCGCCGGAGAGCTGGTTGGGCCGCGCCTTCTCGAAGCCCTCCAATCCGACCAGCCGGATGAGGTCGGCGACGGCCGACTCGCCGACCGAGACGCCGCTGACCTCGAGGGGCAGGCGGATGTTGGCCTGGACGGACCGCCACGGGAGGAGGGCGGCGTCCTGGAAGGCGATGCCCAGGTGGTGGTTGCGGCGGGCCACTGCCGGGGGCTCGCCGTGGATGGAGACGGCACCCGAACTTGGTTGCTCGAGATCGGCCAGAACCCGGAGCACCGTCGACTTGCCGCACCCCGACGGGCCGAGCAGGGCCACGAAACAGCCCTGGGGCGCCACCAGGTTGACGTCGTCCAGGGCGGTCACGGTGCTGCGCCCGAGGCGGAACGCCTTGCTCAGGTGCTCGATGCGGATACCGTCGCCCGCCGTGGCGGGGGCCGCCCCACTCGCGGTCGCCGTCTGGTTCACGAGCCGCCCAGGCCGATCAGATCGTCCCCTGCGGGGGAACCGACTTGAGGTCGCCGCGGGCGGCATAGATCTCGTCCAGCACGCTCATGTCGAACGCCTGGCTGGGCGTCACCGTGGTGCCGCCGAGGGCCAGGGTCTTGACGTTCTCCGCCTGGGTGGCGGGCGTCATGTAGAAGAGGCCGTTGGTCAGGGCGTCGCCCTCGGCGATCAGCTTGTTCTGCGCCACCGACTGCCCCTGGGCGGCGGGCAACGTCTGGGCGGTCGGGAAGTCCTTGACCGTGGCCATGGCGGGGTCGTTGGGATTCATGATGCAGTCCCGCCACGTGATGATCTCGGCCGTCATGCACGCCTTGACCGCCGCCCGGTTGTTTTTCAGGGCGTCGGCGGTGGCGATGTACACGTTGCCGACCTCGGGGTAGTTGTTGTCGGCCAGGAGGAAGGTGTGGGTCTGCACCCCCTTCAGGCCGAGGGCGATGGGCTCGTTGGTGATGAACGAGAACCAGCCGTCCACCTGCCCCTGAGCCAGGGGCGTGGGGTCGAAGGACACCACCACCTTGGTCACCGACGCCGGGTCGATGTTGTTGGCCTTGAGGAAGGCCGCCCACACGGCGTCGTTGACCGACTGCACGCCGACCTTCTTGCCCACCATGTCCTTCGGCGTGTTCAGGGGGTTGGAGGCCTGCGACATGATGCAGAAGGGGTTCTTTTGGTACTGGGTGCCGATTACCTTGAGGGCCGCCCCCTTCTGGATGGCGGCGGCCGACGAGTCGAGGGACGTGACGCCAACCAGCGCCTTGCCGGTCAACACGACCGTCTCCTGGGGCGTAGCGGTGGGGCCGGCGGGGATGAGGTTGACCCCGGTGAAGCCCTGGGCGGTGTAGGTACCCCGGTCCTTGGCGAGGAATTCGCCACCGGACTCCACGTCGGGAACCCACGGCAGGTTGAAGTTCAACGTCCCGAGCGACGTCGTCCCCGTGGCCTTCGGGGACTTGGACGAGCTGCACGCTTCCAGCAGCCCGGGCCCGGCCACGCCGAGCACCGCGGCGCCACCCAACAGCTTGGCGCCCCCCAACAAGAACGACCGGCGGTCGATGCCGCCGGTATCTGCCGCCACTTCGTGGCCCCTGGTCATCCTGTCTCTACCCCTTTTTTCGCTGGAACCGCGGTTGCCCGCATGGTTGCCGACGAGGTCCGACCCGCCGTCAGCGTGTCCCCGTGAGGCGCTGGCGAATCGAATTCGCGACAGGCGCAGAATGGTATCGGTCCACTGCCACGCCTGGGGTCAATGCCACGTTGCAACTGGTTGACACCTTCCTTTCGTCCACCTTTGCTGGGCGGCGGCGTTGGCCTACGGTCATGCGATGCCAGCGTCCGAGCCCGTCGACCTGCTCGTAGTCGGGGCGATGGTCGCCACCGTCGACGACGCCCGCCGCGAGATCCCGGGGGGCTGGGTCGCGGTCACCGACGGCCTCATCACGGCCGTGGGCGGTGCCGGCGAGCGGGCGCCGGAGGCTTCCGAGGTGCTGCGGGCCGACGGCTGCCTGGTCACCCCTGGGCTCATCAACACCCACCACCACATCTACCAGAACCTGACCCGCAGCTACCGGCCGGCGGTGAACGGCTCGCTGTTCACCTGGCTGACCACCCTCTACCCCCTCTGGGCGGCCCTCGACGAGGAAGCCAGCTACCTGTCGGCGTGGGTGGGGCTGGCGGAACTGGCCCTCGGTGGCTGCACGACAACCACCGACCACCTCTACGTGCATCCCCGCGGGGCGGGAGATCTCATTTCCGCCGAGATCACCGCAGCCACGGAGCTGGGGATGCGGTTCCACCCCACCCGGGGCTCCATGAGCCTCTCCCAGAAGGACGGCGGGTTGCCGCCCGACTCGGTCGTGCAGGACGACGACGAGATCCTGGCCGACAGCGAGCGGCTGGTCGCCCGGCATCACGATCGGTCCTGGGGGGCGATGGTGCGCATCGCACTGGCGCCGTGCTCCCCGTTCTCGGTGACGCCACGGCTGATGAAGGCCACGGCGGAACTGGCCGAGCGCCTCGACGTCCGCCTTCACACCCACCTGGCCGAGGATCCCGAGGAGGACCGTTTCGCGGCCGAGAAGTTCGGGATCCGGACGATCGAGCACTTCGAGGAGGTGGGATGGATGACCGACCGGTCGTGGGTCGCCCACTGCATCTACCCCAACCCCGCCGAGGTGGGACGCCTGGGGGCGGCGGGCGTCGGCGTGGCCCACTGCCCGTCGTCCAACATGATGATCGGTGGCGGCGGCATCGCCCCGGTGTCCGACCTGCGGGCCGCCGGCTCACCGGTGGGCCTTGGCTGCGACGGCTCGGCCTCGACCGACCACGCCTCCCTGTGGCTCGAAGCCCGGGGAGCCCTGCTCCTCGGCCGGCTCCGCAAGGGCCCGACGGGCATGACCGCCCGCGACGCCCTCGAGATCGCCACCCGCGGCTCGGCGGGGTGCCTGGGCCGCCAGGGCGAGCTGGGCCAGCTGTCCCCCGGCGCCGCGGCCGACCTGGTCTGCTGGCCCCTGGAGGGCATCCCCTTCGCCGGCGCCCTCACCGACCCCATCGAGGCGTGGCTGCGCTGCGGGCCCGTTGCCGCCCGCCACACCATCGTCGCCGGCGTCCCCGTGGTCGCCGGCGGCGAGCTGGTGGCACCCGGGGTCGAGGACATCCTTCGCCGCCACCGGGCGGTGGCCGCCCGCATCCAGGGGGTGTAGGGGACCGGGTCGCGCCGGTCGGTTGGAGGGCAAGGAACGACTGACCGGCTGACGGCTTGGTTCCCGCTTCGCGGAGACGGCGGCGCCGACACCGGGTCAGTCGGCTCGGAGTACCTCGGACGGGCGCAGGCGCGCCACCCGGCGAGCGGGGAGCACGGCGATGGCGTTGGCAACAACGAAGGTTGCCGGCACGACCGCCAGCGCGACGAGCGTGGCAACCGGCGTGACGAAGACGAGCGGTGCGGAGTCAGCGACCCACAACCAGGCGCGGGCGCCCACGAGGATGCCGAGGGGAACGCCGAGCGCGACCGCGACGACCGCCACCGTGGTCGCCTGCCACCGGATGCAGCTGGACGCCTGGCGCGGGCTGAAGCCGAGGGCCCGCAGGACGGCCAAGTCATGCCGGCGCCTCCGCACCGCGGTCACCAGCACGTGGGCGAGGGCGGCAATCCCGAGCAGGGCGAGGAAGAGAGCCAGGACCTTGGGCAGCGTCCGCACGTTGCTCAGGTAGAGCACGTCCTGGGGGATGATGCGCGGGTCGCTCTCGACGCCGAGCTGCTGGCCGATCAGGTCCGCTTGCTTCGCCACGTCGAGGCCGGCCCGGAACCGCACTACGACGCTCTGTCCTGCGCCGGCGAAGGCCGCGCCGGCCAGGTTGGGGACCGCAGGGGCGGTCGCCCACACGCCCTGGTCGAACGAGGAGTGGGCGGTCTCCGGCAGGAGTACCAAGCCGACGATCTTCACGTCGTGGCCCTCGCCGTCGCCGACGCGGAAGTGGTCGCCGACGCGGACGTGGAACTGGTGGGCAGTCGCCGGGCCCAGGTCAACCTCGTCCGGCCCCTTCGGCGCCCGTCCGCTGACCACTACGAAGTCGAGCGCCCCCTTGCCCGGTTCGATGCCGTAGAGCGGGATACCGGCGCCCTTGATGTCGACGTTCACCCGTGTGACGGTCGATGCCGCGGTGACGCGGGCGTCGTGGCGCACCGCATCGGTGAGGGCCGGCGCCGAGTGCTGATCGTCGACTTGGAGGGCGGTGTCCCAGACCTGACCCGCCCGCGCCGGTGTGACCCGCGCGTCGTCGATCCCATGCACCAGTCCGAAAGCGCCGACGATGCCGAGCACGCCGGCGATCGAACCAATCAGGGCCGGCCCCACCGGAAGGGCGCGCTGACCACGACCACGACTCAGCGCCAAGCCCGCGCCGATACCGACGGGCAGGGGCGCGGCTGCGCCGATCGTGCCGGCCACGCCCCGCCGGCTGGCCGAGGCCGGCGGCCGGCGGCTCGGCACGGTCGCTCGGCGACCGGCCCAGGCGGCGCCACCCATGACCGCCACCAGAAGCGGGACGGTACCGATGACGAGGACGAGCCAGTCGGCGTGGAGTCCCTTGTCCGGGTCGAGCTGGCCGGCCAGACCGACCGGGAATCGACCCGAGAGCGAGATGGCGACCGCGATGGCCGTCAGGCCGCCCACCACAGCAGTGATGATCTGCGGTAGCACGAGCCCGGCCACGAGATCGCGGCGGGTGAAGCCAATGGCCCGCAAGGCGGGAGAGTCCGCCGCCATGCCGTACACCGTGCGGGTGAGGGTCTGGCCGACGATCACGATCCCGGCGAGCGCGACGGCGGCGCCGAACAGCAGCAGGGCGGTGCGTTCGAGGTCCGTCGCGTGGATGATGCGCTTGCGGTCGCTGCTCAAGTCTCGGACCGGGATGTCGGGGAGGCCCAACACCCGGGAGGCGTCCCGCCGGAACGCGGCCACGTCAGTGCCGGGACGAAGTCGGACCATGAGGTTCGGCGGGTGCGGCACCTTGTCGCCGTAGGCGGCGAGGAAGCCGGCGCTGGGCTCGAAGGCCGCCTGGTTGGACATGAAGATCTGGTCGATCTGGGAGTCGCCGATGCCGACGACGGTGGCCTCCAGGCTCGGCCCGTCAAACGGGGCGGCCCCGTAAAAGGCGTTCTGGTCGGTTGCCGACGAGATCTTGACCTTCTGGCCGACGTGGACGTGGAGCTGGGCCGCCGCCGCCCGGTTGACCGTGATCTCGTCGGTCCGCCGCGGGTCGGGCAGCCGACCGGCGATAAGCAAGGGCCGGCTGATCGTCTCGTACAGGTGGCTGTCCCCAGGGGCGAGGGCACCGACCCTGGGCCAGGCGGGGACGGAGATCGGTGCCAGCGTGAAGGTGCCGCCGTCGACGACCTCGGGCAGCGCCAACACCGGCGAATAGTCAAGATTCGTGTAGGCCAGCTGCGTCCCGAAGACGATCGCGTCCGCCGCCGAGGTGGCCGTACGCCATCGCCCGTACGCGCTCGATGTCCGCCGGGCGCCGGCCACAGCGGCGAGCGCCAGACCGGCCGCCATGCCCGTCAGCAATCCGAGCACGACGAGGGCACGCCACCGTTCGGCAGTGGTCCGCCGCGCCCACAGCCTCAGCGCGGCCCACGCGCCGTCGTGGCGGTCCGGTCCCGCCGATGTGATGGTGTCCGCAGGCATACCCAATTTAGGCCCCACCACCTACCCCTGATGCAAGGGCGGAAGCCGCCCATTCTCGGTGGGGCTAGCACGCCCCCCTCGGGGGTTCCACCACCCGGCAACGCGCGGGCGGACGGTACGGTCGGGAAGGGCAGGGCGCCGGTGGCGTGACCGAGGCCCCGACGGCCTGACCCTCAGCCGGCAGCGGCCCCCCTGGTCAGATCGGCGAGGGTCCACGGCATGTGCGGGTGGTGGGCGGCCAGTGCGGCCGCCGGCCACAGCGCTCGCAGCCCGAAGGTCCCCAGCGCGAACGGGTGCCTCGGCTACCGCAGCAGGGGGGCGAGGATCGACTCGGCCAGCGCGTCCCAACGGCGGGCGATGGGCGCCACCAGCCGGCGCCAGGCGGCGCCGTCCCGGCCCAACCCCGCCGCCATGGCGTCGATCGACCGCTCCAGGATGACGGCCGACCCGTCCGGCAACGGGTGGGCGGCGGCGCCGTCAGGCTGTACCCACGACAGGCCGAACTCCGCCAAGGGGTCGCCGGCGAAGAAGGGGGAGGCCAGGGCCAGCGGGTGGACGGCCGAACAGACGTCGTGGACGAAACCGAGCTCGGTCAGCGCCATCGAGCGGGTGCCGCCCCCAGGTGCGTCCGCCTGCTCGAGGACCGTGACCGACAGGCCCGCCCGGGCCAGGCTGATCGCCGCGGCCAGACGGTTCGGCCCCGAACCGACGACGACGGCGTCGCGCCCGGCCGCTCCCCTGGTCATGCCAACACCACGGCGGTGTTACCGGTCCTCGCGGCGGTGGCTGGCGCTGATTTCCGCCAGCGCCGCCTCGTCGATGTCGGCGGCCGCCGCGACAGCCACCTTGGCGGCCGTGACGGCCCGCAGCGTCGAGGTGCGACGGCCGCCTTCGAGGATGGCCCGCTCGCCGAGGATGGCGCCGGGCCCTACCTCGGCGATCGACACGCCGTCGACCTCCACCACGAGGACTCCATCGAGGAGCACGAAGAGCTCGCCGCCCGGATCGCCCTGCGCCACCAGCCGGTCGCCCGCACGCAAGCAGTTGATCTCGGGCTTGCGGTCGTCGCCCCGCATGATCTGCGCGGACACCCGCCGCTCGAGGGCGGTCTCCGCCGCCGTGACGAGTGCGGGCGAGTCCTCGTCGCCCCAGGGCGTGTGCTTGCCGAACGCCGTGCGGTACCACTCCTTGAAGTCGATCGTGCCGGACTTGGCCGCCAGGGAGTGGTCGTAGCCGTAGATCCAGTGGCGGGGGAAGGGGCTGGCCCCGACGACCTCGAACTCGGCCGAACCGTCGACCCGAAGCGTCAGCGCCAGGGTTGTCCAGGCCAGTGGGGCCACAAGTTGGATGTACGGAGGACGGTTCACATGGCGCGGCGCGGGGACGCCGGTCCGGCCCCCCGCGGTCTGGACGAACCTGGCCGAGGTGCCGTCGGGGGCGATCTCGGGCTCGCTCTGAAGGTCGGGGAACGGCACGGCCGGGAAGCTCGCCGAGCGGGATCCGAGCCGCAGGATGGTGGCACCGATGAGGCCCTGGCCGGCGTGGCCGCAGTCGACGATGCGACCGCCCTCCACCTCGATCCACGCCTCGAGCCGGTTGGCGAAGCGGAAGCGGTCGGCAAGCCGCAGGTCGTCGACGTCGTCGAGGACGTCGGGCGGCGGCGGGTCGTAGTGGCTCATGCCGGCTTCGAACGGGAGCTTGGTCATCCCTTGGATGGCTTCGGACGGGATCCAGGAGATCGACGTGACCGAGGAAGTGATGCGCACAAGTCGAGGCTACGGACGAGCTGCGCTCGGTCCCAGGGTGTCAGCCGGTGTCACGGGGTGCGGCTGGTGCCACTCTCCCGGCGGGGGCCAGCGCCCTTGCCCGCCGCACGGCGACCTGCGACAAAATTGGTTTCGTGGCCGACGGGTGCATAAGCGTGTTCCTCGCCGAGGACAACCTCATCGTTCGCGAAGGTGTGCGCGCGCTACTCGGCCTCCAGCCCGACCTGAAGGTGGTCGGTGTCGCGGCCGACTTCGACGAGTTCGTCAGCGGCGCCGAAGCCGCGGCGCCCCAGGTGCTGGTGACCGACATCCGCATGCCGCCGACGTTCCAGCGGGAGGGCATCGAGGCCGCCAAGCTCATCCGGAAGCGGCACCCCGGCACGGGCGTCGTCGTCCTCTCCCAGTACGACGATCCCGAGTACGCGATCTCGTTGCTCGGGGAAGGATCGGCCGGCTACGCCTACCTCCTCAAGGACCGCATCGCCGAAGGCGACCAGTTGGCACGTGCCGTCCGCGATGTCGCGACCGGCGGCTCGATGCTCGATCCGGTGATCGTGGAAGCGCTCATCCACCCCGTGCGTGAGTCCGACCTGACGCCGGCGGAGGAGGACCTGCTCCAGAAGGTCGCTGAGGGCAGGCCTATCAAGGCCATCGCCGCGGCCGCCGGCCTGACGCCCGCGGCCGCTTCCGACGATGTCGAGCAGCTCTTCCTCAAGATCGCCCGACAGGCGAGCGCAGGAGCGGCGAGCTCTCTGCGGCGGTTGCGGCTGCTGCACGAGGCGATCGTGGAGCGCGAAGAGCAGGGCGAGACACTGAGCCGGTTGCTCCCCGGAGGCCTGGCCGAGAAGCTCCGCACCGAGGGCCGGAGGATCGGCGAGACCGACCGGCTCGAGGTGACCGTCCTGATGTCGGACATCCGCGGTTATTCGGCAATCGCCGAGCAGACGGACCCCACCCACTTGGCGGGCCAGCTCAACGAGCACCGCGCCCAAATGAACCACGCCATCCTCGACGCCGGCGGCACCGTCATGCAGTTCGTGGGCGATGCGGTGATGGCGGTCTTCGGCGCACCCATCCCGAGCACCGACCACGCCGATCGGGCCGTCGACGCCGCGGTGGCGATGCACGCCCGCCAGGCCGAGGTGAACGGGCGGTGGGAAGCGGCCGGGTTGGCCCCCTTCGAGCTCGGGATCGGCCTGTCGACGGGTGTGGTCGCGGCCGCCCTCCTCGGGTCCGAAGAGCGCGTCGAGTACACCCTCGTCGGCGACACGGTCAACCTCGCCCAACGGCTCCAGCAGTGGGCCCAGCCCGGCCAGATCGTGGCCAGCGAAGCCACATGCCAGGCACTGACATCCTCCGGCTCCTATGACGTCGAGCCCCTAGAGCCGAGCCTCGTCAAGGGGCGCCAGACACCGGTCCGGGCAAGCCGGCTGCGGAGCATCACATGACAGGAGTCTGCGAATGAGCGTACTGGCGACAACCGGCCTGCAGAAGTCCTACGAGAGCGAGGGCGCACCCGTTCGAGCACTGCGCGGCGTGTCGATGGCGATCGCCGACGCCGAGTTCGTCGCGATCATGGGACCGTCCGGATGTGGGAAGTCAACCCTCCTCAACCTCGTCGCCGGGCTGGACACACCGAGCGACGGGACGATCGAACTGGCGGGAATCGACCTGGTGGGCAAGGACGAGAACGAGCTGGCCCAGATCCGCCGGCGTCACATCGGCATCGTCTTCCAGTTCTTCAACCTACTCGAGGGCATGAGCGCGCTGGAAAACGTGACCCTGCCGGCGGTGATCGCCGGCAGGGCGCGCAAGCAGGCGGAAAGCCGGGCCCGCGATCTGCTTGACCTCCTCGGCTTGGGCGACAAGGCGCGCAGCACGCCGGGCGTGCTCTCCGGCGGCCAGCGGCAGCGGCTCGCCATCGCCCGCGCCCTGGCCAACAATCCGACGCTACTGCTCGCCGACGAGCCCACCGGCGCACTCGACTCCGCCGGCGGGCTGGAGGTTCTCGAGCTGTTCCGGCGGCTCCACCGAGAAGGCCAGGCGATCATGATGGTCACCCACGACGGTGACGTCGCCGCGGCTGCGGATCGCATCGTGATGATGAAGGACGGGCGAATCGACACGGCCATCCAGGCACCGGCCGGCTGAGCCCGGCGTGACCACCGCGGTCGACAGCCTCGCTCCCGCCGTGGTGGAACGGCCGCCGGCGCGCGCCTCGGTCGCCAACCGGATTCTCGCTCTCGGCGCCGCGCTCGCCGCCGTCATCAGTGCCGCGATCTCGCCAGCCGCGCACCGCGTGAGCGGGTCGGGGCGAGCAGGAATGATCGCAATCTGGTCGGCCGCGGCCGTCGTCGTGGCAACCCGGCGGCCGCACGAACGGCTGGGTCGGTTGCTGGCCGCCGGCGCGGCCTTGGGGGCCATCGCCGCGTTCGCCGCCGCCGCCGGCGCACGGTCAGCGGGGGGGACCGACGCAGTCGCCGCATTAGTTGTCGCCGGCGCGGTGGCCATGCTGCCCTGGGTCGGCATGCAGGTTCTGCTCGGCCTTCCTGACGGCGCGTGCCGCACGAGGCGCGCGCTCATCATCACCGGGTACGCGGCCGGTGCGCTGGTCGCGCTGTCCATCTGGACTCAGCGCCCGAACCTCCCGCTCTGGCCGGTGGCCCTGGAGGCCGCCGTCGCCGCGACCATCGGGCTGGCCGTGTCCCACCGGCATTACCAGAAGGCGCAGGGCGCCGAACGCCGACGAATGCAGTGGTTCGGCTGCGCCGTCGCCGTCGGTGTCGAGGTCTCGCTCATCTCCCTGGCCGGTCGCCTGCTCGTCGATTGGCCGTCGAACGGGTACGCGGTCTTGGCGGTGGCGACGGTCGCGCTGCCGATCGCGCTGGTCGTCGCGTCCACCACCAGGGCGGTCGGCCGGGTGGATGTCATCCTTGCCCGCACCGTCTCGCTGGCGGCCGTGACCGCTGTGGTCGTGGCGGTGTTCGTGGTCGTCGTCATCGGCCTGGGGCGGACCCCGAACGACCACGACCGGGGCGTGCTCGGGCTGTCGATGGTCGCCGCGGGTGTCTCCGCCTTGCTCTACCTTCCTGCCCGCGAGCACCTGGTCCGCTTCGCCAACCGGCTGGCGTACGGGGAGCGGGAGCCACCCGATCAGGCGCTGCGCACCTTCGGTTCGCGGCTCTCCCGGGCCATCCCGCTGGACGAGCTGCTCCTGCAGGTCGCCGAGTCGCTGCGCAAGTCCATGGGTCTCGCCCGCGCCGAGGTCTGGACCGGTGCCGATGGCCGGCTCGAACGGGCCGTCTCCGTGCCCGACGCCGGCCCCGCGGTTGTCACCCTCAGCCACGACGAAGAGGCAGTTGTGGCCCGCGCCGGGACGTCAGGGCCGGCCTGGACCCGCATCTGGCTGCCCGCCCTCCTCGAGGGCCGCCACGACGCGGGACTGCGGGTGGCGCCGGTCGTGCACTCGGGACGCCTGCTCGGGCTGATCCTGGCCGTGCGCGCCTCCCAGGGCGATCCGTTCCGTGAGGAGGACGAGCTGATCCTCGCCGAGCTGGCGCGCCAGGTCGGGCTGGCGCTTCACAACGTCCACCTCGACTCGGCGCTCGAAGCCACCCTCGACGAGGTTCGCCGGCAAGCCCACGAGCTCCAGGCCTCGCGCGCCCGCATCGTGGCCGCCTCCGACGCGGCGCGCCGCCAGATCGAGCGCGACCTCCATGACGGGGCGCAGCAGCATCTGGTATCTCTGGCGGTGAACCTCCGCATCGCCCGCCAGCTGGCCGAGGCCGATCCTCCGGCCGCCCAGGCCATGCTCGAACAGCTGGGCCACGACCTCCAGGACGCCGTCCAGCAGCTCCGCGACCTGGCCCACGGTATCTACCCGCCCCTCCTCATGGACCGTGGGCTGGCCGAGGCGCTCTCGGCGGCGGCCGGCCGGGCCGCCATTCCGACGGATGTGGATGCGTCGGGCATCGCCCGATACACGCCGGAGATCGAGGCGGCGGTCTACTTCTGCTGCCTCGAGGCGCTTCAGAACGCCGGCAAGCACGCGGGCGCGGGCGCTCGGGCGACGGTGCGGGTGTGGCAGGAGGAAGGGGCACTGCTGTTTGAGGTGGCCGACGACGGCGCCGGCTTCGATCCTGCCGCTCGATCGGGGCTCGGCGCCGGATTCGTGAACATGGCCGACCGCGTCGGCGCTATCGGCGGCCGCCTCGCGGTGGACGCCGCTCTCGGACGGGGTGTGAAGGTCTCCGGCCGGGTACCGCTCAGCTGACGCTGGCGCGGTCGTCCCAGACGCGGGCCAGCACGCCGGGCCCGAACTCTTCTTTGTTGACGTAGGCGGCGTAGCCCGACGTGGCCGCGTCGGACGGGAGATCGTCGGCCTGGTACGTCGAGAGCAGGACGACGAGAACCTCGGGATGGCGCTGGGTGATCTGTCGCGTCGCTTCGATCCCGTTGATGCCCGGCATGTTGATGTCCATGAGGACGATCGCCGGGTGGAGCGAATCGACCATCTCGATCGCGACCTCACCCGACTCCGCCTCGGCGACCACCTCGAAACCCTTGGTGACGCGGACCACGGAGGCGGCCGCCCGCCGGAACGGCACCTGGTCATCGACGATCAGCACGGACACCGGCGCGTCGGCCATGCACCAGAGCATCACAGGTTGGAACGGGGCCGGCCACCGTGCTGGCGCCGGCGACGACGTACGGTCAGCCCCCCTGTTGCGACAGAAACAGCAAGACCGCCTTCACCCGGCGGTGCACCTCCCGCTCCTCGGTCAGGTTCAGCTTGGAGAAGATCGAGCTGATGTGCTTCTCCACGGCCCTTTCCGATAGCACCAGGGCGTCGGCGATGGCGGCGTTGCTCTTCCCCTGGGCCATCTCCGACAAGACTTCGAGCTCCCGCGCTGTCAGATACGTCAGCGGCGACGCGGCGGCCTTCGAACGGCTCGCCACCAGCACGTCGATCACGCTCGGATCGATGTAGGACCCGCCGCCGGCCACCGAACGGATGGCGGCGAGGAGCTGGTCGACGTCAGACACCCGTTCCTTCAGGAGGTATCCCCGGCCCTTCGAACCGTGCTCGAGGAATCCCAGCGCGTACTGCGGGTCGACGTACTGGCTCAGGAGGACGACGCCGCCGTCGGGCCGCACCTCGCGCAGTCGCTCGGCCGCCTGCAGGCCCTCGTCGGTCCCCGTCGGCGGCATTCGGATGTCGGTCAGCACGACGTCGGGCCGCTCCGCATCGATGGCCGCCAGCACGGTGGGCAGGTCTTCGCAGACGGCCGCCAACTCGAGCTCGGGGAGACCCTCGATCAGCCTGCGGACGCCCTCCCGCACCAGGTAATGATCCTCGGCCAGCACCACCCGGATAGCCATGTTCCCGCAATGGTAGGTGGCCGAGGCCTGGAGCCCCCGGGCCTGTGGCGGGCGGCCGGCGGCCGGCTCAGGTGAGGGCGGCCCGGCGGGCGAAGAGCTCCTCGGCGGCAGCCTGGGCGTCGGCCCGCACCGCCTCGGCGTCGAAGGTGAGGGGCTGCCCGTCCGCCACCAGGCGCCGGCCGTCGACCCACACGTGGCGGACGTCGGCCCCCGATGCCGAGAAGACAAGGTGGGCGGCCACGTTGAAGTCAGCCCCATGCAGGACGGGCGTGGTGTGCAGGCCGGTGAGGGAGACGGCCACGATGTCGGCCCGTTTCCCCGGTTCCAGCGAGCCGGTCTCGTCGGACAGGCCCAGCGTCCGGGCACCGTCGATGGTGGCCATGGCCAGGACGTCCCACGGGTCGCCGGTGGTCGGGTCGAGGGTCGACACCTTCTGCAGAAGCGAGGCGAACTTCATCTCCTCGAGCAGGTCGAGGTTGTTGTTCTCCTTCTCCCCGTCGCTGCCCAGGCCGACGGTGACGCCGGCCGCGGCCAGCGCCCCCACCCGGGCCGCCCCCGAGGACAGCTTCATGTTGGAGCACGGGCAGTGCGCCACCGCCGTGCCGGTCTGGGCCAGCAGCTGGATCTCCCGGTCGTCCAGCCAGACGCAGTGGGCGATGACGGTGCGCGGCCCGAGGATCCCCCGGCGGAACATCTCCTCGATGGGGCG
>DATARN010000005.1:0-6943 GCA_036264135.1 Acidimicrobiales bacterium
TGGCCGCCCGGGGCGTAGATCTTCATTTCCTTGAACATGGCGTCGAGGCCGAAGGTCCGGGCCTCGTCGGGAATGATGGGAACGATGCGCCGGCCGATTTTGTGGTCCCGCAGCAGGTTGCGCAGGAGGCCGGCAAAGGCCACGGTGGTGGAGACGGCGCGGTTGCCCGACCCCGCCTTGAACTCGTCGAACACCTTATCGTCGGGCGCTTCGAGGGCCTTGGCCCGTCGGGCGGTGCGCCGGGGGAGGGGACCGCCGAGGGCCCGGCGGCGCTCCATCATGTACTCATATTCGACGCTCTCGTGGGCTGGGCAGAAGAACGGCGGCTCGTCGGCCTTCAGGGCGGAATCCGGTATTTCCTCCTCGAGGTGGAGGCGGTCGCGCAGCACCACCAGCTGCGCCTTGGTCATCTTCTTGATCTGGTGGGTTGCGTTGCGGCCTTCGATCTCGGGGCCGAGTGTCCACCCTTTGATGGTCTTGGCCAGGATCACGGTCGGCTGGCCCGTCGTCTCGGTGGCGGCCTTATAGGCGGCGTACAGCTTGTGGTAGTCGTGGCCGCCCCGAGGCAGGTTGCGCAGGTCGTCGTCGGAGAGGTGCTCGACGATCTTGCGCAGTCGCGGGTCGGGTCCGAAGAAGTGCTCCCGGATGTAGGCGCCATCGTGAGTGGCGTACTGCTGGTACTCCCCGTCGACGCTGGTGTTCATGCGGTTGAGAAGGACGCCGTCGACGTCGCGGGCCAGTAGCTCGTCCCACTTGGAGCCCCAGATCACCTTGATCACATTCCACCCGGCGCCCCGGAACACGGCCTCCAGTTCCTGGATGATCTTGCCGTTGCCCCGGACCGGGCCGTCGAGGCGCTGCAGGTTGCAGTTGACCACGAAGGTGAGGTTGTCCAGGTTCTCGCGGGCGGCCAGCGACAGGGCACCGAGCGTTTCCGGCTCATCGCATTCGCCGTCGCCGACGAAGCACCACACCCGCGACAACGACGTGTCGGCGATGCGGCGGTTCCGCAGGTACCGGTTGAAGTGGGCCTGGTAGATGGCGTTGAGGGGGCCGAGGCCCATGGAGACGGTGGGGAACTCCCAGAACTCCGGCATCAGGCGGGGATGCGGGTACGACGACAGGCCGCCCACGCCGTTGGCAGCGCCGGTTACCTCGGTGCGGAAGTTGTCGAGTTGCCCCTCGCTGAGCCGGCCTTCCAGGAACGCCCGGGCATAGATGCCCGGCGCGGCGTGACCCTGGAAGAAGATCTGATCGCCGGACTGGCCGTTGTCCTTGCCCCGGAAGAAGTGGTTGAACCCCACTTCGTAGAGCGAGGCACTCGAGGCGAAGGTCGCCAGGTGACCACCGATGCCCTCGGCCCGATGATTGGCCCGTACCACCATGACGGCGGCGTTCCACCGGATGTAGGCCCGGATACGGCGCTCGATGTACTCGTCACCGGGGAACCACGGCTCCTGGTCGGGCGGGATGGTGTTGACATAGGGCGTGGAAACGGTGGCCGGAAATCCGACCTGCTGCTCACGGGCGCGTTCGAGCAGTTTCATCAACAGGAACCGGGCCCTCGCCTTCCCATGGGAGTCGAGCACGGCGTCGAACGAGTCGACCCACTCCGCCGTCTCGGCGGGATCGGTGTCGGGAAGCTGGTGCGAGAAACCGTCGAAGATCACCCCTCTAGTTTGCCGCGCCGGGCCGCCGTCCCCGAACGGTCGAAGGGTCGAGAAGGGAAGAAAGCAGGGTGAAGGGGTCGGGGTCGAAGGCGTCCAGCAGGAGATCGGCGCCGGCGACGCGGTCGCGGTCCGTCTCGTCGTTGCAGACCACCGCACAGGCGACGCCGGCCGCTCGGGCCGACTCCCATCCCGCGGCCGAGTCCTCGACCGCCACCACCGCCGACACCGGAAGACGGAGACGGTCGAGCGCGACAAGGTACGCCTCCGGATCCGGCTTGCGGTGCGTGACGTCGTCGCCGGCGACGACCGTCTCGAACCGGGCCAGCCCGAACGCCTTGTCGATGAGGGGGAGGGCCCACTGCCGGGACCCCGTGGTAGCCACCGCCAGCCGGACGCCGTGCTCGGCCAGTCCTTCCAACCAGGCCGTCACGCCGTCGCGAGGAGGGATCTCGCCGGCGGCCGCCATGGCCGTGACCCGATCGGTCTTCCACCGGTGCAGCGCCTTGGCCAGCTCCCGTCGTTCCTCCTCCGTCCGGTCGACGCAGGACGAGTCGGGGCTCGACAGCCAGCCGAAGATCCGCCGTTCCCCACCGGTCGTGGCCAACAGGGCCCGGTACCGGTCAGGCTCCCAGCGGTCCGGCAGCCCGAAGGCTTCGAACGCCGCGTTGAACGCCACCCGGTGGCCGTGCTGCTCGCTGTCCACGAGTGTCCCGTCAAGATCGAAGATGACCGCTTCTAACACCGCGCCATCTTGCCCGAACGGCACAGAGGCGTAAGAACGCTACTTTCCGACCGGAAAGGGGCGAATGGGTCTCCAGCCGCGGTCCCGGATTTCACCGTGCGCGGGTGCCAACAGCAGCCACCTTTTCCATCCCTTATGGGGTTTGGCATGCGGAACAGCAGGGCACAGTTCCCACATGCTTACCATCCTGTTGATCGTCCTTATTGTGTTTCTCCTCTTCGGTGGTGGCGGGTACTACTACCGCGGCCGGCGTCGCATCTGACGCCCCTTTTGCCCCCTTCCCGTGGTGTGCCAGACTGCCTCGCGAAGGCGAGGACGGGAGGCCGCGGTGAGCGAGGGGTCAGAGCAGGGGCACGACGGGGCCGCCGATCAGCCGGCTGACGAGCCGGCCGATCGCGACCTGGAAACAGTGGAGGTCGTGACCACCGAGGTCGGCGACGATGGCACGCTCATGGTCGACGACCTGGTCGCCGAGGTCGATTCGGAAGGCCACGTCGTCGCCACCGACGAGCTGGTCGAGATTGAACTGCCCGACGGCACCCTCATTGTCGACGAAACCTTTTCCGTCGCCGACGACGACGGTGAGCTGGTCGTGGTGGATGAGGAGACCACCGTTTTGAGCAATGACGAGGAGGCCCACTCGGCAGAAAGCAATGGCAACTCAGGCGCATAAATAGATTCGTGCCAGTAGCGCGAACGTCGCAAATGGCGAAACCCATCCGCGGGTCGACCAGCGCGCCGGCCAAGTAGGCGCCTGGATTCGCCGTCGGCGGGGGAGCGAGTGCCCAACCGGCCGCCGAACGGGCAAGCTGACCGGGTGAGCGACGCCGAGGTGACGACCGTGTACACCGACGGAGCGTGCCAGGGCAACCCCGGCCCGGGCGGGTGGGCGTGGGCCATCCCTGGGGGCCGCTACCAGAGCGGTGCCGAGCGGCACACGACCAACCAGCGCATGGAGATCCGCGCCGCGCTGGAGGCGGTCACGACCCTGACCGGGTCGGTCGAGGTCGTGAGCGACTCCACCTACGTCGTCAACTGCTTCCGCGACCGCTGGTGGGTCGGGTGGCTGGCCCGTGGGTGGGTGAACTCGGCCAAGAAGCCCGTCGCCAACCAGGACCTCTGGAAGCCGCTCATCGTCGCCTACCAGGCCGATCCGGACCGCCTGCGGTTCCGTTGGGTCAAGGGACACAGCACCGATCCCATGAACGACCTGGTCGACCGGCTGGCCGTGGCGGCCGCGGCCAGCCAGACGGGCCAATCCGGGATCGGCGCCCCGGCGGTACTGGGGCCCGCCGACGCCATCGCCGCCCGCGCCCCGTGGCGGCCCGGCCCCCGGTCGCCGGCGTCCCGAACGCCTCGGGCGGGGCCGCGTGGCTGAGGCGGCAACCGTGACGTGCCCGGCGTGCGGGGCGTCCGCTCCCGCCGGTGGGCGGTATTGCGCCCAGTGCGCCACCCCGCTCCCCGCCGCCGGCCCCACCCCCGCCGGCCTCACCCCCGCCGGCGAGAAGCCGAAGACCAGCGGCTGGCTCAAGGTCCTCACCGTGGCGGTGGTGGCCGCCGTGGTGGTGGCGGTGGCCATCACCGCCGCGCTGCTGGTGTTCGCCCACCACGCCTCAAAGTCCTTGAACACCGCCCTGACGCCCCAGCCGGGCCGCCCCGCCGGCTACCGCGGCCCCGCCTACCCCGGGATGCTGACCCAGGACCAGGTCGCCGGCGGCGCCGGTAACCGCGTCGTCGCCGACGGCGAGCTGCTCACCGCCGGCAACCTGACCCGGACCGCCGGGTTGTTCGGGACGGACCTGTGCACACCGGTCACCATCACCAACCAGTCGGCAACCACCAGGGACAACGGGCCCTATCAGTGGAAGCTGCAGCGACCCAACGGGATCGTCGACTCACCCACTATTTCCGGGACCCTGGCCGTCGCCCAGGTGGCGCCCGGCGGGACGGCGTCGGGAACGGTGTGCTTTCCCGACAGCGGCCCGTCCGGCTCCGATGTCCTCCTCTGGCAGCCCCTCTTCCGTGTCGGCCGGGCCGTCTGGCTGATCCCGTCGTGAACCGCGCCTGAGGGCGCCACGGCCTCCCGTCGTGACCCGCGCCTGAGGCCAGGGGGCTATTCGGCGAGGTCGGCGGCCGAGACGATGCGGTTGGGCTGCAGCCGGAGCAGGAGCTCGCCGGGCGTGGCGTTGCGGGCGCCGTAGGCCTCGGCCTGGTCGGCGCCCATGTAGCGGCCGCCGATCAGCGTGGACCAGTGGAGCATCTCGGTGAGATCCTCGGAGATCTCGACCGTCCCCGACACGGTGACGAAGGAAAACGGTGGCCGTTCGTCGTCCACGCACACCGCGGCGCGGGGGTCGCGGCGCAGGTTGCGGCCCTTGACCGTTTCCGCCCCCGTCATGAACACCAGGGCGCGGTCGGCGACGACGTACCAGATCGGGGCGACGTGGGGCCCGCCGTCGTGGCGAGTGGTGGCCAGCTTCCCGGTGTGGGGGGGATCGGCGGCCAGGAAGGCCCACACCTCGTCGTCACTCATCGAGTGGTATGGCATGTCCCTGCCAACCGGCCGGGGCCGGGCGTTCTTCCCCGTGTTGGCGGCGGCCGGTAGGGTCGGCCACCGTGCAAATCGACGGGTCAGGGGCGATGGTGACCGGTGGGGCGTCGGGCCTCGGGGCGGCGACGGCGCGGCGGCTGGCGGCCGGCGGCGCCGCGGTGACGATCTGTGATCTCGACCAAGCCGCCGGCGAGGCGCTGGCCGGCGAGCTCGGTGCCGCGGCCCGGTTCGTGTCCTGTGACGTGACCGATCCCGACCAGGTCGCCGCCGCGGTGGCCTCGGCCGCGTCGGACGTGCCGCTGCGGATCGCCGTCAACTGCGCCGGCATCGGCGACGCCATGCGGACGGTGGGCCGCAACGGCCAGCCCCACGACTACGCCCGTTTCGCCCGGGTCGTCAACGTCAACCTGACGGGCACCTTCAACGCCCTGGTGCGGGCCGCGGCCGTCATGGCCAAGAACGAGGCGGTCGAAGACGGGGAGCGCGGCGTGATCATCAACGCCGCCTCGGTGGCTGCCTTCGACGGCCAGATCGGCCAGCTGGCGTACGCCACCTCGAAGGGGGGAGTGGCCAGCATGACGCTGCCGGCGGCGCGGGACCTGTCGTCGCTCGGGATCCGGGTGTGCGCCATCGCTCCCGGCCTGATGGACACCCCGATGCTCGGCCTCCTGCCGGCCGACGCCCGCCAGGCGCTGGGCGACCAGATCCCCTTTCCCCGCCGTTTGGGGCGCCCCGAGGAGTTCGCCGCCTTGGTGGCGGCCATCGTCGAAAATGTGTACCTCAACGGGGAGGTCATCCGCATGGACGGCGCCCTGCGCATGCCGCCCCGCTGACGGCGTTCGCGGTTACGTGTTGCCGTAGGTTGGACGGTTACGCCAACGAGCCGGCCAGACGACCTCGAGGTCCTACCCCCACTTGAGGGGGAAAAGGGGGCCGGGATGGCGGACGGTCCTTCTCCGGCCCGGCCCTCGGCCTCCCGGCCCCGGCGGCGGTGGCCGCTGGTCGTCATGGCCAGCATCGCGGTCGCCGCCGCCGTCGGCCTCCCCCTGCGGGCCCATCTCGCCCGGGCCGAGCTGCGGTGGTTGGAACGCCAGTCCGCACGGACCCTCGCCGACGACCGCGCCCGGGCCGACGCCGAGCAGAAGGTACGGGCCTTCCTGGCGGTGAGCAACGGGCCGCCCGATCAGGCCACCGTCAACACCGGCTTGGTCGGGCTCTACCAGGAGGAACAGCACCGCCTCGCCGCCGTCCGGGCCCAACTCCACGACGCCATCCTTGTCGACGGGCAACTGATCGCCATACGCCGGGACCTGGTTCGGGCGATCGACCACCGCGCCCCGTTGCTGGCCGGCGTCGCCGCCTACTACCGCCGGGGTGTCGACGGCACCCCGCCGCCGAACGCCGACGACCGCACCGCCGCCGACCTCCTGCGGGTCGGCCGCGATCTGGGCGCGGCCCGTACCCACTGGCACGAGACCACCCCGGCGCCCACCGTCGATGCCGCTCCCTACCCCGCGGCCGTGGCCGCCGTGACCCGCCTGTCGCATTGGCTCGACCAGCCGACCGGCGCCGTGCTCTTCGCCCTCACCGGGCACCGTCTGGTCCGCTTGGACGTCGATGCCAGCCGCCAGACGACGACCAACGTCGGGCCTGACGGCGACGTCGTGGTGCGCCGCGGCTACCTGGCCTACATCGCCGGGGGCGCGGCGTGGGCGGTCGGCCCCGACGGCTCGGGCCCGCCGCGCCGGCTGGCCTCGGCCAACTATCTCTTCGCCGCCGAGAATCCGGACAACGTCTGGGTGGTCGACGGCTCGAACTCGGCGGCCACCGAAATCGACGGCTCGGGCCGGGTGATCACCGGCCCGGAGCACTCGTACGGCGTCCCCGAGGAAGCGGTCGCCGGGATGCTGATCGAGTCGCCGCCGGAGGAGGCGAGCCTGGCCCAGCCCGAGCTGGTGGTGTGGAACCTGGCCACCCACC
>DATARN010000047.1:0-15790 GCA_036264135.1 Acidimicrobiales bacterium
CTCGACGAGGCCTCCTCGATCGATCAGCCGCTGGCCGCCCCGGCGCTGTTGCGGGCCCGGCGCGCCGTCATCGTGGGGGACCCCCATCAGCTGCGGCACGTGTCGTTCCTTTCCGACGCCAAGACGGCGCAAGCAGTGGCGGCTTCTGGACTCGACGGTGTTCCCGGCCTCGCCAGCCGCCTCGACGTTCGCCGCAACAGCATCTTCGACGTCGCCACCGGAACGGCCCCGGTGACGATGCTGGACGAACACTTTCGGTCGGCGCCCCCTCTCATCGACTGGGCCGCCCGCCGCATCTACGACGGCTGCCTGCTCGTCGCGACCAGGACACCAGCCAGTGAGGGCCGCGCCTGCATCCAGATCGACCATGTGACCGGTGAGCGCAACGCCTCCGGCGTCGTGGTGGCGGAAGTCGACGAGGTGACCAAGATCCTCCATAACCTGGCCGGTGCCAAGGCGCGCAGCGTCGGCGTGGTCAGTCCTTTTCGCGCCCAGGCGGACGCCCTGGAAGGTGCCGTTCTGGCCGCCTTCTCTGCCGACGATGTGGAGGGCATGGACCTTCGAGTCGGGACCGTCCACGCTTTCCAAGGCAACGAACGCGACGTCGTGGTGGCATCGCTAGGGGTCGGACGCAACGCCGCCCCCAACGCCTGGGAGTTCGTGGCCGAACCGCACCTTTTCACCGTGCTCGTCACCCGAGCGCGGTCCTCGTTTCGGATCGTCACCTCCGCCGATCCCCCGGCGGACAGCCTGATCGCCGACTATTTCCGCCAGGCCGATTCGCCGCCCGGGCGGCCGCATCGCTCGGCCGAACTCGACCCGTGGTCCCTTTCCGTACACGACCATCTCGTCGCCGCCGGCCTCGACGTGACGGTGGCCTACCCGGTAGGTCGTCACACCGTTGATCTGTGTGTGAAGACGCTGGCGGCTCCGGTGTCGGTTGAATGCCGGGTCCATCCCGCGGGGGCGGATGCCCACATTGAACGCCACCTCGATCTCATGCGCAGCGGTTGGCTCATCCTCGACGCCTACCGGTCGAAATGGGAGGCAAGGCCGGGCGAGCTGGCCGTGGAACTGCTTGGCTGTCTGAAGCCGGCGGCGGCCCACTAGTAATCGGGTCGCGGGGCCTCCCTTTGGCCCGGCTGGCTGCGCCAGCGGCCGTCGGGCCGCCCGGTAGAGTCCAACGGTCAACCAGGAGAGTCTTCTATGGCCAAGCTGATTGCGTTTGAAGACGCCGCCCGCCAGGCGTTGGAACGAGGACTGGACGAGCTCGCCGATGCGGTACGGGTGACCCTCGGACCGGGAGGGCGCAACGTGGTCATCGACCGCGGCTACACCGCGCCGCTCATCACCAACGACGGCGTCACCATCGCCCGAGAAATCGACCCCGAGGACCCCCACGAGCGCCTCGGCGCCGAGCTGGTGAAGGCGGTCGCCAACCGGACCGACCAGGTGGCCGGGGACGGCACGACCACCGCCACCGTGCTCGGCTGGTCCATGGTGCACCAGGGCCTGCGCAACGTGGCGGCCGGCGCCAATCCACTGGCGCTGCGGATCGGGATGCAGCAGGCATTGGCCGTCGTGCTCGACAACCTGAAGAGGGCGTCGGTGGCGGTCACCACGCAAGGGCAGATGGCACAGGTCGCCACCATTTCCGCGGCCGACGAGGAGATCGGCGGGATCATCGCCGAGGCCATGGCCAAGGTCGGCAAGGACGGCGCCGTCACGGTCGACGAGTCCAACCACTTCGGTATCGAGCTCGAGCTGGTCGAGGGCATCCAGTTCCGAAGCGGCTACATCTCGCACCAGTTCGTCACCGACACCAGCCGCATGGAAGCCGTGCTGGAGGACCCCTGCATCCTCGTCTCGGAAACGCCGTTGACGGCCGTGCGCGACGTCATCCCGACCCTGGAGACCGTCGGCCGGGTGGGGCGGCCGCTGGTCATCATCGCCGATCGCGTCGAGGGTGACGCCCTCGCCATGCTGCTGGTGAACCAGGCCCGCGGTGCCATCCGCTGCGCCGTGGTCAAGGCCCCGGGAACAGGCGAGCGCAAGACCGGCATGCTGCGCGACATCGCCATCCTGGTCGGCGCCCAGGTCATCAGCGAGGAGATCGGCCTCCGACCGTTCAACGTGACCCTCGATCTCCTGGGCCGGGCGCGCAAGGTCGTCGTCACCAAGGACGACACGACCATCGTCGACGGCAAGGGCTACCAGGGCTACGTCGACGAGTACGTCGCCCGCTTGCGAACCCAGATCGGGCTGGCCGACACCGACCACGAGCGGGAGGCACTCGAGGAGCGTCTGGCCCGCCTGGCCGGCGGCATGGCCCTCATCAAGGTGGGCGCCCCGACCGCCCTGGAGCTCGAGGCAACCAAGCACAAGGTGGTCGACGCCGTGTCCACCACCAAGGCTGCGGTCTCCGAAGGGGTTGTGCCGGGCGGCGGCGTGGCCCTGTTGCGGGCCCAGCGGGGCCTGCTGGAGTGGCTCGCCGGTGGCGGCCGTGTCGCGTCGGACCCGGCGGCGCCGGCCCTGCCGGCGCCGGCCCTGCCGGCGACGCCGGCGCCGTCCTCCGACATCGCCACGGGAGCCCGCATCGTCGCCCGAGCCCTCGAGGAGCCGCTGCGCCAGATCGCCACCAACGCCGGCCTGGAGCCGGGCGTGGTGGTCGAGAAGGTGCGGGCCATGGAAGGCCCGATGGGCCTCAACGCCGCGACCGGCGATTATGAGGACCTCGTCGCCGCGGGGATCATCGACGCCACCAAGGTGACTCGCTCGGCGCTGCAGAATGCCGTGTCGATTGCCGCGCTGGTACTCACCACCGAGGTCCTGGTGGTGGACAACCCCGACGCCCCGGGCGACGGCGGCGACGAGGGGGGAGCGGACTTCGGCGGCGAAATGGCCATGTAGCGACCGAGCGGCACAAATGGCTCTAGCCAACGGGTGATCGCGCCGATTCACAAGGGTGCCTCCCCGTCGAAAGTTGGGCGACGTCCTTGTTTCCCGTGGTGTCCAAGCCGACGTCGTCGCCACCGCCCTCGACCACCAAAGCTCCAGCGGGGGCCGGCTCGGCGAGATTCTCATGTCCAAGGGGCAAATCCGCTCGCAGCAGCTCGCCGATGCCCTGGGTTCGATGTTCGGGTTCCCGGCGATCAACCTGGAGACGTTGACCCCGGACTCGCAGGTGGTGAACACCCTCCCCGAGGCCCTGGCCCGCCGGCTGCGGGCCCTCCCTATTTTCATGGAGGACGGCAAGTTCGTCGTCGCGATCGACGACCCGTCGAACGTGGTGGCCCTTGACGATATTCGCACCGTTCTCGGCGCCAAGGTCCAGTTCGTGGTGGCGTCACCGGACCAGCTGCAGCGGACCCTCGATCGGGCGTGGCAGTCGGAACTGGCCCAGAGTCCCAACGGCGGGAGCAGCGCTCCGGCGACGCGCGACGACGACACGGTCGACCTCGTCAGCCTGGTCCAGGACGCGCCGGTCGTGAAGCTGGTGAACCAGCTGCTCACCCGCGCCGTGCGCGAGCGGGCCTCGGATATCCACTTCGAAGCGACAGCGAGCGGAGCACGAGTCCGGTTCCGCATCGACGGCATGCTGCAGGACGTGGCCAACCTGGCACCTGACGTCGTGGCACCCACCGTTGGCCGGATGAAAGTGATGGCGTCACTCGACATCTCCAACCGGCGCCTGCCTCAAGACGGGCGTCTCACGTTCCGCCACGCCGGCGCCGACGTGGACATGCGCGTCTCCACCCTGCCGACCGTGCGGGGGGAATCGGTCGTCCTCCGGCTGCTCGACAAGAGCCGCGGGCTGCTCGACATCGAAGACCTGGGTTTCCTCCCCGACACGCTGGCCACGTTTGAACGCTCCTACCGCAAATCCTGGGGGGCCGTACTCGTGACCGGGCCCACGGGTTCGGGTAAGACCACCACGCTCTACGCCGCGCTGGCGCAGCTCAACCGCCAGGAGCGCAGCATCGTCACCGTCGAGGACCCCGTCGAATACGAGGTTGAGGGGATACGCCAGGTGCAGGTGGCCGACCGCACCGGCCTGACCTTCGCCCGCGCCCTGCGCGCCATGCTGCGCTGTGACCCCGACGTGATGCTGATCGGGGAAATGCGCGACGAGGAGTCGGCTCGCATCGCCGCCGAGGCCTCGCTGACCGGACACCTCGTGCTTTCGACCCTTCACACCAACGATGCGTCCTCTGCGCCCACCCGGCTGGCCCAGATGGGCCTGGAGCTGTTCCTCATCGCCTCGTCACTGGAATGCGTGGTCGCCCAGCGGCTGGTGCGCAGCCTGTGCCTCCACTGCCGCCAGAGGTTCGTTCCCACCGCCCACGAGCTGGCGGCGGTTGGCTGGCCGGCCAGCGGGATGACGGTTCCCGATCACCTGTACCAGGCCGCCGGGTGCGCCGACTGCCGGGGCAGCGGCTTCCAAGGCCGGTTCGCCATTCACGAGGTGATGCCGTTAACGCCTGCGCTTCGGGAGCTGATCCTGGCCGGCGCCACCGCCGACGCGGTGCGCCGGCAGGCCATCGAGGACGGAATGCGACCGATGCGAGCCGACGGCCTGCACAAGGTGGCGGCCGGGCGCACCTCGCTCGATGAGCTCTCCCGGGTGGTATCGGCCCTCAACGAGGACGACACCACCGTGCCCTACCCGAGGACCGCCGCCTAGACACCCACCGGCCGGAGCCCACGGGCGGCCGGCGTCACGCCGCCGGCCGCCGCCAGCCGCGCTCGAACGGGAGTCGCCAGTGGCGGGGGGCGATCAGCTGGTGCATCGCCTCGGGACCCCACGACCCGTCGGGGTAAATCAACACCGGCGGCGGGTTCTCGAGCAGCGGGGTGGCCACCTCCCACAGCCGCTCAATGTCCTCGGCGGTGGTGAACAGGGTGTGGTCGCCGCTCATGGCGTCATGAATGAGGCGCTCGTAGGCCTCCAGGACGTCGCCCTCATAGCTGGTCTCCTGGAGGGCGAACTGCAGGCTCAGCTTGTCCAGCTTCATCCCCGGACCCGGACGCTTGCCGTAGAAGGAGAGTGACAGCTTCGACGAGTCGGCCAGGTCGAAGGTGAGGTGGTCGGGCCCCTTGGTGCCCACACCGGAGTCGTCGGGAAACATCGATCGGGGCGGCTCGCGGAAGGCGATGGAAATGATGCGCGCCCCTTCCGCCATCTTCTTGCCGGTCCGCAGGAAAAACGGCACCCCCGCCCAGCGCCAGTTGTCGATGTGGCAGCGCAGGGCGATGAAGGTCTCGGTGTCGGAGTGCGGGTCGACGCCCGGCGTGCTGCGGTAGCTCTCGTACTGGCCCCGGACCACCTGGGTCACATCCAGGTTGCAGAGGGACCGGAACACCTTGTTCTTCTCCTCGCTGATGGCCCGCGGCTCGAGCGCAGTCGGGGGCTCCATGGCCATGAAGGCGAGGATCTGGAACAGGTGGGTCACCACCATGTCCCGAAACGCCCCGGTGCCCTCGTAGAACTGGGCCCGGCTGCCGACCGACAGGGTCTCGGGGACGTCGATCTGCACGTGGTCGATGTGGTCGCGGTTCCAGATCGGCTCGAACAAGCCGTTGGCGAAGCGAAACGCCAGGATGTTCTGCGCCGCCTCCTTCCCGAGGAAGTGGTCGATGCGATACACCTGGCTTTCGTCGAACACCTCGTGGACCACGGCGTTCAGGCGCTTGGCGCTCTCCAGGTCGGTGCCGAACGGCTTCTCCATGATGACCCGGGACCGGGCGACCAGGTTGGCCTGGCCGAGGGTCTGGATCACCGCCTTGGCGGCGTTGGGCGGGACACTCAGGTAGTGCAGGCGGCGCACCTCGGCGCCCCCCGCCCGGGCGGAGAGCTCGGCCTCGGCGCGCTGCACCGCCGCGGCCAGCCCTTCGGGCCCCTCCCGCTGGGGGACATAGTGCAACCGGCGCTCGAAGGCCTGCCACTCCGGCTCGGAGCAGGCCATCCGCCCGAACTTGGCGCACGCCTGGCGGGCCAGCTGGCGGAACCCCTCGTCGTCCAGTTCCTCGAGCGACGTGGCCACGACCTGGCACTCCGGCAACAGGCCGGCCTGGGACAGGTGCAGCAGGCCGGGCAGCAGCTTGCGCTGCGCCAGGTCGCCGGCGGCGCCGAAGAGCACGATGACGTGGGGCGGCAACGCCGGCATGGCGGTGGCCGGGCCGCCCCCGGCGACCGGTACCGAGCCTGGCTGCCCCTCCCGGATTGAAACAGGTGCCTGCGTCACGACGGACCTCCCTCTCCCAGCCGTAAGGGTAGAGCGGAAAGTGCTTTCCCGATGTCTCCCCACTCAGGCGGTCAGGCAACCTCGTCGACGACGTGGCCCAGCCCGGCCGTGCTGCCATCGGGCGGCGTGAACCCCTCGGGGCGGACGAGGCCGGGGTGGCGGCGGGCCGCGGCCCGGGTCAACCACACGAACAGCCGGGCGTGGGGCGCCAGGTGGGTCAGCGCCTCCGGGTGCCACTGCACCGCCACGAACGGCGCTCCCTCGGAGCCTTCCACCGCCTCGATGGTCCCGTCGGGAGCCCACGCCACCGCTCTGAGGCCGGAGCCGACCCGGTCGATCGCCTGATGGTGGACGGAGTTCACGCCGATCCGCCGCGATTCGAGGATCTCGGCCAGCCGGCTGCCGGCCGCCACCTCGACGGGGTGGACCACCTCCTCCTGGTGCTCCCGCTGGCGGTGGTTCACGTCGGTCTCGAGGTGCTGAATCAGGGTGCCGCCAGCCACTACGTTGAGCAGCTGGGCGCCCCGGCACACGCCGAGAATCGGGACCTCGTGCCCCGCCGCCTCGATCAGTGCCGCCTCCCAGTCGTCGCGGGCGGTGTCGATGTCGTAGACCTCCGGTGCCGGCTTCTGTCCGTAGCGCCACGGGGCGACGTCGCCCCCGCCGGTGAGGACCAGGCCGTGCACGCCGGCCAGTATCTCGGCGGCGTCGCCCGCCGGCAGGGTGGGCAGGATCACCGGCAGGCCGCCGGCGCCCGCGATGGCGTCCACGTACGACCGGTTGAGGCGTTCGATGCGCTTCTGGTCGTGGACGGTCGGCGCGCTGGTTATGCCGATCCGGGGCCTCATCGCGCCGCCAGTTTAGAGACCCCGGTGGAGTACGGCGGCGGTGACCCGGTCGTCGATGGACACGACGGGGTTCTCGTGGCCCACCCACGGCTCCCCCCCGAAATAGGTCTGGAAGATCTTCTCGGCGGTCCGGGTGGCCAGCGCCTGGGTCGTCAACGTGGGATTGGGGCCACCGAGGGCGTTGGCCAACGCCGAGTTGTCGGCGATGAACAGCTGCTTCACCCAGCGGGCCTCGCCGTTGGCGTCGAGCACCGAGTCGGCCGCCGACAGCCCCATCCGCATGGTCGACTGGACGTGGAGGATCAACGGTGGCCAGTTCAGCCGGACCACCTTCTTGGCCCCCGCGCCCCGTAGCAGCTGCGCCCCCTTGTTGGCCATGAACTCCCGGTTGGCCTGGGTGCGGGCCGAGCGCAGCCGCTGGTGGAACTCGACCTTGGCGACGGGCCCGTGCTCGTCGGCGGGCAACGCCGACAACGTCACCCGGTTCTGGGCTTCGACGTCGTCGTCGGTGATGACCAGCACGTTCAGCATGTGGTCGAGCCCGTTCTTCATGGCGTCTTTCAGCTCGTCGCCGTACATCCGGCCCGCCGGACCATCCCAGAGGCCGCGCCGTGGCTGCCCGTTGTCGTAATAGCCCCGGATGCCGCTGTCGCTGAAGCCCATGGTGAACGCCTGCAGCGCCGGCGGCAGCCCCACGTTCTCCAGGCCGCCGTGGCCCGGGAAATCCAGCCGGGCCGACGAGCCGGGCCCCTTGGAGGAGCCGGTGTACTTGTCGAACAGGCCGATCAGCCAGTCGAAGTAGTGGTCGGTGTAGCCGCGGCCGACCCACCCATTGGGGTTGGGCAGGCCGCTGTTCAACCACAACCGGGGGTTTTCCGTCGTCCCGCCCGCCATCACCACGACCTTGGCGTCCTCCCGCAGCACGTGGCCGGTGACGGTATCCCGCCAGCTGACCCCCGTGGCGACCGTCTCGCCCTGGCGGCTGGCGGTGTGGATGCGGGTGGCGAAGGCGTTGGGGACGAGGGTCACCGCCCGGCCGCCGAGCGACCAGGCGTCGGCGGTCTGCGCCATCGGCATGTAGCTGTTGTCCGTGGAGCGCTTGGCGAACAGGTTGCGAGGCGCGTTGATGGGCTCCATGCACCCCTGGAAGCAGTAGCCGCACATCGTGCACCCCGTGGCCAGCGGGTACACCAGCCGGCTGCGGTCCGACGTGCGCGCCGCGTTGCCGCCGGGCTGGAGGATGGCGTTCTCCTGGGGCCGGTAGCTGGCCGTCCTGGTGGTCTTGGTGGTCTGGACCGGGATCCCGAGGGTCTCGCACCCCGAGAACCACACCTCCTCCTTGGCGCCCATGGCCGCCGTCTGCACCGGCAGCGTCGCCTCGACCCACTGGTAGTACGGGACCAGTTCTCCGTAGGTAAAGGGGAAAAGGTGGCCGGTGTCGTACGCCCGGGCATTAGCCCCGGCATAGCCGGTGAACACGCCGGGGTAGGCCCGTGGGCAGTTCCCGTAGTAGTGCTGCGTCGTTCCGCCCACGCCCGACAACTGCCACAGGAAGGAATTCTGCGGTGTCTCCCGGAACCACCACGGCCTGGTGCGGTCGCCCGGCCCGAAGCGGAAGAAGCCGGTGAGCGGATTGTTGGCGTCATTCTCCAGGTGGGTCCACTGCTCACGGGGCCGGTCGTAGTGGGGGCCGGCCTCGAGGACGAGGACGTCGAGCCCCCGCCCGGCCAGCTCCTTGGCCGCCACGGCCCCGCCCCCGCCGGCGCCGATGATGATCACGTCTCGCATGTCGTGCCTCCCCTAGACATCGGCCACGTGGCGGCGGCCCTGGTAGTAGCCCTTCAACTCGTCCCACCCGTCGACGACGCCGTTGGGCTGGTATCCCGACAGCTGCCACCCAACGGGCCGCCCCGTCAGCTGGCGGGTGGCCGGGTCGAACACCGCCGACTCGCCGAGCGCCCCGAAGGCGGCGAACTCCAGCAGCGAGCCGCCGAGGAACTTGAAAATGCCCGACACCGACCCCCGCAGGGGCTGCGGCAAGTGGACGTCGAGGGCGGCGACCAGATCGGAGTCGGCCCCCTCGATCAGCTGGAAGACCCGGGCCTTCTCGGCCACGCTCAGCCGCGAGAACGGCGCCAGGTCGGGGCCGGGCAGCGACGTGTGGGGGTTCACCGACGTCGCCAGCAGGTTCAGCAGCACCGCCACCGCCAGAGACAGCGGGATGGTCTCGTTGTTCTGCAGCAGGAACGCCAGTGCCTTGTCGACGTTGTCCACCAGTTGCACCGGCAGGACGCCGAGCGGGTTGGGCACCGGCAGGTTGAGGTCGGCCAGGGCGGTCGAGAAGGCGGCGGCCAGGGGGGCCGCCAGCACCTGAGGGAAGGGAACGAAGGCGTCGAGCGCCCCGACAAGGAAGTGGGCGCCGCGCGCCTCGTAGCCGCCCTGCTCGGTCCGTCTCGACCCCTGGGCCACCGAGAACCGGTCGGCGCCGGGCAGGGCGAACACCGCCAGTCCGTTCATGGTGTCGAGCGAGAGGGCATCGAGCAACGGGCGCAGCAGGTCCACCAGGTCCTTCAGTGCCGTTCCCCCCGGCCCGGTGCTGGCGTGGGACTTGGGGCCGGCCCACACCGGCAAGCGGGCCGCGGCGGCGCCGCCGCCTGCCACCACCGCACCAAGAATCCCGATACGGGCAAGGAAGGCCCGCCGGCTGTAGCCGTCCGGTTCACCCATGTCTGTCCCCCTTCGCGCACTTCTCGGGGGCGGAACTTACTCCACAGTAAAAAAGTTTGCGCTGCGAAACGTCGAGCTACGGGTGATGCAGCGCCGGCGGGGCACCTTGCAGCTCGAAGATGGCCTCATCGACGTAGCACCAGAACCAGTCCTCCCCCGGCTCGTACGAGCGGACGACGGGATGACCGCTGGCCGGGGCGTGCTTGGACGCGTGGCGACCGGGCGAGGAGTCGCAGCACCCGACATGGCCGCAGGACATGCACAGGCGCAGATGGACCCAGTTGTGCGCCCCGGCGCGCAGGCAGTCCTCGCACCCGGTGCCCGACGGGGTGACCGCGTGGATGGAGTCGAGGTGATCGCAGATGGCCATAGCGGCCAGCCTGCCAGTTCCGTCAGCGAATGCGGTAGGGAACGGCCACGATCGCCACGTCGCAGTTGATCATCAACTGCTCGCGCAGCAACACCAGGCTCTGGTTGTGCAGCAGGTCGTCGAAGAGGCCACCGCCGGCGTACTGGCTCGTGACCACGACCAGCTTGCTGTCCGGCCATCGTTGCCGGATTCCGTCGAGATGGGCTTCGACCGCGTCACCGATATCACGGAAGTGGGCGGTCACCATCTCCAGTTCGACATCGATGCCCAGCTCCGCCCACTGGCGGCGCAGCTCGTCGCCGTCGTCGTCCTCGGTGAGAACGTGCAACGCCAGCAGTCGCTCCGGGCACATGCCGCGGCCGTAGTTGAGGGCCTTGAGGATCCCACGGTGGAGCTGACCGACCATGACGATCACGGTGAGGTTGACCGTTTCGGGCTGGGCCAACTCGGGGCTGACCGCCAGTGCGGTCGCCAGGTGGTCGTAGAACCGCCGCACCATGAGGAACAACCCCACCACGATGGGCACGACGATGACGGGAAGCCAGGCCCCGCTGGTGAACTTCGTGACTGCGATGATCACGGTGACGATGCCCGTCGCCACTGCACCAACGGCGTTGACAACTGCCCGCCACTGCCACCCCGGCTCGCGCCGCCGCCGGTGGTGCCGCACCATCCCGGACTGGCTGAGGGTGAACGCGGTGAACACGCCGACGGCGTAGAGCGGGACCAGGGCGTCGGTCTTGCCGCCGAAGGCGACCACCAAGATGCCGGCCAGGGCAGCGAGGGCGAGGATGCCGTTGGAGAAGACCAGCCGGTCGCCCCGCCGGGCCAGCTGCTTGGGGGCGAACCCGTCCTTGGCCAGGATCGAGGCCAGGCGGGGAAAGTCGGCGTAGGCGGTGTTGGCCGCCAGGGTCAAGATGGCGGCGGTAGCAATCTGGAGCAGCACGTACAGCGGCCCCTTGCCGAATACCACCCGGCCCAGCTCGGAGAGGACGGTCTGGCTGCGGCTGGGATAGGGGCGGAGGTGGTGGGCCAGCACCGACACCCCGAAGAACAAGGTGCCGAGAATGGTGCCCATCCACGCCATGGTCGTGGCCGCGTTCTTGGCCTCCGGCGCCTTGAACGCCGGGACGCCGTTGGAGATGGCCTCCACACCGGTGAGCGCCACGGCCCCCGACGAGAATCCCTTCAGGAGCAGGAAGAGTCCGAGGTGGCCGCCGCTCGCCAGCGAGCCGGTGTAGTCCTTGGGGTCGAAGGGCACCGGTTGGATGTGGCCGAAGTAGGTGCGACCCAACCCGTAGACGAGGAGCAGGACCATGACGCCGATATAGGTGTAGGTGGGCACGGCGAACAACGCCCCGGACTCCCGCAGGCCCCGCAGGTTGGCCAGGGTGATGACCGCAATGGCGACCAGGCACACCAGCACCGTGTCGGGAGCCAGGCGGTGCAGGGCGGGCAGGGACAGCACCGCCGCTGCCCCCGCCGAGATGGACACCGCCACGGTCAGGACGTAGTCGATCATCAGCGCCGCTGCCGCCACCAGGGAGGGGATGCGACCCAGGTTCTCTCGGCTGACGATGTAGCTGCCGCCGCCGCTCGGGTAGGCGAAGATCGTCTGGCGGTAGGAGCTGACGACGATCACGAGGAGGGCGGCCACCACCAGCGAGATCGGGACCAGCTTGGCCAGACCCAGCGCCAGGCTCGACCCGCCGGCGGTCAGTACCACCAGGATCTGCTCGGTGGCGTAGGCGGTGGACGAGATGGCGTCGGCCGAGAAGGTCGGCAGGGCGAGGAACTTGGGGAGGCGCTGCTCGTCCTGCTCGTGCGTCGCCAGCGGCCGCCCGAGGAGCAGCCGTTTGGCGATCGATGTCACACGGCGACCGTACCCTCATGGGTGGAATCCACGCAGGGCCCGGAAGGTTCGGCCCGTAAGCTGAACCTGGCCTATGTCATTGCCGACGCCTGTCACCATCACCGTCTCCGATCTGGGCGGCGACGCCGCCGAACGCCACGTCGAGGCCGGAACCACCGCCGGCTCCCTTTTCCCCGATCAGCCCACCGTGATCGCGGCCCGCATCGACGGCACACTGCGGGACCTGCACACGCCGTTGCGGCCGGGCGACAAGGTCGAGCCGGTGGTCATCGACAGCCCCGACGGGCTGTACATCCTGCGGCACTCGACGGCCCACGTGCTGGCCCAGGCGGTGCAGGACCTGTTCCCCGCCGCCAAACTCGGCATCGGGCCGCCGGTCGAGAACGGGTTCTACTACGACTTCGGCGTCGAGGTGCCCTTCACGCCCGAGGACCTCAAGGCCATCGAGAAGCGGATGCGGGAGATCGTCAAGGCGGGCCAGCGGTTCTCCCGGCGGGTCAGCGACCCCGACTCGGCCCGGGCGGAGTTCGCCGGCGAGCCCTACAAGTTGGAGCTGATCGGGCTCAAGGGCGCGCCCGCCGACGGCGAGGCCAGCGTCGAGGTCGGCCCGGGCGAACTGACCATCTACGACAATCTCCACGCCCGGACCGGCGAACTGGTGTGGAAAGACCTGTGCCGCGGCCCCCACGTGCCCACGACCAGGAACATCCCGGCCTTCAAGCTGCTGCGCACCGGCGGCGCCTACTGGCGGGGCAGCGAGAAGAACCCCCAGCTGCAGCGCATCTACGGCACCGCCTGGCCGTCCCCTGAGGCCCAGGACCAGTACCTGACCCAGCTGGCGGAGGCAGAGCGGCGCGACCACCGGCGCCTCGGCGCCGAGCTCGACCTGTTCTCCTTCCCGACCGAGATCGGCAGCGGCCTGCCGGTGTTCCACCCGAAGGGCGGAACCGTTCGTCGAATCCTCGAGGACCACTCCCGGGCCCGCCACGAGGACGCCGGCTATCTGTTCGTCAACACACCCCACATCACCAAGGAGAACCTGTTCCAGACGTCGGGACACCTGGGGTTCTACGCCGAGCACATGTTTCCCCCCATGGAGGTCGAGGGGGCCCGGTACTACCTGAAACCCATGAACTGCCCGTTCCACATCCTCATCTACCGGGATCGGGGACGGTCGTACCGCGAGCTGCCGATGCGCCTGTTCGAGTTCGGCACCGTGTACCGCTACGAGCAGTCCGGCGTCATCCACGGCCTCACCCGGGTGCGGGGCCTGACGATGGACGACGCCCACATCTTCTGCGCCCAGGACCAGGTCGTGGCCGAGCTTCGCTCCCTGCTGAGCTTCGTGCTGTCGCTGCTGGCGGACTACGGGCTCAGCGACTTCTACCTCGAGCTGTCGACCCGCGGCCCGGACACCTCCAAGTTCGCCGGCTCCGACGAGGACTGGGAGGCGGCCACCTCGGCGCTTCGCGAGACGGCGGAGGCGGCCGGCCTGGATCTGGTGTTGGACGAGGGCGGGGCGGCGTTCTACGGACCCAAGATCTCGGTACAGGCCCGCGACGCCATCGGGCGCACGTGGCAGATGTCGACGATCCAGGTGGATACCCAGCTACCGATCCGTTTCGACCTGGAGTACGACGCGCCCGACGGCACCCGCCAGCGGCCGGTCATGATCCACCGGGCCCTTTTCGGGTCCATCGAGCGCTTCTTCGGGATCCTGACCGAGCACTACGCCGGCGCCTTCCCCGCCTGGCTGGCGCCGGTGCAGGTGGTCGGCATCCCCATCACCTCGGCGCAGAACCCCTACCTGGAGACCGTCGCCGCCTCGCTGCGCGCCCACCGCCTCCGGGTGGAGGTGGACACTTCGGACGAGCGCATGCAGAAGAAGATCCGCAACGCCCAGAAGACCAAGGTGCCTTTCATGCTTATCGCCGGCGAGGAGGACCAGGCCCAGGGGACGGTGTCCTTCCGCTACCGCGACGGGTCCCAGCGCAACTTCGTCCCCGTCGACACCGCCGTCGCCGACATCGTGTCGTGGGTCTCGTCCCGCAACAACTCGGATCCCACGGCGTCGACGTAAACCCCCGGTGGCGGCGGCCCCCAGCTTGTGATGAGTTGTGGGGTCCCTAGGACCCGCTACTCATCAAGAGCAGACCATTTCTCTCCCGCGGCGTCCTCACCCTTCCCGCCGTCCGAGCAATCTCAGCCTCGCCAGCGCCATATATGGTACGAAATGCTGCTGAGAACGCTGGCTGCTCACAGATCCGGGGTTGGGCCACGCTTTACCTCACTGGTTGAGGATCTGGATCTCACCGACCGTCACCGGGACGGAAACGCTGCGGTCGACGGTGCCCAGGTTGCCGCCGCCCCGAGCCCCGGCGACAGTCCAGGTGGCGGCGAAGTGGACGGTCGCCGTGAGATGAAACACGCTCCCCGGCTCGTTCGCCGATGACCGAGAGTATTGGTACCCACATGGGGCCGGCAGCTGCGACGTGAACGATCGGGACGGGTCAAACGGGACGCCCGGACCCTGACAAGTGACCGTGTGCCCGTCCCCCATCTGCCACGTCACCGACGTCGGCGCCACCGACACGGTGGAGGTCACTCCCCCAGCCGAGGCGGACGCGGTGACCGTGGAATAGCCGCTCAAGGACAAAAAGATCGGGAAGTTCACCGCCTCACGATTCGCCGGCGGAGACATGGTCACGGACAGCGGCTTGAACGGGGCCGACGCCATCGCCTGCTGCGCCAATTGCCGCGGGTCGACAACTGCCACCCCCGCCGGCGCCCCGCTCCCGGACGGCACAAAGACTCGTTGAGTGTAAATCCCGCCACACAACTCGTCGTAATACTGTCCCGCCTGCCCGTTCGCTCCCTGTTGGGGGTTGAACACCGATGGCGGTCCATACTCTCCGCTGTAGCTCGGAATATAGATGCATGACGAGCCCCCCGAGCTACCCCCGCTTTTGCCGCCAGGGTGACCAGACGAGACCGGTACGCCAGGCGACCCATTGCCGGCGCTGGCCGTCGGACCGCCATCTCCGACATTGCCGCTGGACCATGGCCCCCCTCCATCACCCCACGCCTTGGCCGGAAATAGGACGGTGACCAATATGACCGCGAAGAGACACGTCACAGCCCGTCGCACGATCCGTCCTTCCAGGTCGCGGCCGATATCTTCCAAAATCCGTCCGGAGCCAGTTTCAAAGTGGACTTGACCCCGTTTGGAACGGGCGATGTACTCCCAACTGGGCCCGGCAGTGGCTTCCCTGTCGCTACATAGACGAGAGCAAGACGGTTCACCGCGCACGAGCGCACAATCGCGGTAGCACCGTCCACACTGACAACTGTTGGTTTGCCAAGGTCGATGTCTCCGACACTTGTCAGCCCGTCTCGGGCATAGGCGCCGTATGTCGCGAGTAGCTGGCTCAGTGAAGAGTCGGAGAAGTAATCGGACAATACGGCAATCAACCCTGGAGAGGTCGGATCTTTGGAGGCGGCGATGCTCGCCCGGTACGCCTCGGTCCAACGGGCAAGGATGGCGGCGTCCCGCTGAGCGACGGTCGTGGTCGACGTGGTGGTCGCGACCGTGGGCGGCGGCCCTATGGCTTTCGGGTTGCTGGTCGAGCAGGCACTCAGTGCAATCGCAAGAGCTCCTACAACCAGCGCCCGACAACACATGCTCCGGCCCCGAGCCCTTGCTACCAGCATTTCGGCTACCTCCCAC
>DATARN010000052.1:0-10348 GCA_036264135.1 Acidimicrobiales bacterium
GAGGCCCCCGCATCCCGAGCGGGCGAGGCCCCACATCCCGAGCGGGCGAGGCCCCACATCCCGAGCGGGCGAGGCCCACCTCCCGAGCGGGCGAGGCCCCACATCCCGAGCGGGCGAGGCCCACATCCCGAGCGGGCCGAGCCCCCACATCACAAGCGGGCGAGGCCCCACTTCACAAGCGGGCCGAGCCCCCACCTCCTAGGGGCAGGGACGACAAGCGGCGTTGCAGGAAGCGTTGCTCGGCCGCGGTCGTGGCCGCCGCCGAGGCGCGCTCGTAGCTGGCCCGAGCCTCGTCGAGCCGTCCGAGGCGGACGAGCAGCTCGGCCCGTGCGGCATGGAGCAGGTGGTTGTCCTCAAGGGCCGCGCCCGCGGCGCTGGCAACGATGGCATCGATGCGGGCCAAGCCGGCCTCCGGGCCTCGGACCATGGCGATCGCCACTGCCTGATTCAGGGAAACGACCGGAGAGGGCGCCACGTGAGCCAGTTGCCGGTAGAGCAGCTCGATCTGCCGCCAGTCGGTGTCCGCGTCCGACGCCGCCTCGTCATGGACAGCGGCAATTGCGGCCTGCAGCTGGTACCGGCCCGGCCCATCCCCGAGCGCGCTGCGTCGCAGGGCCGCCTCGAGCAGGGCGACGCCATCCGTGATCTCCCGACTGTCCCACGACCCCCGATCCTGGTCGGCCAGCAGCACCAGGTCGCCGTGGGGATCAAGGCGCGCCGCCCGCCGGGCGTCGTGCAGCAGCATCAACGCCAGGAGCCCGCTGACCTCGCTTTCATCGGGCATCAGCTCGGCGAGGACCCGGGCCAGACGGATGGCCTCGGCGCACAGATCCCGGCGGATCAAGACATCGCCCGCGGTGGCGGCGTACCCCTCGTTGAAGATCAGGTACAGGACGGCGAGCACGGGCGGCAACCGTTCGGGCAGGACGTGATCGGGCGGCACCCGGTAGGGGATGCGGGCCCCCTTGATCTTCTTCTTGGCCCGCACCAGCCGCTGGGCCATGGTGGCCTCGGGGACAAGGAACGCCCGGGCGATCTCGGTGGTGGTGAGCCCGCCCAGCGCCCGCAGGGTCAAAGCTACCTGGGCCTCGGTCGACAGCGCCGGGTGGCAGCAGGTGAAAATGAGCCGCAGTCGGTCGTCGGCGATGGCGCTCATCTCACCCTTCTCACTCTCGGGCGCGGCGTCAAGCGAGAGCAGGGCTTGGGCGGCGCGGTGTTTCGACTCGCGTTGGGCCTCCCGCCGCAGACGGTCGATGGCCTTGCGCCGGGCGGTGGTCATCAGCCACGCCCCGGGGCGGTTGGGCAGGCCGGTGGCCGGCCACGCCGTCAACGCCGCCACGGTGGCTTCTTGGAACGCATCCTCGGCGAGGTCGAAGTCGCCGAGGATGCGGATCAAGGTGGCGACAACCTGTCCGGCCTCCTGCCGGAACACGTCCTCGAAGGAGGCCGACAAAGGGCTACCCGGGGAAGTCCATGACCGGGCGCACCTCGATGCCGGCGGTGCGGGCGTCGGGAATCATCGCCGCGATCTCGATGGCCCGGTCGAGGTCCTTGACGTCGACCACGTAGTAGCCGGCCAGGTACTCCTTGGTCTCCACGTACGGGCCGTCGGTGGTCGAGATCTGGCCGGCGCGGGAGCGCACGACGGTGGCGGTGTCGGAGCCCTGCAGGGGCTCGCCGGAGACCAGCTCGCCCGAGTCGACGATCGCCTGGGTGAAGGTTCCGTACTCCTCCATGATCTTCTGCCCGACTGCGGCATCGGCATAGACCGAAGGGTCGCTGTAGATGAGCAACATGTACTTCATGTGAGGTTCCTCCGTGGTAGGGGTCGCCTTACCGACGATCGCCGGCGTCGGGAATCGACACCTTCCGAGGGATTTTTCCAGACGATGAGCGGCGCCGCGTCAGCACGCCGGCCACCAGGGCCAGCGCCCCCACGCCGGCGATGGCCAGCGCCCACCACGGTGGGCCCGACCCGGTCGATGGGGCGGCCAGCCCGGGAACCACCGCCGAGCCGGGCGTCAACGACGACACCACGTACACCAGGGCAGCGGGATGGGGCGACGTGGCGGATCCGTCCCAGCGAACGACGGTCCCGTCGGCGGCGTGGGTCACGGTCACGAAGGACAACGTCCCGACCCGCTGGGCGGTGCCCGAGAACGTCACCAGTACGACGCCGCCGTCGGCGATGCCGGGGCCGCCGGCGTGAATGCCACCGGCGGCGAACTGGCCCTGCCAAGTGATGAAGACCCCGCCTACGCCCCCGCCCTTGACGTCGACGGCCTGCTGCTGGTCAAGGGTGAAACCGGGCGGTACGACGATGTCGACGCCGACCATGGCGGCCGGCGTCTCGGCGTTGACGGACAGCACTATCGACTCGTCGTGACCCACCTGGACGATCTCGCCGCCGGACGAGTGGGCTACGGCGGCGGGGGCGACTGCGCCGGCGGCCACCAAGAGGACCGCCAGCAGCCCGGAGCCGACGGTCCAGCGGGACCGCCGGCGGCGAGCGACAGGATCAGATTTCGGAGTGCTCCATCTGCTCGAGGCAGCGGCGGATCTCCGAAGCGCGGAAGCGGCGGTGGCCGCCCAGCGTCCGGATGGCCGTGATCTTGCCGGCCCGGGCCCAGCGGGTGACGGTCTTGGGGTTGACCCGGAACAAAGCCGCCACTTCGGCGGGGGTAAGCAGTGCGTCGGCTTGCAGTTGGTCTGCCATGTCGTTGGCTCCTTCACGAATGTGATTGGTTCAAAAGGTAAAACAGGAACGCTGCGTCGTACATGGCCCGATCGCGTCATATTTGGGCACTCATTGTGACTAGTTACGTCTCGTAGGCTGCTCACCCCGTGAAACTCTTCGACCGCCTCGGCGGCGAGTACGAGCAAGTCGTCGTCTGCCACGACCCGGCGGTCGGCCTCCGGGCCGTCATCGCCATCCACTCCACCGCCCTCGGACCGGCCCTCGGCGGCACCCGCTTCTACCCCTACGCCGACGAGGACCAGGCCGTCGAGGACGTCCTGCGGCTGGCCCGGGGCATGACCTACAAGTCGGCCGCCGCCGGACTGGCCCTCGGCGGGGGCAAGGCGGTCATCCTCGGGGACCCGGCCACCGCCAAGACCGAGGCGCTGCTCCATCGCTACGGCCGCTTCCTCGACAGCCTGGGCGGCCGGTACATCACCGCCGAGGACGTCGGCACCACCCAGGCCGACATGGACGCCATCTTCACCCAGACCCCGAATGTCACCGGGATCTCCGGCCGCTACGGCGGGTCGGGCGACCCGTCGGAGGCGACGGCGTACGGGCTGTGGTGGGCCATGAAGGCGGTCCGGAGCCTCCTCGACGGCACCGAGGAGCTGACCGGCTGCCGGGTGGTGGTGTCGGGGGTGGGAAAAGTTGGCTCCTCATTGGTCGGGCACCTGTTGTCGGAACGGGCGGAGGTGGTCGTCGCCGATGTCAACGACGCCGCGGTTGCGGCCGTCGTAGCCCGCTTCGGCGTGACGGCCGTGGCGGTCGAAGAGGCGCCCCGGCTCGACTGCGACATCTTCTCTCCCTGCGCCCTTGGAGGCGTGCTCGACGAGGCGACTGTCGCCGGCCTCAAGGCGCGTGCCGTGGCCGGCTCGGCCAACAACCAGCTGGCCACACCGGAAGACGGCCGGCGCCTGGCCGAGCGCGGCATCCTCTACGCCCCTGACTTCGTCGTCAACGCCGGCGGGGTGATCAACATCGCCGACGAGCTGGCCGGCTACGACCGCCACCGGGCCTATGCCGCCGTCGAAGGCATCTTCGCCACGACCCGCCAGGTCCTGACGGCCAGCCGGGAGCAGGGCCGCACCCCGAACGAGGTCGCCGAGGCGCGGGCGGAACGCCGTCTGGCCGAAGCCGGCGCCGGCCACGCCGGCATCCGCACCTTCCACGGCACCTCCGGGCGCCGGGCCTGACTGCAACCGCCGCCGCCGCCGGAAAGGCTCACCGGCGCCGGGCCTGACCGCCGGCGTGCGACGGGTTCACGGCGTCGCAGCGGGGCGGTCGGCGCGGTCGGCGACGGCGCCGGAGACGGCCCGCAGGATGGCGGGCCCGGTGAGCGGGGACGTCAGGGTGGCGCCCAAGGTTGACGCCCGCGCCAGGTCGGCCGGAGTGGCCCGGCCCCCGGCGACGATCACCGGCGGGGCGTCGCGATGCGACCCGAGGTGCTCGAGGACCGTCCACCCGTCGCCCACCGGCATCATGACGTCGAGTACCACCACGTCGATGGGCCCGTCGGCCAGCCGGAGCAGGGCGGTGTCGGCGTCGGCGGCCAGGACGGTGTCGTGGCCGGCCCGTTCCATGTCGGCTTGCAGCTCCAGCATGGTGTCCGGCTCGTCGACGACGATGAGCACCCGGGCCATGCCCGAACGCTACCGATTAGACGAGGGTCACGCCGCGGTCGCCGGCGACCACCTCGCCGATTATCGAGACGGCAATGCCGGCGCCCTCCAGCGCGGCCGCCGCGGCCGTCGCCGCCGCCGGGGCCACCACCGCCACCATGCCGACACCCAGGTTGAAGACCCGGCCCATCTCCTCGTCGCTGACCCCGCCGGCCGCCTGCACTTCCCCGAAGATGCGGGGCACCGACCAGCGTTCCCGGCGCACGACGGCGCCGCAGCCCGCCGGCAGGACCCGCGGCAGGTTGCCGCCCAGTCCGCCGCCCGTGATGTGGGCCAGGGCGTGCACGTCGGGGCCGACGGCCCCGAGGAGGGCCAGCACGGCCGGGGTGTAGATGACCGAGGGCTCCAGCAGCTCCTCGCCGAGCGTGCGGCCGGCGCCGGGCCACGCCGGCTCGTCCAGCCGGCGCCCGGCGACGGTGAGCAGCGCCCGGCGGGCGAGGGAGTAGCCGTTGCTGCGCAGGCCCGGCGACAACAGGGCGACCAGCACGTCGCCCGGCTGTACCGCCGAGCCGTCCAGGATTTCGTCGGCCTCCACCATCCCGACGGCGAAGCCCACCAGGTCGAACTGGCCCGGTTCCAGCACCCCGGGGTGGGCGGCCAGCTCCCCGCCGAGGATGGCGCAGCCGGCGGCGCGGCAGCCGGCGGCGATGCCGCGCATCAGCTCGACGACCACCGCCGGCGACAGGTCGCCATGGGCCTGATAGTCGAGAAAGAACAGGGGCTCCGCCCCCTGGCAGACGAGGTCGTCGACGCACATGGCGACCAGGTCGATGCCGACGGTGTCCAGCTTGCCGACCGCCTGGGCCACGGCCAGCTTGGTCCCCACCCCGTCGGTGGCCGCGACCAGCACAGGAGCGCGGTAGATCGGCGGGACGCGGAACAACCCACCGAAGCCGCCGATATCCCCCATGACCTCGGGGCGGTAGGTCGACCTGACCAGGTCCTTCATGGCATCGACGGCGGCGTCGCCGGCAACGATGTCGACTCCTGCCGCGGCGTAGGTCAAGCCACCCGGCCCCCTTTCCCTACCGTGGCCGGGGTCAGACACTGGTGGGTTCGAGCAGGCCCGGGGCGAGGGCGACGGGGTAGTCGCCGGTCAGGCAGGCGGTGCAGAACCCCGCGCCCGGCACCCCGATCGAGCCCTGCAGGGCCTCCAGGCTCAGGTAGGCCAGGCTGTCCGCCCCGACGTAGTCCCGGATCTGGTCCACGTCGAGGCCGGCGGCGATCAGCTCGCCTCGGGTGCCGGTGTCGAGGCCGTAGTAGCACGGCCAGCGGTAGGGGGGCGAGGTGATGCGCAGGTGGACCTCGGCGGCGCCGGCGGCGCGGAGCATGGCCACGACCGCCCGGGTGGTCGTTCCCCGGACGATGGAGTCGTCGACCACGACGAGGCGCTTGCCGGCGATGGTGTCGCGCAGCGGGTTGAGCTTGCGGCGCACGCCGGCGTCTCGCTCCCGCTGGTCGGGGTTGATGAACGTGCGGCCGATGTAGCGGTTCTTGACCAGGCCCTGGCCGTAGGGGATGCGGGAGGCCTGGGCGTAGCCCTCGGCGGCGGGGAGAGCGGAGTCGGGCACGCCCATGACGAGGTCGGCGCCGACCGGCGCCTCGAAGGCCAGCAGCTCGCCCATGCGCCGCCGCACCCCGTGGAGCTCGACGCCGTAGAGGCGGCTGTCGGGTCGGGCCAGGTAGACGAACTCGAAGAGGCACAACTTGGGGTCGACCCGATCGGCCGGGAAGGGAGCGAGGGAAGTGTGGTCGTCGCCGTCGATGACCAGCACCTCGCCGGGGTTCAGCTCGCGCACGAAGGTGGCGCCCACCACGTCGAGCGCCGGCGTCTCCGAGGCCAGGACCCAACCGCCGTCGAGGCGGCCCAGGCACAGCGGCCGGAAGCCGTTGGGGTCGCGGACGCCGATGAGCCGGTCGTGGTCGATGAGGACGAGGGAGAAGGCGCCTTCCAGCCGGGGCAGGACGTGCTCGAGGGCGGCGACCAGATCGGCCTCGGGGCAGCCCTCCAGGTAGGTGGCCAGCAACTCGGCGATCAGGTCGCTGTCGCTGCCGACGACCCCGGGCAGCATGCCGGCCTCGACCGTCAGCGCCTCGGTGTTGGTGAGGTTGCCGTTGTGGCCCAGGGCGAAGCCGGTCACCTCCAGGGAGCGGTAGACCGGCTGGGCGTTGTGCCAGGTGCTGGTACCGGTGGTGGAGTAGCGGGTGTGGCCCACCGCCAGGTGCCCCTGCAGGCTGGCCAGCTTGTACTCGTTGAAGACGTTGGCGACCAGGCCCATGTCCTTCATGACCACCAGGTCGGTGCCGTCGGCGACCGCCATCCCCGCCGACTCCTGGCCGCGGTGCTGCAGGGCGAAGAGGCCGTCGTAGGTGAGGTGGGCGACGGAGCGACCGGGGGCGTAGACCCCGAAGACGCCGCAGGCCTCGCGCGGATGCTCGTGGTCGGTTGCTTCCGCGCCGGGCGTCACGTTCAGCCATTCTTCCATGCCCGTGCGACGTTCCCGCGCTTGGCGGTTAGCGTGCCCGGAGATGATCGATTTGCACACCCACTCCACCGTTTCCGACGGCTCGGACCCGCCGGAGCGGATCCCGGAGCTGGCCCACGCCGCCGGGTGCACGGCGGTGGCCCTCACCGACCACGACCGCGTGGACGGGCTGGCCGTGGCCGCCTCGGTGGCCGCCGGGCTGGGGCTGGAGTTGGTGCGGGGCGTCGAGATCTCCTGCGAGCACCCGGGGACCATGCACCTGCTGGTGTACTTCGTCGCCGATGGGGACGGGCCGCTGCAGGACGAGCTGGCCCGCCTGCAGGATGCCCGGGACAACCGGAACCGGAGGATGGCGGCCCGGCTGGGCGAGCTCGGGCTGCCCGTCACCTACGACGAGATCCAGCAGGAGGCGGGCGGCATGGGCGCCGGCCGGCCCCACATCGCCAGCATCCTGGTGCGCAAGGGAGTCGTCGGGAGCATCCAGGAGGCGTTCGACGTATGGCTGGCCAAGGGCCAGCCGGCATACATGGACAAGGAACGGTTGGCACCCGACGTGGCCGTCCGGCTGGCGGTGGCGTCGGGGGGCGTGCCGGTGCTGGCCCACCCGCTCAGCCTGGGCCTCTCGCCCGCCGGCACCGCCGCCACCGTGGCCGAACTGGCCGACCACGGCCTGGCCGGGGTCGAGTCGATCTACGGCCGCTACTCGCCGGAGGAGCGCGCCGCCATGGCCGCGCTGGCCCGGGAGAACGGACTGGTGGCGACGGGCGGCTCCGACCACCACGGGACCTACAAGCCCGACCTGAAGGTGGGCGTGGGGCGCGGCGACCTCGACGTCCCCGACTCGGTGCTCGACGACCTGCGGGCCCGCATCCCCGCCTCGGCCCGGCCGGCGCCCTGACTCCCCGAGCCGCCGGCTAACGGCAGCCCATCACCGTGACGGTGGTGTCGGCGTACATCCCGCCGAGGCACAGCACGGCGCCCAGCAGCACGACCGTCGCCACGACGGTGGCCAGGCGGCGCTGAGCCCGAGGCATGGGTGGCCGGGAACCGGTGGACGCCGCCACCCAGTCGGCCAGCACCGTTACCAGGCCGCCGATGGCCACCACCACGGCGGCGACAGCTAGCGCCGGCGCCCACCGGCTGTGGGCGTAGACCTGCCCGCAGCTCCGCGGTACGAGGTGGCGGGTCTCCAACCACACCAGCGCGGCGCCCGCCAGGACCAGGACCGAGCAGCCGGCCAAGGCCGGCGCCCACCACCCGCGACGGTGCCCGCTCACGCCGGGGCGGCCGCCCCCTCCACCCCCAGGGCCCGCGGTAGCGCCGTCCGCCAGGCCTCGGTGGCGGCGGCCAGGTCGACGTCGACCAGGCCCGCCACGACCAGGCGGGAGCCGCCGGCGGTGGCCAGCTCGCTGACGGGCACGCCGGCCGTGGCGGCGGCGGCGAACACCGCCGCCAGCTGCTCGGGCGCCACCGAGAGCAGCACCCGGGAGGGGCCCTCGCCGAACAGCCCGGAGTGGCCGGCCAGGCAGCCGGCGGGGACGGTGAAGCCCACGCCGCTGCGGACCGCCATTTCCGCCAGGGCGACGCCGATGCCGCCCTCGGAGACGTCGTGCACCCCACCGACGAGGGGCTGCGGGCCGCCGACCAGGGCCGCCACCAGCGCCACCAGCCGGGCGTGGAGGGCCAGGTCGAGGGGCGCCAGCACCCCACCGCGGTGACCGTGGGCCTGCAGCGCCCAGCGGGAACCACCGAGCCCGGGATCCCCCTGGGCGCCGAGCAACAGCACCGTGTCACCTTCCACCAGGGCCGCGGGAGGCGGCGGCCGGTGCAGTCGGTCGACCAGGCCCAGGACGCCGACCACCGGCGTCGGGTCGATGTCGTGGCCCCGGCTCTCGTTGTACAGGCTGACGTTGCCGCCGATCACCGGGATGTCGAGCGCCCGGCACGCCTCGGCCATCCCGTCGATCGCCTCGGCCAGCTGCCACATCACCGCCGGGTGCTCCGGGTTGCCGAAGTTCAGGCAGTTGACCAGGGCCACCGGCCGTCCCCCGACGCACGCCACGTTGAGGGCCGCCTCGGCCACGACCAGCGCCGTCCCCAGGCGGGGGTCGAGGGCGCACCACCGGCCGTTGCCGTCGGTGGACAGCGCCATACCCCGCCCCGCGCCGCCCCCGGGAGGCGCACCAGAGGCGGGTAAACCTGGCGCCTTCAGCCGCAGCAGGGCGGCGTCGCCGCCCGGGGCGACGACGGTGTTGAGGAACAACTGATGGTCGTACTGCCGATACACCCACGAGGGGTCCATGAGCAGGGCCAGCAGGTCGGCGCCGCAGTCGACCGGCGGCCCCAGGGCCGCCGGGTCGGCGGCGGCCAGGGCGTCGAGTTCCTCCGACGGGCGGACCCGAGGCCGGTCGTACATCGGGGCGTCCTCGTGGAGGCTGGCGGCCGGCACGTGGGCCAGCACCGGTCCGTCCCACCCCTCGAGGATGCGCAGGCTGCCCCCCTCGGTCACCTTGCCGACGACCGAGGCGCGGACCTCCCACCGCTGGCAGCACTCGATCACCGCCGGAAGGTCGTCCGGCGTCACGATGGCCACCATCCGCTCCTGGCTCTCGCTCGTCATGATCTCGAACGCCGCCATGGCCGGCTCCCGCAGCGGTACGGCGGCCACGTTGACGTCCATGCCGACACCCCCTCGCGACGCCGTCTCGCTGGTGCCGCAGACCAGCCCGGCGCCCCCCAGGTCCTGGATGCCGACGACCAGGTGGCGGTCGAGCAGCTCCAGGCAGGCCTCGATCAGCCGCTTCTCCTCGAACGGGTCGCCGACCTGCACGTTGGGCCGCTTGGCCGCCTCAACCGCGGCGTCGGCACCGAATCCCGCCGATGCCAGGACGCTGACGCCGCCGATGCCGTCGCGCCCGGTGGTCGAGCCGAGGAGGACGGCCAGGTTCCCGACCCCTGACGCCTGGGCGAGCACCAGCCGGTCGACCGGTAAGACGCCGAGGCACAGCACGTTGACCAGCGGGTTGTCGGCGTAGCATTCGTCGAAGACCAGCTCGCCGCCGACGGTCGGGACCCCCACCGAGTTGCCGTAGCCGGAGATGCCCGACACCACGCCGGCGGCGATCCAGCGGCTGCGGGCGTCGTCGAGGGGCCCGAAACGCAGCGGGTCCATGACGGCCACCGGCCGGGCTCCCATGGTGAAGATGTCGCGCAGGATGCCGCCGACGCCGGTGGCCGCACCCTGATAGGGCTCGATGGCGGAGGGATGGTTGTGGCTCTCGATCCGCAGGGCGATGGCAATCCCGTCGCCGGCGTCGATGACCCCCGCGTTCTCCCCCGGGCCGACCAGGACGTGGGGACCCTCGGTGGGCAGGCGGGAGAGGTGGATCTTGGAGGATTTGTAGGAACAGTGCTCGCTCCACATGACGGCATACATGGCC
>DATARN010000103.1:0-12033 GCA_036264135.1 Acidimicrobiales bacterium
CCCCCGTTACGACGCCAGGACCGGTGGGACCCTGGCGGCGATTTCGGGGCACGCCGGTGTGGCTCCAGGCGCTGTCCTGGACTATCGCCGTTCTGCTCGTGCTCGTCATAATCGGCGCCCTCGCCGGGTCTCCCTCGAAGAAAACCGTTGGCGTTTCAACCGCCACCTCGCTGGGCGCGGAGACGACCACAACCACCGCCGAGGTAAGCACGAGCGTTCCGGTCGTGGCGTCGACTCCGATCACCCTGCCGGCTACGACCCTGCCGGCGACAACCCTGCCGGTGACGACCGTCCGGACGACGGTGCCTCGAACCGCCCCCCCGACCGCTCCTGCCACCACTGCCCCCACGGTGGCGGGATTGTGCGGGGCGCCGGCGAACCCGTTCGGCTACAACTTCTGCGGCCGGGGGACGTTCATCACCAGTCCGAATCCCAGCACCTGTTCCTACTTCAACTGCATCGCCAACTTCGGGAACGGAATCGGCTACATGGAAGAGTGCGCCGACGCCACGTACAGCATGTCCGGCGGCCGTCAGGGCTCCTGTTCCCACCACGGAGGAGATAAGCAACCGGTCTTCTCCGGTCCGTAGCGGTCAGTCGCGCAGGCAGGCGAGGAAGTCCTCGACCTCGCGCCGGTGGCGGGTCCGCCGCATCGGGGGGAGGGCCCGCACCAGGACCCAGCGGTAGCGGGCGGTGGCCAGGCGGGGGTCGAGGATGGCGACCACGCCCCGGTCGTGGGGGGAGCGGATGAGGCGGCCCGCCCCCTGGGCCAGCAAGGTGGCGGCCCGGGGCAGGTCGATCTGCTCGAAGGCCGCCCGCCCGAGGCGTTCCCGGCGGGCCTGCAGCAGCGGCTCGTCGGGCCGGGGAAACGGGATCCGGTCGATGGCCACCAGCGACAACGCCGGCCCGGGGATGTCGACCCCCTGCCAGAACCCCATGGTGGCGAACAGGCACGACCGCTCGTCATCCTTGAAGGCCTGGATCAGGGCCGGCTTGGGCAGGTCGGACTGGGTGAAGACGCGCCACGGCAGCCGCTCGCGCAGCGCCTTGGTGGCGGCGTCCATGGCGCGCCAGCTGGTGAACAGGGCCAGCGTCCGCCCCCCTGCCGCCCGGATGAGCGCCTCCAGCTCGCTGTGCATGGCCGCCTCGTAACGATCGCTGCGGGGATCGGGCAGGTGGAGGGCGCAATACAGAAGGGCCTGGGTGGAGTAGTCGAAGGGGCTGCCGACATCGAGCTGGTCGAAACGGTCGCTCGGGATGCCGAGCCGCTCGGCCAGCCGGGGCGGGATGGTGGCGCTGGTGAGGATGGCCGTCGGTGCCTGCTCGCCCTGCCACAGGAGGGCGTCGAGGAGGGCGGCAATGTCGATAGGAGCCACCTTGAGCACCGGGGCGTAGGCGGATCCCTCGATCCACGCCACGCTGGTGGCCGCCAGGTTGAGGACGGCGTCGAGGTCGGCGGCCAGCGCGCCGACGGACTGCTGGGCCCGGGCCTTACGGGGAGAGTCGTCCGGGCCGGCCTCGGCCTTGCGCAGCGCCGCTGCCAGCCGGGTGACCCGCTCGCGGAGCAGGGTCAGCACCGTGACCAGCTCCTCGGGCAGGGGGTGGGTCAGGCGCTGGCCCAGGAACGTCTCCAGGAGAGCGGTCAGCCGGGTGCCGCCGTCGTCGAGGGCGTCCACGATGGCGGCGTCGTCGACGAGGGGCCGGGCGGTGCGGCCCAGGGCGAATAACCGCCCGGGCGCCAGCTCCAAGCCGAGGCTGGACGACGCCACGTCCTCCAGTTCGTGGGCCTCGTCGAAGATGACGACGTCGTGGTCGGGGAGGATGGCACCGCCCGCCGCCAGGTGGGTGGCGTACAGATGGGTGTTGACCACCACCACGTCGGCGACGGCCGCCCGGTCGCGGGCCGCTTCGGCGAAGCACACGTCGCCACTCGGGCAGCGCGACTTGCCGGGGCATTCCGTCGAGCCGACGCTGACCATGGACCACGCCCGGGGGTGGGGCTCGAACGGCAGCTCCGCCCGGTCGCCCGTCTCGGCCGTCATCGACCATTCGATGAGGCGCCGGACCTGGCGGCCGAAGGAGCCGAGGGCGGCACCGTCGGCGCCGGGCGCTTCGGAGGCCGCGGCCAGCTCCAGTTGGTCGCCGCCGCCCGCCACCTCGCGGGCCCGCTGGCGGCACAGGTAGTTGGCCCGACCCTTCAACACCGCGAACTCGAAGGGCACCTCCAGCCGCTCCGTCAGGAAGGGCAGGTCCTTGGTCGCAAGCTGGTCCTGCAGGGCCTTGGTGGCGGTCGCCACCACCACCCGGGAGCCCGACAAGAGGGCGGGAACCAGATAGGCCAGGCTCTTCCCGGTGCCGGTCTGAGCAGCCACGATCAGGTGGCGCCGGGTGGCGATGGCCTGGGCCACCGCCAGGGCCATCTGGCGCTGCCCGGGACGGCTGTCACCCCCGCCAGGGAGGGCGCCCACGACCCCCTCCAGGGCCGCCGCCACGCCGTCGGTCGTCACTCGGAGAATGTACCGGCGGACGTGTCAGGGCTGGCCGGTTGGCAAGCGATACGGTGACGAACCGTGGACCTCGAAGGGCTAGATCCCAACCGCATGCCGGTCCACGTGGCCTGCGTGATGGACGGGAACGGGCGCTGGGCCCAGAAGCGGGGCCTGCCCCGCACCGAAGGCCACCGGGCGGGGGAGGAAGCGCTGTTCGACGCCATCTGCGGCGCCCTCGAACTGGGCATCAAATGGTTCACCGTCTACGCCTTCTCCACCGAGAACTGGCGCCGGCCGGCGGACGAGGTCCGCTTCCTGCTCGGCGTCATCGCCGACCAGCTCCTGCTCCAGCGCCGCCGGGAGCTGAACGAGATGGGGGTCCGGATCCGATTCATCGGCCGGCGAGACTGGCGGGTGCCGCGCCGCATCCTGCACCGCATCGACGAAACCGTCGAGATGACCAAGAACAACCGGAACATGACCTTCACGGTGGCGTTCAACTACGGCGGCCGGGCCGAGATCGTCGACGCGGTGCGCGCCATCGTGGACGAGGGGATCCCCTCCCGGAAAATCGACGTCAAGACCATCCGTTCCCGCATGTATGCCCCCGAGATGCCCGACCCCGACCTGGTGATCCGCACCTCGGGGGAGTTCCGGCTGTCCAACTTCCTCGTCTGGGAGGTGGCCTACTCCGAGCTGGTCTTCACCGACGTCCTGTGGCCCGACTTCCGCCGCCAGCACCTGGCCGAGGCGGTTCGCGAGTACCAGCGCAGAGATCGCCGCTTCGGCGGTGTCGGCGGCGAAGACGGACCGATCGACATGATCCCGTGAGCCTGTACCGGGACCAGGGGGTGGCGCTGCGCCACTACCGCCTCGGCGAGGCCGACCGCATCATCGTGTTCATGACCGCGGGCCACGGCAAGGTCCGGGCGGTGGCCAAAGGGATCCGCAAGACCAAGAGCCGCTTCGGCGCCCGCCTCGAGCCGCCGGCCCACATCAGCATGCTGTTCTATGAGGGGCGGGAACTCGACATCGTGACCCAGGCCGAGTCGATCGACCATTTCCGGCCCATCCGCGACGACCTGGGTCGTATGACCGACGCCATGGCCTTGCTGGAGGCCGTCGATCAGACCGCCCAGGAGCGCCAGCCCGACACGCGCCTCTACCAGATGCTGGTGGCGGCGCTGCGGACCCTCGCCGACCGTGACGAGCGGTCCCCCCTGCTGGTCGCCGGCTTCTACTGGAAGCTGCTCAGCATGGAGGGCTTCGGGCCCATCCTCACCGAGTGTGCCGGGTGCGGCGCCCCCGCCCGGGACGTCGACCTGGTCGCCTTCGACCTGTCGCAGGGAGGTGCCTTGTGCCGCGACTGCCGGCGGGGGGTGCCCATCTCGCCGGCGGCGTTGGCCTTGCTCGGCCGGATCCTCGGCGGCGGCCTGGCCGGCGCCCTGGCCGAGCCGAACAGCGCGGTGACCTCGGAGGTGGCGGCGCTGGCCACGACGTCGCTGGAGCAGCACCTCGAACGGCGCCTGCGGGCGGTCCACGCCCTCGACCGAGGCTGACGCCTAACCCGCAGCCAATAGGCTGAGACGGTTCGTTCGAGGAGGACACCCATGCCGTACGTCTACGCCTTTGATCACAAGCACCGGAAGCCGCCGATGGCCATGAAGGACCTGCTCGGTGGCAAGGGCGCCAACCTGGCGGAAATGTCCTCGGTCCTCGGTCTCCCGGTGCCCCACGGCTTCACCATCACCACCGACGCCTGCCGCGACTACATGGCCGGCGGCTGGCCGGAGGCCCTCAGCGGCGAGGTCGACAGACACCTGGCCCGGTTGGAGAAATCGATGGGGAAAAGGTTGGGGGACGCCAACGACCCGCTCCTTGTCAGCGTGCGCTCCGGGGCCAAGTTCTCCATGCCGGGGATGATGGACACGGTCCTTAATCTCGGGCTCAACGATGAATCGGTCAAAGGCCTGGCCGCTCAAACCGACGACGAGCGGTTCGCCTACGACTCGTACCGCCGCTTCGTCGCCATGTACGGGCGCATCGTGCTCGGCATCGAGAGCGCGGCCTTCGACAAGCCGTTCGACGCCGCCAAGGAGAAGGCCGGCGTGGACAGCGACGCCCAGGTCCCCGCCTCGGCGCTGCGCGACCTGGTCGACGAGTACAAGGCCGTCGTCCAGTCGCACACCGGCTCCCCTTTCCCGGACGCCCCGAAGGACCAGCTCCGGGGTGCCATCGAGGCGGTGTTCGCCTCGTGGAACGGTCCCCGCGCCGTCGCCTACCGCAACCGGGAGCGCATCCCTCACGACCTCGGGACCGCCGTCAATGTCCAGGCCATGGTGTTCGGGAATCGGGACGACAACTCGGGCACCGGCGTGGGCTTCACCCGTGACCCGGCCACCGGCGCCCAGGGCTCCTACGGCGATTTCCTCATCAACGCCCAAGGCGAGGACGTGGTTGCGGGTATCCGCAACACTCTGCCCCTCGCCGCCCTGAAGGAGCAGATGCCCACCATCTACCGGGAGCTGATGGACATCTTCGCCCGCCTGGAAGCCCACTACCGGGACATGTGCGACACCGAGTTCACCATCGAGCAGGGCAAGTTGTGGATGCTCCAGACCCGGGTCGGCAAGCGCACCGGTGCCGCGGCGCTGAAGATGGCCGTCGACATGACCAAGCAGCGGGCCTGGAAGATCAGCCACGAGGAGGCCATCACCCGGGTCACCGCCGGCCACCTCGACCAGGTCCTGCACCCCCAGTTCGCCACCGACGACGTCAACGTCATCGCCAAGGGTCTGGCGGCGTCGCCCGGGGCGGCCGTCGGCCGGGCCTATTTCACCGCCGACGAGGCGGCCGAAGCGGCGGCCCGAGGCGAGGCCGTCATCCTGGTCCGCAGCGAGACTTCCCCCGAGGATGTGCACGGCATGATCGCCGCCGAGGGCATCCTCACCGCGCGCGGCGGCCTGGTCAGCCACGCCGCCGTGGTGGCCCGGGGCTGGGGCAAGCCGGCCGTCGTCGGGGCCGACAAGGTGCGGATCAACGGGCCGTCGTTCTCGGTCGGTGGCACCACCGTGAAGCAGGGTGACGAGATCTCCATCGACGGGACGACCGGGCGCGTCGTCCTCGGGGCGGTCGAGCTTTCCAACGCCTCGCCGCCGGCCGAGTTCGACGTTGTCCTCAAGTGGGCTGACACCGTCCGGAAGGGGAAGCTGGCGGTGCGCGCCAACGCCGACAACGGTCCCGACGCCGCCAACGCCCGCCAGTTCGGCGCCGAGGGCATCGGCCTGTGCCGCACCGAGCACATGTTCCTCGGCGAGGACCGGTTGCCGATCGTGCGCCGCATGATCCTGGCCGACACCGCCGAAGAGGAGGCGGCGGCCTTGGAGGAGCTGCGGGTCGCCCAGAAGGCGGACTTCGTCGAGATCCTGGAGGCCATGGACGGCCTGCCGGTGACGGTACGGCTGCTCGACCCGCCCCTTCACGAGTTCCTCCCGCCCACCGAGGAGCTGGTGCTCAAGAAGGCGACCACCGGGCTCACCGACGAGGAGGAGAAGCTGCTGCGCGCCGCCGAGCAGTGGCACGAGTTCAACCCGATGCTCGGCATTCGGGGTGTGCGCCTCGGCGTCGTCAAGCCCGGCCTTTACGCCATGCAGGTCCGGGCCCTCATGGAGGCGGCCGTCGAGCGGCTGGCCGCCAAGGGCAAGCCCCGCATCGAGATCATGATCCCCCTCACCGTCGGACGGGAGGAGATGGCGCTGGCCCGGCGCTGGGCCGAGGACGCCGTCGCCCTGGCCACCGCCGGCCTGCGGCGGAAGCCCGACGTGCTGATCGGCACCATGATCGAGACGCCCCGCGCCGCAATCGTCGCCGGCGAGATCGCCGAGGAGGCGGAGTTCTTCAGCTTCGGTACCAATGACCTGACCCAGATGACCTTCGGGTTCAGCCGGGACGACGTCGAGGGCCGCATGATGCCCGCCTACCTCGACCAGGGGCTCCTGAAGCGCAACCCGTTCGAGACCATCGACAAGGTCGGCGTGGGCGAACTGGTCCGTATCGGAGTCCAGCGGGGCCGGGCGGCCCGGCCCGAGCTCAAGATCGGCGTGTGCGGCGAGCACGGCGGTGACCCCGAATCCATCGACCTGTTCTACGACGCCGGCTTGGACTACGTCTCCTGCTCGCCCTACCGGGTGCCCATCGCCCGGCTGGCCGCCGCCCAGGCCATCATCGCCCGCGCCTGAGAGAACGAGCCGGTCATGGGTTTGCTCGACAAGGTCAAGGAGTCGGCCGAAAAGGCCCGGTACGAAGCCCAGGTCCTCAAGGAGCGCCTCGAGGAGCGGGCCCACGACATCCAGGAGGAGCAGAAGGCCGAGGCCCTGATCGGCGTGCTCGGGCGCTTCCTCTACGCCGAGCGAACCGGTCGCGCCGTTCCCGGCGCCGACGCCGAGATCGACCGGCTGGTGGAGCAGCTGAAGTCTCTCGAATCCGCCGGCACGACCATCCTCCCGCCGTCCCCCGGCGCCTCGCCGGCGCCAGAATCACCGGCCGCGGCACCTCCACCGGCCCCGCCCCCGCCGGTATAGGGGTCCCGGGCCGAGCACTCTCGGGGCAGCGACGTCTGAAGAGCTGGGGCGGCCGGCCAGATCGGCGGCGGCAGGCGGTACCGTTCTGGCGACGTGGGGATCGTGGACGAGGATGTGGCCCGGGTCCGGTCCGAGACCGACTTCGTGGCCGTGGCCAGCGAGAAAATGGCCCTGCGCCGGGTCGGGCAGCGCTGGACCGGGCTGTGCCCATTTCATCCTGAGAAGACGCCGTCGTTTTCCCTGAATGCCGAGCAGGGCTTTTACTACTGCTTCGGCTGCGGCGCCAAGGGCGACGTCATCAAATTCGTGCGCGAGATCGACCAACTGGATTTCGTCGAGGCGGTCGAGAGCCTGGCTGCCCGATCGGGCATCACCCTGCGGTACAGCGACGTCGCGGGTGGCCGCGACCGCCAGCAGAAGACGCAGATCCACGACGCCCTCGAACGGGCGATCGAGTGGTACCACCAGCGCCTCTTGACGTCGCCCGACGCCGCCGCCGCCCGCCGCTACCTGCGGGCGGAACGGGGCTACGACGGCGACACGGTCCGCCAGTATCGGCTGGGGTGGGCGCCGGAAGGGTTTGACCATCTGGTACGAGCGCTCAACATCAATTCCCAGGTCCTCCGGGACGCGGGATTGGCGACGGTGAACAAGGTGGGTCGGCTGAACGACTCGTTCCGCGCCCGGCTCCTTTTTCCCATCTTCGATGCCGCCGGCAAGCCGGTCGGACTGGGCGGCCGGGTGTTGCCGGGCTCAGACCTCCCCAACAAGTACAAGAACACCGAGGAGACGGCGGTCTACAAGAAGAGCCGGGTGCTCTACGGGCTCAACTGGGCCAAGAAGGCGGTGGTCGACGCCGGCGCCGTGGTGGTGTGCGAGGGGTACACCGATGTCATCGGGTTCCACCGGGCCGGCGTCGGTCACGCCGTGGCCACATGCGGGACGGCCCTGGCCGAGGGCCACATCCGGCTGCTGCGTAACTTCGCCCCCCGCGTGGTGCTGGCCTACGACGCCGACCGGGCCGGGCAGGCGGCGGCCGAGCGGTTCTACGAATGGGAGCAGAAGTTCGAGGTGGACGTGTACGTGGCCGCCCTTCCCGCCGGCCTCGACCCCGCCGACCTGGCCCAACGGGACCCCGAGGCGCTGCGCACTGCGGTCACCGCCGCCCGGCCGTTCCTGGCCTTCCGGTTGGACCGAGTGCTGGAAGCGGCCGACCTGCGCTCCATCGAGGGCCGAGCCCGCACCGCCGCCCGGGCTATGGAGATGGTCGCCGAGCACCCGAGCGAACTGGTCAGGGACCAGTACCTGATGGTCGTGGCCGACCGCTGCCGGGTCGATCCCGACCAGCTGCGATCGGGCGCCTGGCGCTCGTGGGTCCCCAACTCGGCACGGGGGTCGGCGGTCGCTTCCCCCGGAGCGGCGGTGCCCGACGCCGGCGGGAGGCGTTCTTCGGCGCGGCCCGGGCGGCCCGGCGAGTCGCCCAACGGCGCATCCTCACGGGCCCCCGGCGGCGCATCCGTGCCCGCCGGCCCCGAGTTGGAGGCGCTGCGGTTGATGGTCCACCGGCGAGACGCCATCGAGCGACGCCTCCACCAGGTCCTGTTCGACGGCGATCTGAGCGCCCGCACCTATCTGGTCCTCGCCGGAACGCCCCAGTTGCACGACGCCATCGCTGCCGCCGACCCCGAGGTCGCCGACCTCGTGCAACGGCTGGCGGTTGAGGACACCGACGACGACGTCGACGAGATCGTCATCCGGCTGATCGAGCGGGCAGGCGGGCGGGCCCTGCTCGACCTTGACCGCGACGCCCGCCGCTCCTCCCGACCTCAGGATTACGGGACGGTTATGAGCTGGTTGAAACATGCCCTGGAAGGCCTGCGTTTGGGTCAAATTGCTCAGGACGAGGAAGCCGTCTTGGTAGCCTGGCTTGTGTCCCGTTTCGAGGCCACGGACCAGTGAGGCGACCATGACTGAGGCTGCCGATGAGTGAAGCGGTTGCGGCACCGTTCACGCCTGAGGGTGGCCTGACGGTTGACTTCGCAGCGCTTCTCCTCCTCGGGCGGGAGCGGGGATTCCTCACTCCCGATGACGTGATGGTCGTCCTCGAGTCGATGGAGCTCACGCCCGAGCTGATCGACGCGGTGATCGGCCGGATCCGGGCGGTCGGGATCGAGTGGCGCGACGACGGCGACGGTCTTCCCGAGAGCGACTTCGGTTTCGGCGCCCTGCCGCCGGTCGACGCCACCGCCGACCCGGCGGATTCGGCTCCGGGCGACTCGGGACCGCCCGCGCCTACTTGGTCACCGGTCGAAGAAGCGAGCGGTACCACGGACCCGAGCACCGGCGCCCAGGCCGGCGCTCTCGCCGCGCCGACCGGCTTCGACGCCGGGGTCGAGGCGTCGGACCGGCTTTCCTTTGCCGAGCTCAACGCCGTCCGGCTGCGCAGCCGGGCGTTCGTCGCCGATGTTCGCGTGGACTTCGACGGTCGGGTCACGCCCAGCTCCGACCCCGTCCGCATGTACCTGAAGGAGATCGGGAAGGTCCCGCTCCTCACCGCCAGCGAGGAGGTCACGCTGGCCAAGTGCGTCGAGGAGGGCCTTCGGGCGACCGGGCGCCTGGTCGACCGGGTGGATTCGTCCGATCCCGTCGACCCCTGGTTGGTTGCCCGCGACGAGCGGATCCGCCGGGACGGGATCCAAGCCAAGAGGCTGCTGGTCGAAGCCAATCTGCGCCTAGTGGTGTCGATCGCCAAGCGGTACCGCAACCGGGGCATGGCGTTCCTCGACCTGATCCAGGAAGGCAACCTCGGCCTGATGCGGGCGGTCGACAAGTTCGACTACACCAAGGGCTTCAAATTCTCCACCTACGCCACCTGGTGGATCCGCCAGGCCATCACCCGGGCCATCGCCGACCAGGCCCGCACGATCCGCATCCCGGTGCACATGGTCGAGACCATCAACAAGGTGGTCCGGGTCCAGCGGCAACTCTTGCAGGACCAGGGCCGGGAGCCGACGCTCGAGGAACTGGCGGAGAAGACCGAGCTGACCCCGTCCCGGGTTCGGGAAATCCTCCGGATCAGCCAGGAGACCGTTTCCCTCGAACAACCGATGGGCGACGACGACTTCAGCCTGTCCGACCTCATCGAGGACGAGGGGGCGATCGCGCCCTCGGAGGCGGCCACCCGAGCCATGCTCAACGATGCCGTCAACCAGGCGCTGTCGGAACTGACCGAGCGCGAGCAGAAGGTGGTGCGGCTGCGCTTCGGTCTCGACGACGGCCACATGCGCACCCTGGAAGAAGTCGGCAAGGAGTTCGGCGTCACCCGGGAACGGATCCGCCAGATCGAGTCAAAGACCCTGGCCAAGCTGCGCCATCCCATGCGCAGCAGCCGGCTCCGCGACTACCTCGACAGCGAGTAGCGCCGGCCCGGAAAGGCGTCCACCTCGGTACCGACGGGCGCCCGGCAACCGGGCGGCCGGCTAGTGCGCGGTCCCGCCGTTGCGGTGTTGAGCGGCCAGACGGGCGGGTGCTTGGACCAGGGGCTGGATGATCCCGCTGTCGATCTTGTTGGCGACGACATCCTTGGCACGCTCAACACCGAGATCGACGGCTGCCTTCGCCTTCTCAGCCACCGCGTCGATGGCGCTGCGACGGGCGGCCCGGTTGACCTTTTGATTCACCTGTTGGCTCAGCTGTCGCGATCGTTGCTGGGCGATGGTCGTGACGTACACCCCTGCGGCGAAGCCCGCAATGAGTCCGACTCGCAGTCTCATGCCTCCTGTTGTAGCGGATACCGGCGCCAAACACCACCCCCGGGCCGCATCCATCGTCGGCAAGTGGGGCCGGAGGGAGACGCCCCGCTGCTATCGTGCCTTGGTCCTTCGGGGGTAGCTCAATCGGCAGAGCGGTGGCCTGTTAAGCCAAAGGTTGTGGGTTCGAGTCCCACCCCCCGAGCGCCCGAGACCGAGGGATTCAGGCGAGCCGGCCAGTACAGGTGCGACGGGGCCAGCCGTCCTCGCCGCCGACGTACCCCGGGCCGGGTGCCACCGGGCGCTGGCGCCGCCGGGTCGTTGAGCCCTCAGGGAGGCCGTGCGCCCCGGTCGGCGGGGGCGCCGGCCGCCGGCGCCGGGCATCCCTAGGGTGGGACGCCCAGCGCCGGACTTTGCGGGTTCTCTTCAGTTATCAAGGTGCGGGTGACGGCTGGTGTCCCTGACGGAGCGCACCCCGGGTGGGGCGGATTGTCGAAGGGACGGCGGAGGCCGTGTCGCCGGGGGAAGTTGTTTTTGGCATTTCGTAGTGGAGGGAGCAACGGTGGGCCGGTTGCACCAGCGGCGACGGTTCAGGCGGCGCTTCGGCGTGGCTTTCTGGCGGGTTGGGGGACGGGCGTGGCCGGCCCGGGTTCGGCCATGTCGACGTCGGGGAGCGTCGTGGCGGCGGGCGTAGTTGGCGCCGACGTCGTCGGCGGGGTCGCAGCGTCGGTGTCGCCGGCGGGCGGGCCGGTGGTGTTGGGGTGGAAGGTGGGGGCGGGTGTGCTCCGGGTGGCGGCTGTGGTCCCGGAGGGGCTTGGGCCGACGGGCCGCGGCTGCTCGGCGTCGTCTGTCGGGTTGTCGGGCGCCGGTCCCGGCGCCGGCGTTGTTGGTGGGGCCGGTTTGAGGAGGCCGGCGGCGCGGTCTTGGCGGGTTTTTTGTTGGTGGCAGGCCCAGCAGAGGGGGTGGAGGTTGTCGAGGCTGGTGGGGCCGCCGTTGGCGTAGGGGTGTTGGTGGTCCCAGTCGATGCCGTAGCGGTTGGCGCAGTTGGTGCAGGCGACGCCGGTGAAGTCGGGGGGGTCGCCGAGTTGGAGGGCGGTTTTGAGCCAGGCGGGCTGGTAGCGGCTGCGGTGGTGGGCGACGGTGTCGATTTTGGTGCCGTCGTGGAGGACGGCTTTGATGAAGGCGTCGGTGGCGAGTTGGCGGGCGACGGTGACG
>DATARN010000138.1:0-12847 GCA_036264135.1 Acidimicrobiales bacterium
TTGCCGTGCCAGCCGGCGAAAATGGCGTTGGCCTCCGGCTGGCCCACGATGATGCGCAGGGAGCGGAACGGGGCCTGGTCCTCGGTGAGCACCACCAGTCCCGCTTCCACTCCGACCTGGGCGGGCACGGCGGTCAGGACCTCGGCGATGTGAAGGTGGATCGGTCCTGACGCCATCCCGGGCACTCTACGTTCCGGCCTCCACGGCCGCCGCCGGCCTGGCAGCCGGCCGACCGGGTTCGTGCCACGGCTGGCGGGCGAGGGCGATGCCCGCCACCTCGTCGGCGCCGGCCAGGCGGAGGGCTCGGGCCACCTCGCGCAAGGTGCTGCCCTCGGTGAACACGTCGTCGATCACCAGGATGCGCCGGCCGGCGACGTCGCCAGGGTCCGGGACGCGCAGCGCCTGGCGGAGCGGGCCTTCGGCGCAACGCCGGCGGGCGGGGCGCAGCAGGCCGGCCAGCGCCGGCGTCTCGCGGTCCTTCACGACCAGGCCGGCGCGGAACTCCCACCGGGGACCGGCCAGCCGGCGAGTCACCGCCACCACGTCGCCGACGTGGTCCCAGTCCCGGCGGGCCCCCGGTCCGGTGAACGCCGGCATGGGCGTCAGGACGTCGAAGTCGTCGAACCACGGCATGTGCTCGTCCAGGTAGCCGAGGAGGATGCGGCCGAAGACGGCGGCCCAGTCGGTCTGGCGGCGGTACTTGTAGGCCCGGATGGCCCAGCGCCAGGCGCCGGCGTTGGGCGCAATGGCCCACAGGACCGAGAACCACCGGTCGGCCCGGGTGCACCAATCGTTGCCGCAGCCTTCCGCCGGGGCGGCCTGATCACACACCGGGCAGGCCGCCACGCCGGCGGAACCGGCGCCGGTGCGCGACCGGAGGCAGGCCAGGCACACCTCGCCCGCGGTCCGCAGGCGGAAGGGGCACCGCCAGCAGTCCGGAAACCCGGCCGGCGCGTCGGCGCCGGCCTGCACGCCGTCTTCACCGTCGCCGCCCGGCGGGCGGTTTTTGCTGTCGACCATCGTCGCTCCCCGTTGCCGATCGCAGGATCAGGAACGGCGAGACGCGCCGAACGAGCCGCCTCCACTCTTCCACCCCCACTGGGACGGTTATCCCGCGGTCAGGGTGGCCACGCCGGCGGTGGCGCCCCGGCGCATCTGGGTCACGCCGTCGGCGTGGCCCTTCAGGTACCGGTCGAAGAAGGCGGTGGTGACCGTCTCCACCACCGCCAGATGGACGGCGTCGGTCGTGTAGGGCTCAAGGTGCTGGGCGTTGAGGAGCCACAACAGGTATTTGGGGGAGCGGCCGCCGGCGTACACCGCCTGCCCGAGCGGCGGGGGGTTGAAGGCGTCCTGGTCGGCCTGGATCACCAGGAGGGCCGGCTCGGCGCCGGGAGGGAAATAGCTGCCACCCGGATACGGATGCTCGTCGCCTTCCATGACGGCGTCGGCCAGGACGCGGCCGTCGCGGCAGCAGGTGTTGTAGCCGATCCCGGCGGTGGTGGACGCCCCGTCGCTGTGCCCGGCCACGCCGACGTGGGCCGGGTCGACGATGCCCGCCAGCGGGCCGCCGGCCGCCGCCAGCGCCTGGACTTTGGTGATCACGAAGGACAGGTCGCCCGGCTGGTTGGCCACGTCGTTCTCGTCGAGGGGGCCGCCGGCGGTCGCCCGGGGGAAGGAGGGGGCAGCGACCACGTAGCCGGCGCTGGCCCAGAAGTGGAGGAGCCCGGCGTACACCGCGGGCGAGCTGTCGTAGCCGTGGGCAAACACGATGAGGGGGAAAAGGTGGCCGCCGTGGCGACCGGCGGCGTTCGGTACCTCGGCGCCGGTGTCGCCGCCATCGGTCGGGTAGCGGACGATCGTCGGAAGGGTGCGTGACGCCGCCCCCGGGACACCCGCCGCCGGTGGCGTGGCCCGGCCGGTGTCGACGAACACAAACGACTGGATGCCGACGGCCGAGCGGGCGGTAAGGCTGGGCGGTGCGGTGGTCGTTGCCGTCGGCGGCGGGACGGTTGTGGTCGTAACCGCGACCGTCGTCGTCGTCGCCGCCAGGGTCGTCGTGGTGGTGGCCGCGGTCGTTGTCGGTAGGGTCGATGAGTCCGGCGTTGCCGGCGTGATGATGCTCACCCGTGGTGACGCCGACAGGGCGGGATGGGCGAAGACGAACAGTACGCCGGCGACGAGCAGCAGGACGCAGGCCGCGGCCAGGCCGTTGACGAGGCGCGACGAGGAGGGCATCGCGCGCCAACCGTACCGGCGCCCCGGCAGGATTCGGTGTATGGCCGATTAACGCCGGCCGAGATTTATGACCCGGAACGTCCCGCCGAGGAACGCCCTCGTTCCCGCCCGTTGGTCGGAGTGGCGGAGGCTCTCGTCCTCGGCGTCGGCGTCGCGCTGGTAGAAGTCGGTGGCGAGCAGGGCCCGCCAGTCACCTCCCGATTCCATGGCGGCGCAGGGAGCCTGGAACTCGCAGGTGGCGCAGTGCTCGGCAAAGGTGGGCGGCACGGCCACGTCGGGGTCGCGGAACTCCAGGGCCAGCTGGGCCACCCGGACGCCCACATCGCGCATCGAGTCCTGGTTGCGGCGGATCACGGTGCGGCGGAACAGGCCGTTGTCCTGCTGCAGGACGATCTGATCCTGTGTCGTCGCCGCCGAGCGGGCCGCCGGCGTCGACGTGGGCTCCATGGCGAGCGGGCTGCGCCGGGTGTTGACGTGGCGGCTGCCGATCATCGTGCGCTGGTCACGTTCGACAATCTCGGTGACCGGCGGAGCCTCCAGCTGCCCGTCGACACGCAGCTCGTTGGTGATGGTGCCGGCGATGAGCATCTGCGGGTAGGCGATCTGGGTGTGCCAGCAGTGGCTACGAAGCACCTCGTCGTCGATGAGCTGCTCATTATCGGTCCACGGGCCTCGCACCACCCGGTGGTCGACGATCCATAACTCGTCGTCGGGGTCGGCGATGAGCTGATCCATGCGGCCCATGTAGCGGATGGGCCGGCCGTCGAGGGTGCCGAGATCCTGGACGGGTCGCGCCGGGTCGGGCACGGGAGCCCAGATGTCGTGGTCGGCAAAGAGTGAGTCGAAGTCGTCGAGGGCGGCCGCCCATACGAAATAGTTGGCCAGCATGGCGTGCCCCAACTCGACGTGCTCGGCGTAGGCCTGCTCGTCGGCGGCGGTGTACGGCGCGACCCTCTCGTGCGCCGCCCGGTTTTCCTGCATCGAGCGGTCGAACCCCTTGATGGCGAGGGGGCGGACAATGGCCCGGTCCCAGTCGTCCATCGCCGGGAAGTAGTACACGGCCAGCGCGTCGCGAATCGATTTGTCGAACGCCCACCCAATGCCCGGAACCTTCTTGGCGTAACGCTGGCGCACCTGGGAACTGAAGTCCCACTCCCGGCGGCACTTCTGGAACTTCCGCAGCTCGCGTGGCCGGATAATGAACGTCCAACTCATTCTTGGAATGTATTCCCGTTCACGTCACGTTGCGCACCTCGTCGAAGCCGTCGCCGAGGGTGGTCATAAAGGCATCGGGGTCGGGCACCGCGGCGGGGTCGGTGTTGACCCCGATGAACAGGGTGTCGAGGTAGCTGAGGAGGGTCACGTTGACGGCCGCCCCGCTGCGGGGCCCGAACGGGTACTGGGCCTCCAGCCGGGCGCCGGCCAGGTACAGGGCGACGGGAACGCCCGGCACATTGCTCGCCACCACGTCGACCGTGCGCATCAGGCCGCCCAGCATCCCGATCTGGGCCATCTGGGGCAGGCGGCGGGTGATCAGCGAGGCGGTGTCGACGACACCGAGACCGGGCTCGGCCCGCTGCGCCGCCACCAGATCGCGGATGGCCTGTATCCGCTCGACGGGGTCCTGTATCTGGAGCGGCACCAGAAAGCGGGTGGGAACGAACTGGTTGCCGCCGCCCTCATCACCGCCGCCCGCCGGCCGGCGGCTGATGGGCATGCCCATGCGCAGCGATTCGGGGGTGGCGCCGTGCAGTTCGTGGTAGCGGCGCAGGCCGCCGAGGACGCCGGCGAGGAAGAAGTCGTTGAGCCGGCCGCCGGCCGCCTTGGCCGCCGCCTTGGCGGCGGGGAGGGGCATCGACATGACGTCAAGGTCGACGGAAAGGGATCGGCCGGTCATGACGGGGCTGAGGGGCTTGCTGGCCGGGGCGAGCAGCCGGCCGAGCGAGGCGGCCAGATCACCGGCGCGGCGGATGGTCTCGCTCGGTTCAAAGACCAGTTGGGTGAGCGTGCCGGCGGCGGCGGGGATCAGCCGCGTCGCCACCTCCCACCCCTGGCGCTGTTCGTGGTCCCATGCGTCGAGGACCCGCTCCCACTGGGTCATCACGTGCACCGGGGGCGCTTCGGGCATGGGACCGGGGTCGGCGCTCGGCGAGGCCTCGAGGTCGAACAGGTGCATGCCCAGCTTCACCCCGCCGATACCGTCGGTGATGGTGTGGTGGAACTTGACGATTACTACCGATTTGCCATCGGCCATGCCGTCGATGACCAGCATTTGCCACAGCGGTCGGGCCAGGTCAAAACCGGACATGGCTTCCGTCGCCGCGATTGTCAGCGCATCGGCCATTTTTCCCCCGCCGGGCGCGCCGAGAAAGCGCAGGTGATAACGGAGGTCGAAATGGGGATCGGTCTCCCATCGCGGTGGCGCGATCGAAAACGTGTTGGCCATGACCCGCTGGCGTAGGCGCACGATGTTCCGGGTGGCCCGCTCCACCTTGTCGCCCAGGCGGTCATGGTCGATCGGGCCGTCGAAGAGGAGGAGCGAGGTGATGGTCGAGCGCAGCATCGGGTCCTTCTCGATGCTCCACATGAGGGCGTCGGTGTCGCCCATCCGCTGCTCGTCGTCGGCCACGACGAAAAGCTTAGGGTCAGTACCCCAAATCCGGGTCTACCACGCCGGCAAGGGGGTGGCCGGCGCCGAAACGGCGCACGTTCTCGGTGATGCGGGCCGACAGCACCGGCAGGGCCATGGCCTCGGTGTTGGCGGTGTGAGGCGTGATGAGGCAGTTGTCGAGGGCCCACAACGGGTGGTCGGCGGGCAACGGTTCGGGGTCGGTCACGTCCAGCCCGGCACTCGCGATGTCGCCGGCGGTGAGCGCCGCCGCCAGGTCATCGGTGACCACGTGGCGGCCCCGGGCCACGTTGACCAGGCAGGCACGGTCGGGCATGCGGCGGAACTGGTCGCGTCCCAGGAAACCCTCCGTTTCGGGCGTGAGGGCCAAGGCCAGGACCACGACATCGGCGCCGGCCAGGGCCGCGTCCCGGTCGTCCCACGAGGTGACAGCGACGCCGGGGATCGGGTCGGCGTGCTTGCGGACCACAGTCACGGCGACGTGAAACGGCGCCAGCAGGGCGAGGAGCTCCCGGGTGATGCCGCCGCCGCCGAAGATCGTCACTGCGGCGTCGAACAGCGTTTCTCCTCCTTGGCTGGTCCAGTGGTCCGCCCGGCTGTAGCGCTTCAGGTCGCGCAGGCACGCCAGGGTGAGGGTGAGGGCGTGCTCGGCGACGGGCCGCCCGTACACCCCTTTGGCGCAGGTCCACCGGTGGTCGTGGTCGAGCAGGCCGGCGGCGGCGTACTGCTCGACGCCGGCCCACGGCAGCTGGATCCAGTCGATGTGGGGGTGCTGGGCCAGCTCGTCGCGCAGGGCTTGGGCGGTGGCGAGGGGGTCCATGCCCGACGCCGTCCAGACCAGGGCCTCGGCGTCGGCGGGGTCGACGACTTCGCCGCCGCCGGCCACGACGGCCCGGGCGGCCGCCTCGGCGTAGCGGCCCTGCGGCGGCAATACCGCGACGCGGGGCGTGCGCTCGGTCACCGGTCGACGCCGTAGCTGTAGAAGCCCCGGCCGGTCTTGCGCCCGAGGAGGCCGGCGGAGACCATGCGGGACAGCAGCGGCGGCGGGGCGTACAGGGGCTCCTTGAACTCCTCGTACAGCGAGACGGCGACCGCCATGGTGGTGTCCAGCCCGATGAGGTCGGTCAATGCCAGCGGCCCCATGGGGTGGGCGCACCCTTCCACCATGCCGGTGTCGATGTCGGCGGCGGTGGCGAACCCCGACTCGAGCATGCGGATGGCCGACAGCAGGTAGGGGATGAGCAGGGCGTTGACGATGAAGCCGGCGCGGTCCTGGGAGCGGATGACGTGCTTGCCGAGTTGCTCGGAGGCGAACACCTCGGCGGCGGTGGCGACCGAAGGATCGGTAAGAAGTGAGCTCACCACCTCAACCAGGGGCAGGACAGGTGCCGGGTTGAAAAAGTGGATCCCGAGCACCTGGGCCGGCCGGCGGGTGGCCATCGCCAGCTTCATGATCGGTATGGACGACGTGTTGGAGGCCAGGATGGCCTGGGGGTCGGCGACGACCTCGTCCAGGCGGCCGAAGACCGCCAATTTGACCGGCTCCGCTTCGACCACCGCCTCCACGACGAGCTGGCGGTCAGCCAGGAGCCCGTAATCGGTGGTGAACTGGATGCGGCTGCGGGCGGCTTCCTGCTGGTCGGCCGAGAGCTTGCCGTGGCGGACGGCGCGGGCCAGGGAGGACTCGACCCGCTTGCGGCCGTCGGCCAAGGACCCGTCGTTCGCCTCGACGACGACCACGTCGAGCTGGGCGCGGGCCGAGACCTCGGCGATCCCCGACCCCATCAGACCGCAGCCGACAACCCCCACCCGGTGCACGCGTTCGCTCATGATCCTCCGACCTTAGGGGGAGGCGGCGCCGGCGCGGTCGGCGCCGAGGAGGCGCGTTGCCCGGAAACGACGGGTAGTCGCACCCCGGGCGTACCGTTGACGACCATGAGCACGTGGCACCGATCACGGCATCCCTCCAGTTCGGCCAAGCCCGGTCCGCCTCCGCAGCGGCCGCACGTCCCCCCGCCGCCGCCCCCGCCCCGCTGGCGGGCCTGGCTGCTCCCCGCCGGAATCCTGCTCACCGTCTTGCTGCTGTGGGGTCCGACGCCCAGCTCGACGCCCAACCAGAACTTCACCTACACCGACTTCGTCACCCAGGTCACCAACAACAACGTCAAGACGGCGACCATCGACCAGAACGGCAAGGTCACCGGCACCTTGACCAACGGCCACACCTACACCACCCAGGTTCCCATCGCCCTCCGGGACGACACCACCCTGCCCCTCCTGGCGGCCCACAAGGTCCAGGTGAAGGCGACCACCAGCAGCGGGACGTCGCTGCTCGGGATCATCTTGAGCTTCGCACCGTTCCTCTTGTTCCTCGGCTTCTTCGTCTACATGGGCCGCCGCACCAGCCGGCAGCTGTCCGGCGGCCTGGGCGGGATCATGGGCATCGGAGGCAACAAGGCCAAGGTCTACGACGTCGACAACCGACCGACGACCCGCTTCGCCGACGTCGCCGGCTACCAAGGTGTCAAACAGGAGGTGTCAGAAGTCGTCGACTTCCTGAAACACCCGGAGAAGTACGCCTCGGCGGGCGCGGTGGGCCCCAAAGGCGTACTCATGGTCGGACCGCCGGGCACCGGCAAGACCCTGATGGCGCGCGCCGTGGCCGGCGAGGCCGAGGTGCCGTTCCTCGCCCTGACCGGCTCCAGTTTCGTGGAAATGTTCGTCGGCGTCGGCGCCTCCCGGGTACGGGAGCTGTTCGCCGACGCCCGGAAGAAGGCGCCGGCCATCGTCTTCATCGACGAGATCGACGCCATCGGCGCCCGGCGAGGAGTCGGGATCTACGCCAGCAATGACGAGCGTGAGCAGACCCTGAACCAGCTGCTGGCCGAGATGGACGGCTTCGATCCGGCGTCGGGCGTGGTGGTGATGGGTGCCACCAACCGCCCCGAGACGCTGGACCCGGCGTTGCTGCGGCCGGGGCGGTTCGACCGTCGGGTGGAGTTCCCCCTCCCCAACCAGGCCGAGCGGGAGGCCATCTTGAAGGTCCACTGCGAGGGCAAGAAGCTGGCACCCGATGTCAGCCTCAACGTGGTGGCGCGGGCCACGCCCGGGTTCTCCGGCGCCGACCTGGCCAACCTGACCAACGAGGCGGCCATCTCCGCCGTCCGCAAGGGCCGCACCACGGTGACGGGCGAGGACTTCATGGAGGCCCGCGACCGGATCCTGCTCGGCCACCGCGAGGCCACCAACGCCCTGCTGCCCGAGGAGAAGACCTCGGTGGCGGTGCACGAGGGGGGCCACGCCCTCGTCGCCGCCCTCTCGACCCATGCCGATCCGGTGGCCAAGGTCACGATCCTTCCCGCCGGCCAGGCCCTCGGTGTGACCGAACAACTCCCCGAGGCGGAGCGCCACCTCTACCCCGAGGACTACCTCTACGACTCGCTGACGGTGCGCCTCGGCGGCCGGGCGGGCGAGTTGCTGGTCCTCGGTCAGGCGTCCACCGGCGCCGCCAACGACCTGGCGGGCGCCACCGACCTGGCCACCCACATGGTGCGGGACTGGGGGTTGAGCAAACGCCTGGGCCCCATCGGCTTCAGTTCCGACGGGCCCAACTACCTCGGGGTGCCTGGCGCCGGCCCGGGGCGCCCGTACGCCGAGGCCACCCAGCGGGTCATCGACGAGGAGGTGTCCCGGCTGCTCCGGGAGGCGGAGGAGCGGGCCCTGGCGCTGCTGTCGGCCAACCGTTCCACGCTCGACCGGTTGGTGGAACTTCTGCTGGAAAAGGAGGTCATTGACGGGAGCGAGGTGTACGCCTTGATCGGCCGTTCCTCCCCCAGCCCGACGGGGGTCGCGCCCGTCACCGTCAGTGCGACCTCCGCCGTCGACCCGCCCGCCCGCGACCCGGCCTGACCGGGGCCTCCCGGGGTCGGCCCCTCCGCGGGCCTGCCATCTAGGCTGCCCGCCGTGCCCGGACTCCTCGACGGCAAGCGCTTGCTCATCACCGGTGTCCTCACCGAGGACTCGCTGGCCTTCGGCGTCGCCCAACTGGCCCAGCAAGAGGGCGCCGACATCGTCCTGACCGGCGCCGGCCGGGGCCTCAGCCTCACCAAGCGGGTGGCCAGGAAGCTTCCTGACCCGCCTGACGTGCTTGAGCTCGACGTGACGGTGGACGAACATTTCGCCGCCGTGGCCGACGATCTCACCACCCGGTGGGGCGGCCTCGACGGGGTCCTCCATGCCATCGGCTTCGCCCCGGCCACCTGCCTCGGGGGCGGCTTTCTCGACGCCCCCTGGCCGGACGTCGCCGTAGCCCTTCAGATCTCGACCTACTCACTCAAGGCCCTGACCGCCGCCATGCTGCCCCTGCTGCGGGCGGCGGGTGGCGGCTCGGTGGTCGGCCTCGACTTCGACGCCACCAGGGCCTGGCCGGCCTACGACTGGATGGGCGTCGCCAAGGCGGGATTGGAATCGACGGCCCGTTACCTGGCCAAGGAGGTGGGCGCCGACAAGGTGAGGGTCAATCTCGTGGCTGCCGGCCCCATGCGCACCTTGGCGGCCAAGTCGATTCCCGGATTCGCGGCGTTCGAGGGCGCCTGGATCGAGCGGGCGCCCCTCGGCTGGGACATCACCGACTCCTCGGCGGTGGCCAAGGCGTGCGCCGTGCTGCTGAGCGACTGGTTCCCGATGACGACCGGCGAGATCATCCACGTCGACGGCGGCTACCACGCCATGGGGGTGTAGGGCGTGTCGGACTCGGCGTCGTCGGGCGATGCTGGACGGGTCGTCCTGGTCACGGGGGGTAACCGGGGCATCGGGCTGGCCATCGCCCAGGCCTTCGCCGCCCAGGGCGACCGCGTCGCGGTGACGTACCGCAAGGACCCCGTCGAAGGCCTTCTCTCGGTGCGCTGCGACGTGGGCTCGAGCGACGAGGTGGACGCCGCCTTCACCGAGGTCGAGTCCCACCTTGGGCCGGTCGAGGTGCTCGTGGCCAACGCCGGTGTGAACCGTGACGGCCTGCTCATGCAAATGAGCGAGGAAGCGTTCAGCAGCGTGGTCGACACGAACCTGGGCGGCGCCTTCCGGGTGGCGAAGCGGGCCGTCCCGAAAATGATTCGCGCCCGCAAGGGACGCATCATTCTCATTTCCTCGGTGGTCGGACTTTCCGGCTCGGGCGGCCAGACGAACTATGCCGCCTCCAAGGCCGGTCTGATTGGTTTTGGCCGATCACTGGCCCGGGAGATCGGCAGCCGGAAGGTCACCGTCAATGTGGTCGCCCCCGGCTTCATCGAAACCGATATGACCGCCTCACTCCCCGAGGGCCGCCAGAAGGACATCGTCGCCCAGATTCCCCTCGGCCGGATGGCGACGGTCGACGAGGTGGCCGGGGTCGTCACCTGGCTGGCGTCGGGCGCCGCCGGGTACATCACCGGCGCGGTGATACCCGTGGACGGCGGCCTGGGCATGGGTCACTGATGGCGGCGGTGGAGTGGCGGGTCGAGGACCTGATTCCTCATCGCCCCCCCTTTCTTTTCGTGGACACCATCCTGGACGTCATTCCCGCCGTGTCCGCCAGGGGGCAGTGGCACCTGTCCGGCGACGAGCCGTTCTTCGCCGGGCATTTCCCGGGCCGCCCCACGTTGCCGGGTGTGCTGATGGTCGAGTCGCTGGCCCAGATGGGAGCGATCTGCCTCCTGGCCGACGAGCGGTTCCGCGACAAGCTGCCGCTCTTCGGCGGGATCGACAAGGCGCGGTTCCGCCACCAGGTCCTCCCCGGCGACACCCTCGACCTAGAGGTGCAGCTCGACCACCTCGGCTCGCGCGGCGGAAAGAGCTCGGGGACGGCCTACGTGAACGGCAAGGTCGCCTGCGAGGGCGCCATGGTCTTCATCATCGCCTCTCGCTGAGCCTCCGGCCTCGTGCGCCGGCCGGGTGGCTACGCCGCCGAGACAGGCCGGTTGTACTCGGTGTACCGCCGCGCCAACGCCTGGACGTGGGAAGCCACCTCGGCCAGCGTCGGGCTGGTGAGGTAGCCGTCGGCACCGGCTTCGAGGTTGTCGACGACCGCGCTGCTCCGCCCCGGCCGCCCCCGCCGGTCGATGACGAGCAGGGCGGCGGTGGGATAGCAGATCCGCAGGAAGGCCACACCCGCCGGGCCGACCGGGCCGGTCAGCATCACCCCCCAGTCGCTCCCGGCTTCCGTGGTGACCTCGAAGCCCCGTCCGAGGGCGCCGGATAATGCCGGCGCCATCTCCGCCAGGCCGGCGGAAAGCAGTACGGGGATGCGGGAACCGTTTTCCATTCGTGAGGCGTTTTCCATATGGCCAGCGTCGCGAGCGATCCGGGGAGTGCGCTGGGGACCCCCTGGGAGTTGGGTGAGAAATCGGCGCCCGCCTACAGTCGCGACGTGGCGCGGCGCAGACGCCTTCGAGGCACGCGGACGCCGGAGAGCCTGTTCGCGTCAGAGGTGGCGCTGCTCATCGACGAGCTGTTGCCCGTGACCTCGGTCGAGGCCGGCAACGATTTCACCCTGAAGCTGACGTTTCCAAGCGGCACGACGACCACGATGTTCCTCGGCACGATCTTCGCTGAGACCGGCCAGCTCGAGGGCCCGGCGCGCGCCGAACGGATCCGCCGCGCCGTGTTGGCTTCGGTGCCCCCGGCCCGGCCGCCAACGTGGGACGAAGCGGCAGGGCGCCTTCGCCCCGCGGTGCGCGCCATGAGCTGGGTCGCGGCCACGGGCGGCACCGAGAACCAGCTGCTGTGGCGGCCGCTGGCCCCGTACCTGGCGTTCGTCATCGCCATACCCATTGCGTACGGCATGGCGTTCGTGACCGAGGCCGACCGCCGGCGCTGGCAGATCGACGAGGCCACCGTCGAGGCCGCCGCCCGCGAAAACCTCCGGCGTCTCCCAGCGCCGACCATGGAACACGACGATGGGTCGGCCCTCGACTTCGTCGGGCCCGACGGCTACGCCTCGTCGTGGCTGGCCATGCCCGCCACCCTGGCGGAAATCGGCCGCCTCCTCCCGGGCGTTGACTTCGTCGCCCTGGCCCCATCCCGCGACACGATGCGCCTGGTGTCCCTCCAAGACCGCCACGCCCTGCGGCACCACCTCGACTGGGCCATTTCGACGTACCAGGCGGCACCGCGCCCCCTCTCCCCCGTTGCCTACCAGCTCTTCGAGGGGCGGCTGGCCCCGTGGGTCCCCCCCTCCGACCATCCCTGTCGCCCCGTCGTCGAGCGGGCCGGGCACCTCCTGGCGGCGGAAGAGTACGGCCAGCAGCAGCGCGCCCTCACCGCCCTTTTCGCAAAGACGGGCGAGAACGTGTTCGTGGCCGAGTACAAGCTGATGGACGAACCGGGCCTGCCGATGCGGTCGTGGGCGGCGTGGGTCAGACAGGTGACCGTCGGCCTCCTACCGCGCACCGACCATCTCGCCCTGGCCGACGCCGAAACGAAGACCTCGCTGTGGGTGCGCTGGGAGGACGCCGAGCGTCTCGCCCCGACCGCCCTCCGCATCGAGCCCGGCTATTTCCCGCCCCGCTGGCGGGTCAGCGGCTGGCCCCAGGGTGTAGAGCTGGAACAACTGCGCGCCGCGGGCTTCCACCCCCGTCCCGGCGAAGACTCCCCGCCCCCCGCCGCGTAGCCCTGGCGGCCAGGCGGGTACGCTGGCCCCCCGCGGCCCCCGTAGCTCAGGGGATAGAGCATCGGTTTCCTAAACCGTGTGCGCAGGTTCGAATCCTGCCGGGGGCGCCGTGGGCGCCGGCAAAGGAGTGTGGTCAGCTGTCCGTGCGTGTCCGTCGGTTCGGCGTGGGTTGCGCGCAGCGTCGGACGTATCCTGAGGGGGGTGGCCGCAGCGAAGCCTGTCCTGAGTTTTGACGAGCTAGCCGAGGTGGTCCGCCACGGTCCTCCTCCAACGGCTGATGACGTCTCGGTCACCATGGAAGGTGTTCGGCTCGACACCAAGGAGAAGGTGCTGGCCTT
>DATARN010000149.1:0-6287 GCA_036264135.1 Acidimicrobiales bacterium
GAACCGGTATCAGCCGATCCTGGCGATGATGCCGGGAACACCGGAGCGGCGCAGCCACGACTATGTGCGCCACGGCACGACCAGCCTGTTCGCGGCGTTGGACATGGCGTCGGGCAAGGTGATCGGTTCCCTGCACCACCGTCACCGCGCCGCCGAGTTCAAGAAGTTCCTGGCCGTGATCGACGCCGAGGTGGCCGCCGATCTCCAGGTGCACCTGATTCTCGACAACTATGCGACCCATAAGACCCCTGAAATCCAACGGTGGCTGCTTCGCCACCCCCGCTTCGAGTTGCATTTCACGCCGACATCGGGGTCGTGGCTCAACATGGTCGAGCGGTGGTTCGCCGAGTTGACGACCAAGCGGATCAAACGAGGGTCGCATACCAGCGTCCGCGCCCTCGAGAAAGACATCCGGGAGTGGACGGCCACCTGGAACGAAAACCCTCGGCCCTATGTGTGGCATAAGACCGCCGACCAGATCCTCGAGTCCCTCGCACGATATTGCGAACGAATCTCCAACTCAGCACACTAGATGCAGCGGCGTGACTCCGATCTGACCGCCGCAGTCAGTGATGTTCTGAAAGTGTCCGTCGTCAGCTTGCGCTGGGAGCTGGAACGTTGTCCGAAGAGATGGCAAGACGATTTTGAGTATCGTTGCCACTTGAACCGGCGCAGTGCACTTGGGCGGTAGTGGCGGGGGAGCGTTGGTCTCATGCCAGATCAACTCAAATTGCACGGGCGCTCCGGCGGTTAATGTGAGAGCACCGTTGGCCGAGGGCGACACTGTGGTGGCGGTGATGTTGAGCGCGGTCAACCGCGTATCGTAGAGCGTCACGGATGGATACCCGGGCGTCAGTTGACACGGTTGTCCCGTGGTCGAGACGAGGAATACTCCCAGCGCGACACCACCCATTGTCGCCTCACTTGTAGCCCAACGGAGGTGGACTATCTCCGACGCGCATGGGGCCGGACTCTTTAGCTTCGGTGGCGCAGAGGTGGCACGATGCCCTCCGTGTGAGCACCCCGTCGTAGCGCCTGCAAAGACAACCAGTGTCGCGATTGCGACCAACGATCGGGACAATTGACGTGTCGGGGGACGATCGGGTTTATCTCTTCGAGATATTCCCCTCGTTTCAGGGGTGCCCTGCCTTTGCTAGTGTCGTTTAAGGGCCTCCGTAATGTTCCAGCTCACGATTACTACGATTGTTGTTACGGCGATAGTCACCAAACCGCATAGCAACCAAGGCTTTGTTGGATATCCGCGGTGGCGCGCATATCCGGCGGCGATGGCCAGGCCCCACACGACGACTGCACCGAGTGCCAGAGCGATGGCTCCGACGTGCTGGATACTCCACGAGCCTAGGACGAGCGCCTGCAGGAACATGATAAATCCCGCCAGAACGAGTGAGACTATACCGACGGCACTCCATACGCTAGGCCTTTTCGACAAGTTGGTCGTACTCATACCGCTGGCGGGGGTACTAGGAAGGGGGGGACCTCTGTCGTCTGACAGGGAGGAAATGAGCGTTGAACTACAGCGAGGCCGAGGACGCCCAAGGGAACCTCCGTTTGCTGGAATATTGTGGAGGTGCTTCCCCCCAAATCGTAGTATGCCTCGACTGCGGGAAACCTTGTCGCAGAGCCGAAGATGCAGACCCCACCGCCGCCCGTCGGAACGATGTCGATATGCGCAGAAATCTTCAATCGATCCAGGATTGGAGTGTGGGCGGCGAGGCTATTCCCAATAGCAAAGTCGATATCGACACCTCCACTAGAGGTGAACGCACCAACGAGGCTATTGGCTTGCTGACAGTTCGTTGACGTGTCATCGGTGCAAGATTCGTTGGACTGCACATACCCAGTACCGATCCCATAATCGACGTCGATGAATACCCTGTTCGCGCTCGGTGTCATGTTCGGATCGAAACCTCGCCCGTCACCCTTACCAACTCTAGGACCGCCAGGAAAGATACCGCGTCCTTGTCTGCAGTGAAGAATCCGAGCCTAATCCTCCCCATACCTGGAATACACGGAACATCGATGCGCCGCTGAACTCAGCCATCTGGGGACCGGACTTCTGCCGGCGGTTCGGGGAGCGGGCTCGGTTGGCAACCAGAGGGGGGGGCGGCGGCGGAGCAGCAGGTGTGCCCGAGGCAGGTGCCGGTCGGCGATCGTCAGCACAGCGGGCGCGGCGTCGGCCAGATTCGGAGCGACTGTCTCGCGCCACGCCTCGCGTAGCCAGTGCTCGTCGCCGCCCACCTCGACGTCGAACCGGAACGGAACCTCGAGGCCGTAGGACGGCCAAAACGTGGCCAGCGGCTCGGTCAGCGAGTCGAACGGGAGCAGCGCATCGGCGCGGTCTTCCGTCCAGCGGGACGCCAGCAGCGCGCACTCGAGCCAGGGGCTGACCGGTGCCGGGAGCGTCCTGGATGAGCAGGACCAGCCACCGGCGGAGCCAGTTAGGCCGGGGCCCGTCCTTCGTGCCCGATCGTCGACCACAGCGGCGGCGCGAGCCGCCCGCCGGGGTCGCGCACAATATTGAGGGCGGAGGCGCTGAGGTTCTTGTCCATCACGAAGCGTTCGGCGAACCAGTCGGCCAGCACCCACGTGCAGGCACCAGGGGCGGCGCTCGGGTCGAAAAGGCGCCGGAACTCCGGCCGGGTGGCAGCCCACGCCAGCCACTTGGATCCTCGCGCGAACCCCGCGAAAAGCCCGACCGTGTCGCCGTCCGTGAGCACCGTCTCGAGGTAGGACGCCTCCTCGGGCACCTGAGAGGGCGGCGCCGACACCAGCTGATCGACCCGCTGGCGATGATCCAGCAGCCGCATCGACGCCAGCGACGCCCAGCCTTCGATCACCTCGACGAGCGCGAGGTGCGAACCGTCGACGACCTTGTACCCGATCGGGTGGATGCCTAGTGCCCGCCAGTCCGGCGCGTCTGGGGTCGACGCCAGCACGTATCGGGACGAGTCCAGTCCCAGCGCCCGGCCGAGGTAGCGCAAGACGACATCGCCGTGGCTGTACCCGGCGAAACAGCACGTTGAAGGCGACGAACATGCGGTGGAGGTCTCGCCGAGGCCGCAGTTTGAATCGAGATATCAGGCCCGGCACTTCATGAAGCACGCCGCGGAGCCGGTGGGGTTGGCCAGCTCGCTGTCAACGCGTCGATTGATCTGGTCGCCGAAGAAGGGGCTTCGACGGAAGATCCATTTTGCGACGTAGAGGTCCAGGATCGAAGCGATCAGCCAACCGCCGCCACGCACTTCAATCGTCTCGATCGAAAAGGCTGCCTCTTCGGCCAGTCTCCGTAGATTGGACGTCGTGTAGTGGCGGTGACCCACGAGCCACCATGCCGGGTCAAAAGCCCGGGCGCTCCAGGAGGCGTGCGGCGTCGATAGGTAGAGGTGCCCACCGGGCCGAAGTACTCGCCGGATCTCCCTGAAAGCCTGCGGCTCTGTGCCACGGGGGATGTGCTCCAGCACCTCCCAGCACACGACCGTATCGAAGCTTCCATCGTCGAACGGCATTTCGACTGCGCTACCGACCTCAAACCGGGCACTCGGCGACTGGATGTGCGCTCTCGCGGTATTCAGGTCGGCGTCCGAAATATCGGTCCCGACAATGCTCCTTACACCGTAGGACAATGCAAAGATCTCAAACCAGCCGAAGCCACATCCGACATCCAGTACATCACGGCCACTCAGGTCCTCTTTTTCGACCATGCGAGTTGCCTGGAGAGGAATTCCGTGAAGATCCCCTTGCGGCGCAACTCGAAGGATGTTTTTCATTCCCGTCCTTCAAAGATTCCGGTGTCTTGACCAAACAACGTACCCCAGGACCCCCCGTCGGTGCTCGGGGCCTGTTATGCCGACGCGGGCGCCCGGTTCGAACGCCACTGGGCCTCGGCGCGCCCGAGAGGAGTCGAAGGCGATGCATCGACCCACGGCCAGATTTCCTCGGCGATGCGCCGCCAGTCGGCGGTGGCCCGCAGGCCGGCCAGCACCGCGTACAGGCCCAGGTTGATGCGCTGCAGGACGACGAATGCCGGCGGGACGTTGGCCCTTTTGATCACCTCGTCGCCGGCGTCGAAGAAGCGGCGCACCGTCTCACTGGCGTACTCCGGCGTGCACGTCGTGGCCCCGAGGTCAAGGACCAGTTCGTAGTAGTGCCGCAAGGACGCGGCCACGGCCTCGTCGCTCAGCGTCGGGTCAGGCCGCAGGAAACCGGCCGCCTCGACCGCCGCCCGGAAACGGTGGGCGTCGCGGCGCAGAACGATGGCGTCCACCATCTCGGCCAACTGAGTTACCTCATCGGGCGTGAACCACTTGACCAGCCCAAAATCCAGGAACGTCACCCGTCCCCCGCGGTGGAACAGATAGTTGCCGGGGTGGGGATCGCCGTTGAAGGCGTGCATCCGGTAGAGGCAGCCGAATACGAAACGGAAGATCGTCTCACCCGCCAGGTTGCGCTCCTCGGCTGACCACTCCGCCACCTCGTCGTAGCGGGCCCCGGCGACGAGTGCGGTGGTGAGCACCCGGCCGGTCGACAGATCGAATCTCACCGCCGGGATGGCGATGAACGGATGGCCGGCGAACATGTCGGCGAAGCGCTGCTGGTTTTCCGCCTCCAGCCGGTAGTCGAGCTCCTCCAGCAGGCGGGCCCGCAACTCGCCGATAAGCGGCGTGGCCTCCAGACCCGGGAACAGGGTGCTGGCCAACCGCACGAGGAGGGCGGTGTTGGCCAGGTCGGACCGGATGGCCTCGTCAACGCCGGGATACTGCACTTTCACCGCCACCGCCGTGCCGTCACGGGTGATGGCCCGGTGCACCTGGCCGATGGAGGCGGCGGCAATCGGTACCGGGTCCCACTCGGCGAACACGACGTCGGGCGGGGCGCCCAACTCGGCGGTCACGACGGCGGCCGCCAGTTCCGGGGCCATCGGCGGCGCGTCCTGCTGGAGGGTGGCCAAGGACTGGCGCACCGGCTCCGGGAGGCCCGAGTCGAGGTAGCTAGCCATCTGCCCCAACTTCATCAGCACGCCCTTCATCGAGCCCAGCAGGGCGACCACGTCGGCGGCGGTCTTGAGCTGCTGCTCGTTCCGCAGATCCTCCCGGCGGGCGGCCGACGCGAACACCTCGCGGGCCGATGTGACGGCGTAGTCCTGCCCGATCCGGACCACGGTCCGGGCCAGCAGGCGGTTGCGCTGGCCGCGACCGCCCGCCACGGCACGGTCCCCCTGGGATTGGCGGACGGCGCGCCGGCGCAGCCAGTAGCCGCCGCCGGCACCGGCGGCGGCCACGGCGGCCGCCGCCACCAACGGTCCGCGTCTCACGGCGCCGGCGGGGGGGCCGGGCGCAGCGCGGCAAAGGTGCCGATCTCGCCGCCTCCCGACCACGAGAAGATAAAGCCGGCGGCGGCCAACGGCGGCCGTAATTCCCGTGGTTGGCGGCCGTTGAAGGTGTGATATTCACCCACGATGGCCCCGACGCGGGCCAGGTCGGCGGGGCCCATGGTCTCGATGATGTCGAACTCCGCTCCCTCGCAGTCGAGCTTGAGGATGTCCACGGTCTCCACGCCGGCGTCGCGCAGGACCGAGGGCAGGGTCCGGGCGGCGACCAGGTCGTCGCCGCCGCTCGGGGGTGTCCCGTCGGCCACCACCCGGCCGCTCACCGACGTGCCAGCCGCGGACAGGCGGACCGTTCCGGGCGCGGCGGCGATGGCGCACGGCACGATCGTGACCCGGTCGGTGAGCCCGTTGGCGGCCACATTTTCCCGCAGGAGCGGCAGGGCGTGGGGCGAGGGCTCGACCGCCACGACCCGGGCGTGGGGCGCCCGGCCGGCCATCCAGACCGTCGCCGCGCCGATGTTGGCGCCCACGTCCACGATGGTGCGGGCTGCGGCCCAGTCGAACCCGGCGCGGTCATAGGTCGCCACCGCAAAGACCTCAGTCACCGCGAACAGCTCCGCCACCCGGCAGGTCACGGTCTGGCCGGAGCGCAGCCGCACCGTGACCTTGCGCTGCCCGATGCGGCGATGCAGCAAGCCGCGGCGAGGCGGCAGGCGCGATGGCAGCACGATCCAACCGAGCAGTCCGAGGGGCAACCAGTTGCGCACCTCGGCCCGCAGGCCCCGGGCCAGCCACGAGACACTCGGCGCGTCTGGTGCTGGCTGGCCCAGGGTGTGATCGAGCAGCGGCAGGAGGGCGTCGGCCCACTGGCCGGCCACCACCGCGGCGCCGTGCCGGCGTTCCATCCAGTCGGTTGCGGTCACCGCCGCCGCCCGCTCGC
>DATARN010000193.1:0-31750 GCA_036264135.1 Acidimicrobiales bacterium
GTTGCCGTCGCGGTCCGCGATTGATTCGGTGTAGACGAGACGGCGGTCGGCGACGACCTCGCGGTACTCGCCGGCAAACCACATCTGCATTACGCCGCCGGGGGTGTCCATCTCCATGCCGACCATACGGGTACCTCCGACACGGACATCCATCGTGGCCACCGGGATGGTGACGCCGTCGGGGCCGTACCAGGCCTTCAGGTGTTCGGGTTCGGTCCACATCTGCCATATGACGTGAGCCGGTGCATCGAAACTACGCTCGATCACCACGGCGTCGCGGGAGTTCACCTTATCGGTCATCATCTCGACTTTCCTTGCGGTTGGATGCGGTTGAGGTAGTCGTCCATCCGGTCGAAGCGGGCCTCCCACACCGGCCGGTACTGCTCGGCCCAACTCGAGACCTCTACGAGCGGCGCCGGGTCGAGGGTGCAGGGTCGGTACTGGGCTCGGTGGCTGCGCAAGATCAGGCCGGCTCGTTCGAGCACCTTGATGTGCTTGGAGATGGCCGGAAGCGTGAGGTGGAACGGCTCCGCGAGCTCGTTGACGCTCGCTTCGCCTTGGGCGAGGCGGGCAATGATCGCTCGCCGGGTCGGGTTCGCCAAGGCGGCGAAGGTCTCGGTCAGCTGGTCTTCGGTCGCGGTGGCCATGATCGCTGTACTTTCCTCACTGGCTAATTAACCAAGATGGAAACTACAGCCAGCGCCGGGGGCTGTCAACAGGCGGTACCGGGACGCGCCGGCGACGCGTTAGGCGCCGTTTTCCCGCCCGCAGGTGGCGCAGACCTGCTTCGCCCGCGACGGGTCGCCGGCCAGCCGGGCACCGCAGCGGCACACGTGTCCGATCAGGCGGCCGGGGTTGCCGACCACCAGCCCATGGGCGGGAACGTCACGGGTGACGACGGCGCCGGCGCCGACGAGCGACCACGGGCCGAGGGTGACGCCGGCGACCAAGACGGCGCCCGCACCCACGGCGGCGCCGTGGCGAACGGTGACCGGTTGCGCCGTCCACTCACCGGCGGCCTTCAGCGCCCCGTCCGGGTGGACGGCACGAGGGATGCGGTCGTTGGTGAGGATGACACCTGGGCCCAGGAAGACGCCGTCTTCGAGAACCGCCGGCTGGTACACCATGACGCCGTTTTGGAGCTTGCACCGGTCGCCGATCACGACGCCGGCGTCGATGTACACGTCTCTGCCCAGGATGCAGTCCGACCCGATCCGTGCCCCCTCGCGAACATGGACGTAGTGCCACAACTGGCTGCGGTCGCCGATGGTGGCGGTGGGGGCCACCTCGGCCGTGGGGTCGATCACCCGTCTCCGGTGGGACTCGTCGATCGGTACGTGGCCGGCACTGCGGTACACCTCACTGGGTCGATGGCGGCGCCAGCCGCTCCACCCCGCCCGGCGGCACGCGGTCGGCACATTGTAGGGTCCCGCGCCGGCGCCGGCTCTCCCCGGCCGTCCCGTCTAGGGTCGAACGGATGCAGACGGTGGTCACAGGCGGCGCCGGGTTCATCGGGTCACATCTTGTGGACCGCCTGGTCGCCGATGGGCATCAGGTCCGAGTGGTCGACAGCCTGACCACTGGGGTCGCGGCGCAGGTGCATCCTGACGCCGAGCTGGTGGTGACCGACATCTGCAATTCGGCGGAGCTCACCGGGGTGTTCCGGGGCGCCGAGGTGGTCTTCCACCAAGCCGCCCGAGGATCGGTCCTGGCGTCGGTACAAGACCCGTTGGCAACCGATCAGGCCAATGTCCACGGAACGCTCACCGTGCTGGCGGCGGCTCGTGACGCCGGGGTGCGGCGGGTGGTGGCGGCTTCCTCCAGCAGTGTCTACGGCGGCGCCGACGTTGTCCCGACGCCGGAATCGCAACCGTTGCGTCCCCGCTCGCCGTACGCGGTCACGAAGCTGGCGGGCGAGCATTACTGCCGCGTGTACGCCGAGTTGTACGGTCTGGAGACCGTCGCCCTGCGCTATTTCAACGTGTTCGGACCGCGCCAACGCGCCGATTCCGCCTACGCCGCCGTCATCCCGCTCTTCATCGACGCCTTCATGCAAGACCGGCGACCGGAGGTCCATGGCGATGGTCTGCAGAGCCGTGACTTCACCTTCGTCGATGACACCGTGTCGGCCAACCTCCTCGCCGCCACCGCGCCGGCCGACGCCTGCTCGGGCCAGGTCTACAACGTGGCCGGGGGCCGTACCTTGTCGCTGCTCGCCCTGCTGGACCACCTCGGCGATCTCTTCGGGACCCGGCCCGATCCCGTCTTCCGCGACCCCCGGCCCGGCGACATCCGGTGTAGTCAGGCCGACATCACGTCGGCCGGCAAGGACCTGAGCTTCCGCCCCGCGGTAGGGGTCGGGGATGGATTGTCCCGGACCGTGGCGTGGGCCCTCAACGGACGGCCGCCGAGATGGTGAGCAGGGAGTAGATGTACCGCCAGCGGGTAGGACGCGGCGGGCAGGCCAGCCCGGGGGGGTGACTTGGTGGCACCGGAAGCGTTGAAGGTGGTCGTGGTCGGCCAGGGCTATGTGGGCTTGCCTTTGGCCATGCAAGCGGTAGAGGCGGGTCACGTGGTCGTCGGTATCGATATCGACGAGACGCGGGTGAATCTTCTGGCCAACGGCGAGTCGTTCGTCGAGGACATCTCCGCAGAGATCCTGCAGGCGGCGCTGCGAACTGGCCGTTACCAACCGACGATGAACTTCGCCAACGGCGAGGGGTTCGATGTCGCCGTCATCACCGTCCCGACGCCGCTCATCGAAGGCGCCCCGTATCTGGGGTTGATCGAACAGGCCGGCCGCAGCCTGGCGCCCTTGGTGCACCCTGGGTGCACGGTCATCCTGGAGTCGACGACCTACCCAGGCACCACCGAAGAGTTACTCGTGCCGCTGCTGGAGACCGGTTCCCAACTCGTGGCGGGAGTCGACTTTCAGGTTGGCTTCAGCCCGGAGCGGATCGACCCGGGCAACAAGAAGTGGCGGTTGAGAAATACCCCGAAGGTGGTGTCCGGCATCGATTCGCGGTCGCTCAAGGCGGTTAAGGATTTTTACGACACGATCGTCGAGACGACGGTGCCGGTCCAAAACCCCAAGGTGGCTGAACTTACGAAGCTGCTGGAAAATACGTTCAGGCACATCAATATCGCCCTGGTCAATGAGCTCGCTATTTTCGCCGCCCAACTCGGCATCGACATTTGGGACGTCATCGAGGCGGCTTCGACCAAGCCGTTCGGCTTCTTGCCGTTCACCCCAGGCCCAGGCGTCGGCGGCCACTGCCTGCCGATCGACCCGCGGTACCTGGCGTGGCGTGTCGAGCAGAAGCTGGGGCGGCCCTTCCGGTTCGTCGCGCTGGCCCAGGAGATCAACGAGTACATGCCCGACTACGTCGTGCAGCGCCTCATGATCGGATTGAACACGAAACAGCGGGCCCTGAGCGGGTCCCGCATCCTTCTCCTCGGATTGTCGTACAAGGCCAACTCGAGTGACGCCCGGGAGTCGCCGGCCATTGGCGTCGCCAATCGGCTGGTGGCGTTGGGCGCCGTCGTGGCGGCCGCCGACCCGCACCTGGACGCCACGTTCGAGCTCGAGGGGGTCCGACGGGTCGACCTTTCACGGGAGGAGTTGGCGATGGCCGACGCGGTGGTGGTGCTCACCGATCACGACGCGTTCGACGCCGAGCTCGTGCTGTCGAACGCCACATACATCTTCGATACCCGTCACTGGCTGCGCGAGCCGCGCGGCAACGTCGAATACCTCTGATCTTGGCGCCGGTCGCCGCCGGCGAGCCGGCTCAGGCCTGGAACAGGCCGACGGCCGCGCCCTCGGGGTCCGTGAGCACCGCGAAGCGGCCGCCATTGGGAATGGCCGTGGGCGGGACGACCACCGTGGCGCCCCCCGAAGACGCCTTGGCGACGTCGGCGTCCAAGTCGACCGAACCGAAGTAGACGAGCCAGTTGTCGGGGACCTCTGCCGGGATGTCCGGAGGCCGAGGCATCACCCCCGCGATCGTCCGCCCGTTCACCTTGGCCTCGGCGTACTCCGGGGCGCCGCCCCACTCCCAGCCGAACACGGCGGAGTAGAACGCCTTTGACTTGGCCAGGTCCGAGGTCGTCAGCTCGCCCCACCCGAATGTGCCGGGCTCGTTGACCAGCCCGGCGCCGATGTGGTCGCCCGGCTGCCACACGGCGATCACCGCCCCGGTCGTGTCGGCGAAGATCGCCATACGGCCGGCGCCCATCACGTCCATCACGGGGACGATGACCCTCCCCCCGGCCTCCTCGGCCAGCTTGGTGACGGCGTCGGCGTCGTCGACGTTGACGTACGTGGTCCACCGGGGCGGCCCAGGGTCCTGGGCGGGAGCGAGGGCGGCCACTCTCTTCCCGTTCTTGAGAGCGATCGTGTAGTGCCCCGCCTCCTCGCCCATGTCCTGGGTCTCCCACCCGAGCAGGTCGGTGTAGAAGCGCACCGCGGCCGGCAGGTCGTGTGCTCCCATGTCGACCCACGACGGCACGCCGTGGTCGTACTTCGTCATCTCGGGCATTTAGCCTCCTTGTGGGATCGAGGAGCTGCTACTCCTCACCGCGTCACCGAGTCGCCTCACTAGAAGTTCGGTTTGCAGCCGTACGGCGTCAGGTGATAGCCGACGGGGCAGGGCCGCTTGTGTGGCCTGTTGCTCACGCAGTAGCCGGCATGGTTTCGATGGAAGCCGACGCCGCATCCGCCCGACGCCCAGGCGGTCGAGGGCAGGCTTACTGCGCCGGCTGTCCCGAGCATCGCCATCAGCACGATCCGACTGGCGAGGCCTGCTCGTCGGGAAGTCAGCTCTTGCATCGATACCACCCCTTGGCCGGACTCCTCCTCGCAGCGTAGCTCCGCCCACCGCAGAGGTGGACAGCGGGAACCGGTAAGGCTAGATTTACGCGTCAGTGGAGACTTACCCTTTCGGCTGGGCGGTGCTGGCCGATCCGACGCGGCGGGCCATCTTCGAGCGCCTGGTCGCCGGCCCGCGGGCTGTCGGGGAGCTGGCCCGCGACCTCCCGGTGAGTCGCCCTGCGGTATCGCAGCATCTCAAGGTGCTGAAGGCAGCCCGCCTCGTCCTCGACCGGCAGGCGGGCAAGCAGCGCATTTACCAGGTCGATCCCGACGGGCTGGCCCAGCTCCGGGCCGAGCTCGATCAGTTTTGGAACCAGACCCTTGCCGCGTACAAAGCCGTCGTCGAGCAGCCAACAGAGGAGGATGAATGAGCACCGAGGCAGCAAATACCATCGTAACCACGTCGATCGTCGTGAATGCTCCCCTCGAGCGGGCGTTTCATGTATTCACCGAGGACTTCGGGAGCTTCAAGCCGCCCGAGCACAATCTGCTGCCGGCGCCGATCGCCGAGACGGTGTTCGAGCCACGCGTCGGCGGTTCCCTGTACGACCGCGGGGTCGACGGCAGCATCTGCCGGTGGGCCCGGGTCCTCGCCTACGACCCGCCCAACCGTGTTGTGCTGAGTTGGGACATCAGCCCCTACTGGCAGATCGAGACCGACCCGAGCAAGACCAGCGAGTGGGAGGTCAACTTCACCGCCGAGGAGCCCGGACGGACCCGCGTCGACATCGAGCACCGAAACCTCGACCGCCACGGCGACGGGTGGGAAGGTGTGCGCGACGGCGTCGCCGGCGACCAGGGCTGGCCGCTGTACCTGCGGGGGTATGCCGAGCAACTGGCGGCCGGCGACTGACGGGCACCAGCGAATTTGCGCTCGGGAGTGGGCCCGGAAAGGGGTCAGCCGTCCAGGGCCGCTCGCAGCGCGGCCAGGCGCTCGGGGATGAGCGAGTACCAGACCCACTTGCCCCGCCGTTCCCCGCTGACGAGGCCGGCGTCGGCAAGGATCTTCAGGTGATGGCTGACCGTCGGCTGGCTCTTGCCCAGGGGTTCCACGAACTCGCACACGCACACCTCGCCGCTGGGGGCGGCGGCCAGCATCGATAACAGCCGCAGTCGCACCGGGTCCCCCAGGGCGCTGAAGCCCCTGGCCAGCACCGCGGCCTGATCCTCGTCGAGCGGTTCGCCCAACAGCGACGGGCAGCACTCGTCGACCACGTGCACCTCGATCACCGGAGATTTCGCCATTTCCGCACGCTCCTATTGACAAGCGTCAATGCATCGACCATGATAAATGCATCGACAAGTACCGATGTTAGCGGAGGTTTCCCGTGTCCCGTGTCCAGCTCGCCCTCAATGTCACCGATATCGACACCGCGGTGGAGTTCTACTCCAAGCTGTTCGCCACCGAGCCGGCCAAACGCCGGCCGGGCTACGCCAACTTCGCCATCGCCGAGCCGCCCTTGAAGCTGGTCCTGATCGAGGGCCAGGGCACCGCGGGCACGCTGAACCACCTCGGTGTCGAGGTGGCCTCGGCCGGCGAGGTGGCGGCCGCCCAGGGCCGCCTGGCCGGCGAAGGGTTGGCTACCGCGGTCGAGGACAACGTCACCTGCTGCTACGCGTTGCAAGACAAGGTATGGGTGGACGACCCCGACGGCGCCCCGTGGGAGGTCTACACCGTCCTGGCCGACGCCGAGGGTGACGCCGGGTCGCTGCGGGGCGCCACCCCAGGCAGCTGCGGGCCGGGCGAGTGCTGCTCGGCCAGCCCGGCGGCGGCCGAGGCGGCGTGCTGCGAGCGGCCCGTCGGCGCCGTCTGAGCGCGATGCGAGACGGACCGCTGGGCCGCCGAGTCTTCGCCGAGTTCCTGGGCACCGGCCTGCTGGTCGCGGCCGTGGTCGGCTCGGGGATCGCCGCGGCCCGGTTGTCGCCCGGCGATGTCGGCCTGGAATTGCTGGAGAACAGCGCGGCGACCGTGGGCGCCCTGGTGGCATTGATCCTGGCGCTTGGTCCGGCGTCGGGCGCCCACTTCAACCCCGTGGTCACCCTCGCCGACCGGCTCTTCGGCGGGTTGTCCACGCTCGACGCCGGCGCCTACATCGCGGCCCAAACCGTCGGAGCGGTCTGCGGGTCGGTCCTGGCCAACGCCATGTTCGCCCTGCCCGCCTTCGAGGCGTCGACCAAGGTCCGCTCATCGGGTCCGTTGTGGCTGGCCGAGGCGGTCGCCACCTTCGGCCTGCTCCTGGTCATCTTCGGGGTGGTCCGCTCCGGGCGGGCGGCGGTGGCGCCGTTCGCGGTCGGCGCCTACATCGGCGGGGCGTATTTCTTCACCGCCTCCACCAGCTTCGCCAACCCCGCGGTCACGATCGGCCGCATGTTCAGCAACACCTTTGCCGGGATCAAACCTTCCTCGGCGCCGGCATTCGTCGCCGCACAGATCGTCGGGGCGGCGCTGGCCGTCGCCGCCATCGCCATCCTCTACCCCCACATGGCGGCATCGGCCGCCGACGTGGTCGTCCCGCGGCAACCCGATCCCAATGACCGATCCGCCAGGCGCGGCGTCAGCGCGCGACCGTGACCGGCGCCAAGGAGTCGACATGAATGACATCCCGGTCGTGGTGTTTGTGTGCACCCACAATGCCGGGCGCAGCGTCGCCGCCCGGGTACTGCTCGACCACTACGCCAACGGCACGGTCGAGGTCCGCTCGGCCGGCTCGGCACCCGGTGACCGCATAAACCCGGCCGTCGCCCAGATCCTCACCGAACGCGGCCTCGATGTGAGCAAGGAGTTTCCCAAGCCGCTCACCGAGGGCATCGCCGGCACCGCCGACGTGCTCGTGACGATGGGGTGCGGCGATGCCTGTCCCGTCTACCCGGGCAAGCGGTATCTCGACTGGCAACTCGACGATCCCGCCGGGCAACCGGTCGAGGCGGTGCGGCCCATCGTCGATGAGATCGACCGACGGGTCCGGGCCCTCCTGGCGGAGCTGGTTCCTTCTCCCTCCTGACCGGAGGCGAAGCCGTCCGCCCGGGCCGCGCCAGGTGGTTCGGAGGCGTTTGAACCCCCGGGCTACCGGGAACCGTTGGAGGATGCAGGCCCGCGCCGCCGGGACGGGAATGACGTCGGGCGCCGGCCGGCGCGCCGCTGCGCCGGGGCTCGAGTCGTCCCCCTGTCCGGCAATCCGGGGAAGGGCCTAAATGGAGCGGTCCGGCATCCGGCCCAAAGGGGCGGTTTTCGCGCCCGATCTGGCGTCGGTGGCCCAAAAGGAGGGACCGTTCGTCACGGTCGTGCTGACCACCGAAGCGGGGATCGAGAATGCCGCCCAGCGGTCAATGCAACATTGGAAGGACGCACGTCGGGCATTAGGGAGCGAAGAGGTATTCGAGCAGGTCCTCGATGAGATCGAGGCCATCGTGCCCGACGCCCATCTGAACGGCAACGCCCTCGGTGTGATCGCCAACCGCGGGGGTGTGCTGCACGTCGAGCATGGCGCTCAGCCGGCGGCGGGGGATTCGGCGGTGTGTGATCACATTCCTGTCCTGTGGCCCTTCATCGGATGGCGACAGGCCTCCCCGACGCACATGACCGTGCGGGCCGACCGTACCGGGGCCGATATCGCGGTGTACGGACACGAGCAAGAGCCCGTCAACGCCTCGGCCGGAGGCGACGACTTTCCCATCACCAAGGTCAAGCCCGGTGGGTGGTCGCAGCCGCGCTACCAGCACCAGGCCGAGAACACCTGGCTGCACAACGCCAAGGACGTCGTCCAAGAGCTCACCGATCTGTTCCATCGCTTCGAGCCGGAGCTGGTGGTGGCGGCCGGCGATGTTCGCGCCATCGAACTGATCCGCCAGGACCTGCCCAAGGAGGTGCTCGATCGCACCGTGGTGGTGGAGGGGAGTCGGGCCGACGACGGCTCCGACTCCCTGTTCCAGCAGCGCGTGGCCGAACAGCTGGCCGCGACGGTAGGAAAAGCCGAGCAGGAGATCCTGGAGAAATTCGACGAGGAGCGCGGCGAGGACGACCGGGCCAGCGACGGGGTGCACGCCACCTTGGCGGCGCTGCTTCGGGGTCAGGTCGATATCCTTCTTCTGCGCCCCAGGTTGGACGACGAGCGCACGGCGTTCTATGGGGCCGAGCCGGCGCTGGTCGCAGACAACCCCGGCGACCTGGACGCGTTGGGGACGACCGATGTCCGCCGAGGGCCCCTCATCGACGTGGCAATACGCGCCGCCCTGAGCACCTCGGCCGGCATCCGGCTCATTTCCGAACACTCGGAGAAAGTCCCGGAAGACGCGCTGCCGACGGGGGGCGTGGGCGCCATTCTTCGCTGGTCCTGATCGCGGCGCGGCGACGCCTTCACCCCGTCGAGGACGGGATTCTGCCGTGGGTCTGGCGACGCAAGAAAAGTGCGTTCGTTTGGTGCGGCCGCCGGCATCGACGGTTCGGGGGTACCTTCGTGTCCTGACCTTGCAGGGGCACGAGCAAGGCAGTGGGCAGCGTGGAGGGTTGGGGCATGCGAGGACCGAAGGGCTGATCGATCGCCGATGGCCGGGGAGCGCATCACGGATCTGGGCATCAACGGCCTGACCGCGGCGGTGGAGATCGGCGAGGGCGGATTCGCCACCGTGTACCGAGCCCGGCAGACGGCCCTTGGACGATTTGTCGCGGTGAAGGTCTTCCGCGACCTGACGGTCGACGACACCACCTTGGCCATCTTCGAGCGCGAATGCCAGGCGGTCGGCCGGGTGGGCGGGCGCCGCAACATCCTGGTGGTGTACGACCAGGGCATCACGTCGGGGGGCCGACCGTACATGATCATGCCGTTCATGACCGGCGGCTCCCTGCTGGACCGTCTGCAGCGACAGCGCCGGCTGCCGTGGCCCGAGGTGGCGGAGCTCGGCGCCAAACTCGCCCGGGCGCTGCAGACCGCCCATGACGCCGCCGTCCTGCACCGCGACGTCAAGCCGGCCAACGTCCTGCTCGACGACGACGGCGAACCGCAATTGGCCGACTTCGGCATCGCCCGGCTCACCGACACCACCCGCACCGCCACCAACCACCCGTCGTTTACGCCGGCCCATGTGGCACCGGAGGTGCTCAAGGGGGCGCCGGCCACGCCTCTGGTGGACGTGTACTCGCTGGCCTCGACGCTGTTCGAGCTCCTCGCCGGCCATCCCGCCTTCGTGACGGGGGGTGACGGGAGTGACGACAGCTTCTTCGCCGTGATGCGGCGGGTCGAGTCGGCCCCCGTCCCGGACCTGCGGCCCGTCGGCGTCCCCGACGACGTGTGCCGGGTCATCGAGTGGGCCATGGCAAAGGAGCCGGCGCAACGCCCGGCATCCGCCGGGGCCTTCGCCACCGCGTTGGACCAGGTCCGCACTCCGAAGCAGGCCGAGGCCACGGTGCCCACCCAAGCGTTCAACGGCCGTCCCCTCACCCAGACGGTTCCCCTCCCGCCGAAGAGCAGGACGCCCCTCATCGCCGGCGTGGTGGCGGGGGCGGCGTTGCTCATCGCCCTGGTCGCCATCGTGATCGTCGCCACCCGCCCGTCCCCGACGCCGACCACCACGGGCACCACCGTTGCCGCCCCGGCGACCACGGTGACGACGGGGGCTACCACCACGACGGTTCCGGCCACCACGGTGAGCACCGTCTCGCCGGTGGCGCTCCAGGCGCAGGCCCTCAACACCCTCCTTGGCCGCAGTTCGAGTGACCGCAGTGCCATCGTCATGGCGACCCAGGACATCGGGACCTGCGGAAGCCTCAGCCTCGATCAGGCGACCCTGGACGCGGCAGCCCAATCGAGGCAGACCTTGTTGAACCAACTGGCCCAACTCAACGTGTCGCAGGTGCCTAACGCGAGCACGCTCATGTCCACCTTGACGTCGGCGTGGCACGCGTCACTGCAATCGGACAACAACTACGCGGCGTGGGCCAACGATCTGGAAGTGGGAGGGGGATGCGCGGCGCCGGCATCGGCCGATCCCAACTGGCAGGCTGCCCGCGCGTCTGACGCTCAGGCGACCGCCGCTAAAAATGGATTCGTGGCCACATGGAATCCGATTGCCGCCGCCTACGGGTTGCCGCAGTACACCCAGGCCCAGATTTAGGTTCACAGGGGTGACCCTGTTGCGAACGTGGTGCGAACTCTCGGTGAACTCCACCGCTGGTGTTTGCCGTTATGGTAGGAGTTACGCCCATCGGGACGATGCGATTGTACTTCTACCCAATGGGTGGGTGAGAGATTGGTCGTTCACCCCGTCATACAACTCCTCGAAGAGCGTCGCGTATCGGGATCGACGGCCTCAAGCCGCACCGATGGCTGTGTACTCGGAGTCGCCATTGAGGGGGGCGGGGCGCGTGGAGTGGTTTCTGCCGGAATGCTTATGGCAATCGAGGACCTCGGCCTTACACCGTGCATCGACAAGGTATTCGGGTCCTCCGCCGGCGGAATAAACGGCGCCCTCTACCTCCAGGGTGATCTGTGGCGGGCGGAGAGCCTGTATTACACGCTGGCCAATACCAAGCGGTTCGTCGATATTTGGAGGCCGCTTCGCGGCGACGTCATCGTGGACATGAAGTTCGCCCTGAACGAGGTGCTGAAAGGCGGCCTGTCGGTCGACGCGGCGCGGATCCGGGCGGCCGGTGCCGATCTTCACGTGGCGGTGACCGACGTCGACAGCGCCAGCCTCCGCATGGTGTCAGATTTCGAGTCGTCCGACGACCTCACCAACGCCCTCGTAGCGGGGTGCTGGCTACCCATGCTGGCGGGACCTCCGTTCGTGTTCCGTGGCTACCGGGCCCTGGACGGCGGCGTACTGCTGGAACATCCCGCCCGGGCGGCTGCCGAGGGAGGGTGCACCCACGTCCTCGTCCTCAGCACCAGATTCCCGCGGTCGCAGGCCCGACTCGAACCGTGGAGGTATCTGGTGCGTGAATATCTGCGCACCCTCAACCCCGAGTTGGCGGTTGCCTTTTGGAAGCATTCTTGCCGTACGGTCAACTATCGCCAGCACATGACGCGGGGCAACACGGACCCGTCGAAGGGTGCTGTCATGTTGACCGTGTCGCCTCGGCCGGGATGGGCCGAGCTTCCCAAGCTGGAGCCGGCGTTCACGGCCTTCCAATGTGCCATGAAAGAAGGATATGAATCGCTTCAGGAGCAGATTATGGCGGCCCGACGGGTCGAGCCGCGAACCTCGACGGTGAAAACGCCGGCTGGCTAGTTCGGGCTGTAGCGGTGAATCTGGTCACCCTCGGACGCGTGGACACTGGCATTGAAGGAAATGATTATCCGGTCCTTCTCGCCGACGTAGGGCATCGCCTTGTGGGCCAGCCACGACGGGAACAGGACGAGTTGACCGGGAATCGGCTCTATGTCCTGGTGGGGGGGTTGCAGATAGGCGTTGGCGACGTCGACGAACGCTCCGGCGAGGGCGGTGAAGGGCGGTCCGTACAGCCGGGTCACGCCATTGGTCTCGCCGTACACCGGATGGGCGACGCGCACCGGCCGCTCGTCGATCTGCACGATGTACACCGCAGACCACGAGCAGTTGCCGTGGGTGTGAATGTCGTGAAAGGCGCCGTCGCGGCTGCATTGGAACCACATGCCCTCGATGCCTACGCCCAATTCGAAGGCCTGGCCGGCCCAGGCATCGTCGTTCACCTGGCGTACCGTCTGCAGGATGCTGGAAATCACGAAGCGGACGAAGTCCGGCCATTCGCCCAGCTTCACCCGCTGCAGCAAATCGTCGTCACTGGCGAAGAATGCGCCGCGGGCCTGTCCTCGTCTCCGTTCTTGTGACCCCCGCAGCTCTTGCAGGTTCTGGGCCAGACGAGGGTTGAAGGTGGCGGCATTGGCGTAGCGGTGGACCCCGATGGGCGTAGGCCACAGCCAGTGCACCCCGGCGGCCACCGTCGTGCTGGCCGGGCGGGCGACGGCATCAACGAGGTCGGCGTCGGGCGTGCCCGACCTCGCCATCTTCACTCCGGGCCCTTCCGTCTTCATGGCCACTCCTTGTCGTTTCCCCGACGATGGTATTCCCGAATTCCGGCCGGTGGGAGGGGATCGGTGGGCCACAGGTGGCGACTGCCGCCAAATGAGTCGTGATACGATGTATCCCAATGCGGCGCCTGCGACCGAGCCGTGCCCGCTTGTCGATCGAGTTGCTCACCGCGCCGCAGCGACGACTTTTGGCCATGGTGGCGGTCGTCGGTGTCATTGGGGGGGTGAGCGGCGCCGCCTTCGTGGCCGTGATCCACGTGTTTCAGCGCATACTCGGGCCGACCGAGTGGGCCACCTTTCCCCACCTCTTCATCCTGATCGGCGTGGGTGCGGTGGTCGCCGTCCTGGTCCGGGCGCTGGGCAACCCCGGCGATGTCGAACTTCTCGTTAACAACATCCACCTGATGGGCGGCCCCGACGATGTCCGCGACCTCAGGGCGTTGCTTCCCGTGGCCTTGGTGTGCATCGCCGCGGGCGGGGCGATGGGCCCGGAGGCTCCGATGGTGCAGATGACCGGTTCGCTGGGCGCCTGGCTGGCGGGGCGTTGGCGACTGGCGCGCGACGACACGAGGATCCTCACCATCACCGGGATGGCCGCCGGTTTCACCGTGCTGTTCGGTGCGCCGCTCGGGTCGGCCATCTTCGCCTTGGAAATCCTGCACCGCCGCGGCCTGCAGTACTACGAGGCCTTGCTGCCCGCGGTGCTCGGATCGTTATCGGGCTACGCCGTCTACGTCGCCGTCACCGGGGCCGGCCTGGCACCGATCTGGCATTTCCCGCCGGTGGCGCCGCTGCGGCCCGTCGACCTGGTCTGGGCCGTGGCCGCCGGCGCGGCCGGCGCCGTGATCAGCGTGGGGTTCACGTACGGGGCCACCGCCTTGTCGTGGCTGTTCCGGCGCCTTCCCCCGCCGGCCAGGCCCGTACTGGGCGGGGCCGCCCTCGGAGCGCTGGCCTTCTGGTCCCCGTACGCCCTCACCTTCGGGGAGGCCCAGATCGACCCGCTGATCGCCCGCAAGGCCCTCGTCACGGTGCTGGTCGTGGCGGTGCTGGCCAAGCTGTGCGGGACCGCCGTCACCCTGGCGTCGGGTTGGCGGGGGGGATTCATCATTCCCCTTTTCTTCGTCGGGGTGGCGGCCGGTCGCCTGGCCCACCTGGCGGTGCCGGCGACGAACGAGGTGGTCATGATGGCGGCCCTTATGGCCGCGATCAATGTCGGGGTGACGAAGACCCCACTCGGATCCACCCTCGTGGTGTCGGAGATGGCGGGCCTGCAACTCTTGCCCACCACGCTGGTCGCCGCCGTCGTCGCCCTCCTCCTGACCAGTCAGGTCGGGTTGATCCACACCCAGCGAGAGCGGCAACAGCCCTTAACCGAGCGACCGAACGCGGGCGCTGACGCCGGCGACGGTCAACGAGACGGCGGCGCACCGTGAGCGGCACCCCGTTCCCTGGTGACCCGAGCGAAGGGCACCCGGTCACGATGGCGGAGTACCGAGCCCTGGCCGCCTTCCGAAGGGCCCTACGCGCCTTCCTCCACTTCTCCGAGGAAGCGGCCAAGGCGGCCGGGCTGACCCCGGCCCAGCATCAACTTCTGCTGGCGGTGAAGGGCGCCGATCCGGTGGGGCCACCGAGTATCGGGGACATCGCCGAGGCGCTCAAGCTACGGCATCACTCGGCGGTGGAGTTGGTCGATCGGGCGGTTGCCGGCGGCTTGATCGCCCGCCACGCCGATCCCGACGACGGCCGCTGCCAGCGGCTGACCCTCACGCCTGAGGGCGACGCCAAGCTGGCCGGCCTGGCGGCGCTGCATCGCGAGGAACTGCGGAGGTTGCAAGAAGCCGTTGTGCATCTGAGCGTCCTCAAGGACCGCTGACGGCGACGCCCTGAGCGCCTGGGTCGGGCCGCCCGCGGGGCTGGTCGTTACCAGGTCCGAACCGGCGGCATGGCGCTGTGACCGTCGGCGTCGGGCACGACACCGAGGACCTGGTGGACGGCGACGCCGTTGTCCTCGAACCCCAGGGCCGACGCCGCCATGTACAACCGCCAGACGCGCGCCCGGCCCGGGCCCACCAAGGCGACGGCGTCCTCCCAGCCCGCCTCCAGGTTGGCCACCCAGGCGCGCAGGGTGCGGACATAGTGCTCCCGCAGCGACTCGACGTCGCGCACCTCGAACCCGCGGTTCTCCATGGCCAGCACGACGTTGCCGACGTCGAGCAGCTCGCCGTCGGGGAACACGAACCGACCCATGAACGAGCGTCTCTTCAGCCGGGACCCTCCCATCGACGAGATGGCGTGATTGAGCAGCCTCCCGCCGGGCCGGAGCAGGGAGTGGAGCGTGTCGAAATACTGCGCCGTCCGCTCGGCACCGACGTGCTCGAACATGCCGATCGAAGAGATGGCGTCGAACTGCTCGCCTCGCAGGTCGCGGTAGTCCTGCAGGCGGATCTCGATCCGGTCGGTGAGCCCGGCGGCCGCCACCCGGGCGCGGGCCAGTTCCACCTGCGAGGCGCTGATGGTGATGCCCACGACCTGGGCGCCGTGGTGGGCGGCGGCGTGCAGCGCCATGCTGCCCCACCCGCAGCCCACGTCGAGGAGTCGGGCGCCCGGCTGTTGCGGCAGGCCCAGCTTGCGGCACACCAATTCGTGCTTGGCCGCCTGCGCCTCCTCCAGGCTGGCCCGGTCGTCGACAAATCGGGCGGAGGAATACGTCATGCTCGGACCGAGGAACAGCCGGTAGAAGTGGTTGCCGACGTCGTAGTGGTGGCGAATGGCCTGGCTGTCGCGACGCTTCGAGTGCCGCCAACCGTGGGTACGGGCCTCCTCGGGTGGGGGTGGGAGCGGTGGGCCGAGGGCGCCGGCCCGGCGACACGACTGGACCGCTGACCACAGCTCAGCCGGCCCGGCGGCGAAATCGGGGTGGCCGGTGTGCAGGGCCCGCAGCACGGCGAACAGGTCGCCCTCGACGTCGAGGTCGCCGATCACGAAGGCGCGCGCCACCCCGAGGTCGCCGGGCGCCCAGAGGAGGCGCCGCAGCGCATTGGGGGACCGGACGAGAACGGTTCCCGGCCCCGTGTCCGGGCCGAGCACGCTGCCGTCCCAGAAGCGGAAGGGGACCGGGACGCCGTCGGGGAACAACACGGAGAGAAGGGGTGCGATGGCGTCCGCCGCCGGCGTACCGGCATGGCGACGCGGTGACGGCGCGGCGGGGACTAGGCGGGGGAACTCCCGCGGTCGCGTCGCCTGGTCGGTATCGGCGCGGTGGACGAGATCATCGGTGAGCATGGGGATGCCTCCCTCCCGAAAGACGGGCCTCGCAGCGCTCAGCCCGAAAAGGGGTGTGCTCCTGCCGTCACCCGCATCTTGAGGACGACCGGGACCGCCGGCGTTTCATCGTGCGGCGATATGGTCGAGCATACCGGGCTTTTCGCCTACCTAAACGGCTCCGACGGACGCCCCGGGGGCCGTTGGGGCGGGCATGAGGGGATGGCGGGATCCCGTTCGGTAGAGCGACGAGCCGTGGTGGGCCCAAGAATCCAGCAGATGACGGGCAAAGCGTTCCTCGATGGCCATGACCGCTCGGGCGCCGAAGAGCAGGTCGCCGGCCCGGCCCGGTTCGGCGGCCGCGAAGCCCGCCGCCAGCTGGTGCAGGGCCACGACCTCGTGGACGGCATCGGCTTCGACGTGGACGTCGTAGAAGGTGGTGGCCTCACGGCCCAGTCCCAAGCGCCGCAGGGCTTGGCTGTACCGGCCCATCGGGCCGACCGACGCCATCTCGAAGACGGCCAGATGGCCGAGCAGGGCGCCTCGCCAGCGGCGGTGGAGGGCGAGGAAGGAAATGAGGTTGACCGTCGCCAGCGTCACCCCGGGAATGACGTCGAGGTAGGCACCGTAGGTTGCGTCGAGCCCCAGGCTCTCCATGGTGCGGGCGAAGAGCACCGAGTGCATGGCGTCGGCGCAGCCGTCGCCGTACTCGCCGGCTTGAATCGTCACCAGCGCGGCCTTGGCCGTTCCGTCCAGGCGGGGGATGGCCCAGCTGTGAGGGTCGGCTTCCTTCAGCTGGTAGGCGGAGCGATGCACCGCGAACTCCCGGAACTGGGGGAGGGTGCCCGACTCCGCCATGTAGCCCGACAGGGACGGTCCGGTGCCGCCGTCCACCACGGCGCGCAGGGCCGCCTTGACATCGCCGACCGGTGCCGGCGGCCCGACGAGGTCGAAGAGCTGCTCGAGCCACGCCTGCTCCAGGCGACTGCGTAGGTCGAGGAGGCCGGCGTTCCACTCCCACGCCTCGCTGACCCCGGTGAATCCCCGGTAGTGCAACTCGTAACAGCAGTACAGGGCCAGTTGGAGGTCCTCCTCGTCGGCGCCCGCCAACGGCAACCCCCATCCGGCGGGCTGGTCACCGGGGTGGTGGCGCAGGTGGTCGATCACGCAGTCGCTGATCGGTCCCCGCGCCGCGGGCAGATGGCTCATGACGCCGGCCCGACGGGGATGGAACATCCGCCTCGGGGCGGCGCCACGCGGCGACGAAGCTGGCGGGGGGAGTGGGCGGCGCGCCGCACGACGACGCCGTTGTACCGTACCCCGCCGAACAGCAGCCGGGCGGCGCACGCCAGCCAGGCGCACACCGCCCGCTCGCCCAGCCAGAGCGGCGCCCACAGCGCGGCGTCGGTCGAGAACACCTGGCGGCCGCCTCGGCGCCGCCGGCCGACTTCTGCCACCCCGACCGAGACGGCGACGAAGGCGGCCATGCCGGCACCGCCGAACCGGACCGTAACCAGGACGACGGCGGGCAGGAGGCTCAGCCACAGGAGCATGCGCCCCGGCAGGGCGAAGTCGTCGTACGCCTGGCGGACCCGTTGCGACCAGAACCTCGAGGTGCTGGGCGGCACGCGCCGGACGAACAGGTCTGGGGCGTTGACGACCCGGCCGCCGGCGCCCTGCACGGTCCGTATGAGCTCCAGGTTCTCGAAGAGGGTGTCGCCGTCGTAGCCGCCGACGGATTCCACGACCGAGCGGCGCACGACGAGGGTGCCGGGGAAATCGGCGGAGAACGCCCGGTTGATCAGGCTGCGCGCCGTATCCCAGCGGGCGTGCCACACCCGGGGTGAGAAGTAGTTCTGCGGCCGGACGAGGTCGGCGCAGGAGGCCAGCGCCGCGGCCCGCTCCAGCGAGGCGTCATCCCAGCGGACGTCATCGTCGGCGACGACGACGAGGTCGCGGCTGGCCACGCGCAACCCGGTCAGGACGTTGGCCACCTTGGGGCTTTGCGGCTGCCCGAAGCGAGGGTAGGGCGGCACGTGGCGGCACCACGCCCCCCAGGCGCGATCGTTGGCCGCGAAGGCGGCGGGCGGCGAGTTGTCGGCCACGACGAGGTCCACTCGCGACGACAGCCACCTGAGGTACTCCGTCAGTTCGGCGGCCGGCGACTCGGCCGACGTCCGCCGGATGGGTAAGACATAGCTGACCGGTTTGTCCGCCACGAGCGGACGGAATACCCACTACCCGGCTTCAGCAACCCCGGAGACGGTGGGCGATCCACCGGCCACCCGGCGCGACGCGATCCCGAAGCGGCTGCTCCTGCGGCCGCGGTGGAACCCCGGATCGCGCGCGAATCGGTTGACGTGGCCCTTCGCGGGGTATCGGGGAGAAGGCGAGTTCGTGATTCGAGGATTGGCGTGGTGGAACTGAGCGTGCGAGTGGAAGCCGAGACCGGACCGGAGGTGGTCGGCGCGGCCCGCGCCCTGGTGCGGTCCATGCTCGAACTCTGGGACTGCGACGACCCCGACGAGGCCGGCGTGCTGCTCACCTCGGAGATCGTGACCAACGCCGTCCGCCACGCCGCCGGGGTGCTGGCCATGCAGATCGACATGTCGCTACTCGACGGCATGGTCCGCGTGTCGGTCGAAGATCCGACCGCCGATCGACCGGCCGTCCAGGCGCGTGGGCTCGAGGCGGTGGGCGGCCGCGGCCTGCAACTGGTGGAGGCGCTGGCGGCGCGGTGGGGATCGACGCCAACGGAGCGGGGGAAGGCCGTGTGGTTCGAGTTTCCCGTCCACCGCCGCCACCGCGCGAATGGGTGAACCGGACCCCTTCGGGCCCCTGATCACCGAGCTGTGCGACGGGAAGCGCTGGGCCCTCTTGCGGGCCGAGGGCTCGGACGACTTCGTCGAGCGCCTGAGCGACGTGGTGGTTCGCCTTCCGCCCCGCCGCCGCCAGGCGCTGATGATGCTGCTCTTCGCTTTGTTGTACAACCAACTCTCACCCGACATGGCCCGGGAGTGGCTCGCCGGAAACGACGCCGACTCCGAGGAGGGCGTGGAGGCCATGATCGCCTGGCTGCGCCGGTTTCGTCCCCCGTCGGTCTGACGCGCCCGCCGGCTCCCTCAGCGCCCCAGGAACTCCCGGGCCACGCCGAACCACAAGTCGGTGGTGAGGCCGAGTGACGCCACGTCGATGCGCTCGTCATTGCCGTGAAAACGGTTGGCGAACTGCTCGTAGGTGACCTCCCGGCTCATCAGCCCGCAGCCGTAGGCGACCGCTCCCCGCCGGCGGAAGTACCCGGCGTCGGTGCCCCCCACGGTGATGCGGGGCAGCAGGGTGGCGCCCGGGTACACGGCCGCCGCCAACCGCTCGAGCACCTCCCATAGGGGCGTGCCCGCCGGCGAGGCCGTCGAGGTCACGTTCTGCAAGCTGGTCACCTCGACCTCGCCTGCCAGGTCGCCCAGCGCCTCGTCGAGGAGGCGGTTCACGTCCTCCGGCGTCTGACCAGGGAGGGCCCGGATGTCGACGTCGAGGTCGACGACATCGGGGATGACATTGGTCTTTATCCCGCCGTGCACCACATTGGGGGAAAAGGTGGCGTGGGTGCACGCATGCCAGAACTTGGCCATCCGGGCGTCATCGCAGGCTTGGCAGGCGGCCCAGATGCGCTCCGGGTCAAGGAGTGCGGCCCGCAGCTCCTGGTCGACGACGTTGTTGGCGACATACGTCCGCCAGAGTTCCCCGATCTCGGCCCGGGGCCGGAAGGCGGCCAGCCGGCGCACGATCTCCGCCGCCTTGATGATGGCGTTGTCCGCCCCGAAGGGCATCGAGCCGTGCGCGGGCGTCCCCCGGACTCGCAGCCGGCGCCACGCCACCCCCTTCTCGGCCACCGTCACGGTGACCTTGGGGCCCGTCGGTGTCGGCGTCAGGATGCCACCGGACTCGGTGAGCACGTAGTCGGCACCCACCGCGTCCCAGGCATGCTCGGCCAGCCAGCCGGCGCCGTGATGACCGCCCGACTCCTCGTCCGCCACCGCCAGGTAGATCAGCGTCCCCTCGGGACGGAACCCCTCGACGGCCAGATGGCGGGTGGCGACGGCCATCGAGGCCGTCAGGTTCAGCATGTCGATCGCCCCCCGCCCCCACACCTCGCCCGCGACCAGCTCGCCCCCGAAGGGGTCACGGCTCCACTGCTCCGCGGTTACCGGCACGACGTCGGTGTGGCCCATGAGGCAAACCGACGGGGCGTCGGGGTCGTGACCCTCGATGCGGGCGACGAGGGAGGTCCGCCCGGGCGTCGGCTCGTACGTCGACAGGTCGAGCCCCGATCCGTCGAAGTAGTCGCGTAGCAGGGCGGCGCTGCGGTCCTCGTGGCCCGACGCCGGCGTCCCGTCGTTGACGCAGCGGTTGCGGATCAGGTGTTGGAGAAGCTCGGTGACCTCGCCGACCACGGCATCCATGCGGCGCCACGCTACCGGCCCCCTCGGCCCGCGTGGCTCGGCCTCGCGGTGGTGGCGTGAACGGGGACGCGGCGCCGCTCACGCCGGGGCTCGGGGAGCTCCAGGGACTTGTGAAACCTTTCACAATGGGGTAGCCTGGGCCTCGGCACGCAGTAGGCGGCGACCGTCGGCGGGACGGAGTTGCGGCCAGAAGCACAATGGTGAGACGCCAAACCTGAAGGAATAGGTAAATACTTACGCGCTCATCATCCCGCTACGGAAACAAATAGTTAACATCGTGTCAACTCGATCACCGTAGGGAAATGGCCGTTGTACAGTGCGTACTGCATAACGGATTTACTCACGAGATGCGAAGCCAAAGGAGCTGTATTTTTCGTGACAAACGAAGAAGACATCAACCGTGATCCCGAGGGCACCGGCATTCCCGCTTCATGATCTAAGTAGGAGGACTCCATGGGTGCCATGGCAGACCCCGCACATACCGACGCCGAATCGGCCGACGCAAGCAACGACGTCGCCCAACCCCTTCCCCTCGTCCCCCGGCGCATCGCCTTGGTGGCGCACGACGACAAGAAGAAAGATCTGTTGGCCTGGGCCCGCTACAACCGGGCGACGCTGGCCGGCCACGAGCTTCTGGCCACCGGGACCACCGGTTCGCTGCTCGAGGAGCAGCTTCGGCTACCCGTCGCCCGGGTTCAGAGTGGCCCGCTCGGCGGCGACCTGCAGATCGGTGCTCGCATCGCGGAGGGACAGATCGATCTGCTGGTGTTCTTCTGGGATCCGCTGGCGTCCCAACCCCACGACTCCGATGTCAGGGCGCTGTTGCGCATCGCGGTGGTGTGGAATGTTCCGGTGGCGTGCAACCGGGCGACCGCCGACTTCCTGATCTCGTCGCCATTGCTGCGGTCCGCCTATGAGCGGGCGGTGCCGCGCTACCTGCCGTCGCCGGGCGAGCTCGACCGGCGCCACTCAGCCTGACGGACAGGCGGGGGGTCCGGCGTGCACCGAACCCCCCGCAAGTCATGCTGCGGCCGTCAGACGCCGCAGCGACGCGCCGTCGACCACTGGCCCCAGCCGGATCGCTGCTGGAGCTTCTGGGCCAAGGCATCCTGCACTGCGGGCGGCGCCTCGCTCGGCAAGCCGGTACCGCCGACGCTTCTCCAGGTACTCAACGAGAACTGGTAGGCGCCGTAGTAGCCGTTGCCGGTATTGGTGGCGTAGTTGCCCCCGGACTCCTTGGCCCGGATACAGGCGAACGCGCCGCCAAGTGAGCTACCGCTGGCCGCCACCACCGGCGGCGCCGCCGGCGGCGGCGCCGCCCGAGGGGGCGTGGCTGCGGTGGTCACCCTGACGACTGCTGCCGGTGTCGGCGGGGCTGCCGCCGGAGCCGGTGCCGTCGTCGGCGTGGTGGCCGGTGTGGTGGCCGGTGGGGTGTCCGGCGGGGTCGCCGGGTGCGGTGTGACGGCGACCGATTTGGCCGCGACTGGTGAGGCAATCAGCGTCGCGTGCGGAAGTCCGTCCACGCCGGCAAACCGGCTAGGTAAAACTCCGCCGGGAGCGGAGTGGCGGCGGAAGGTTCCCGTCGCCGAATTTCTAACCGACAATGACAAATTCGCGCTTGGCGCGACAAAGGCGGCACAAATGCCGCCCACGGTGACTGCAGAATAGACAAGCCGTGCTCGTCCTCGCATGTCGACTCCTCGGGTCGTGCGCCCCAAATGGGCGTCGTGCTCTGGTGCTGTCTCGAGCGAGCGAAGCCGTGCTCAGTGGCACAGAACGCTCTCACGTAATGGGTCGATCGCAACTCCTTTCGTCCGCTTCGGCGGGCTACCCTACCGGCTCCGGCGCCTCCGGGCACCCCTTCCGGGCCTCTGTAGGCGCGGGGTAGGCTCGCCACCGTGCTCGACCACCTCTCCATACAGTGCGCCGATATGTCCGCTGCCAGCACGTTTTACGATGCCGTGCTGGCTCCGTTGGGTGGCGCCCGGGTCATGGATTTTGGTTCCGTCATCGGCTACGGAATCGGTGGCAAGCCGATATTTTGGCTAGGACCGCTGATGCGCGAACAGGGGAATCGGGAGGTTCACATCGCCTTCATCGCCGACGATCGGGCCGCCGTACGCTCGTTCTTCGAAGCCGCCCGCGCCAGGGACGCCGAGATACTGCACGAGCCCCGCATCTTTCCCGAATATCACCCGCACTATTACGGGGCATTTGTCCGGGATCCCGACGGCAACAACGTGGAGGCGGTCTGCCACACCGCCACCGACGACTGAACACGGCTAGCCCAGGGGGAAGGGGCTGACGCCGCGCCACTCCTGGCTGGGAACGCCGCACTCGGGGCATTGAATGTCGATGTACTTGGCCAAGCCGGCCAACTCGGAGGCGATGGGCAGGGTGTCGTGGCTTTGGTCGGATCCGAGGATCTCCGCCTGGTAGATCGCGCCCCAGCGGTCCGCCTGAAGCACCGCCGCCTGAAGGGGGCCCAGGCCGAGGGCCGCCCGCCCGTGACCGGCGGTGTCGTCGAGGAGCAGCACGCCCGCCGGGGCCTGGTGACCCCAACCCGGGCCGGCCAGGATCAGGGCGCGCGTCGCCCATTCCTGCAGGCCACTGGCTGACGCCGCCACCTCGGCGATGTAGCGGTGGCACTCGTCGCACGGATCCAGATGGGGGACGAAGACCACGTTGGCCATGGGCCCCTGGGTCCATGTCACCCGACCCGGTCCGTCGAGCCGGGCGAACGAGAGGCGGGGGAGGCTGGCGCCGACGCTCAGTGTCATCATGGCTCCAGGGTAGGTCCCGTCACCGATACCGCCAAAGGTGACTTGGGCGGACGCTACTCAGTGCCCGGAACGGCCGATGGCGGTGGTTGCGGTACTGGCGGTAGGGGTGCTGGTGGTGGTGCTGCTGCTTGTGCTGCTGGTGCTGGTCGGGAACGAGATGGGGGGAGTCGTCGTGACGCCGGGGGGGACGGTCGCCACGATGACCGGCAGGGCGGTGGTGGACGTGGGCCGGGCCACGGTGGTCGTGCTGCGGCTGGTTGTCGTGGTCGTGCCGCTGGGCGTGGTGCCGCTGCTCCCGGCGGCCGGGACCGTTGCTCCGGCCGGCGTCGTGGTCGGCGTCGTCGTGGTGGACGTCGAGGAGCTCGACGTGGTGGTGTCCCCGAAGACCGGCACGGCGACCGCCGCCAGGGTCGTCGAGGGGTCGGTGGTGGGGCCGCCGAAGGTGATGTTGGCGGGCTTGGGGGAGCCGGTCGTGCCGAACAGCTTGTAGCCCACGCCGACGCCGGCCAGGATCACGAGGAGGACGGCGGCGGTCGGTAGCAGTCGCTTCCAGGAGAAGCGCTGGCGGGGGACCTGCCCGGCAAAGATGGGCGCCAGGGCGGCGTCATAGTCGAAGCCGGCCGGGCGGTACTCGCCGGGACCGGACGCCGGCGGTGGGGGTGGGGCGCCCGCGGCCCCGGAGCCGGGAACTGGCTGGTAGTAGGGATCGAACGGGGCGCCGGCGACGGGAGGGACGGCCTGTGTCGGTTGGTCGTCGCCCTGGGCCGCCGCCGGTCCTTCCGGTTCCGGCCAGCGCAGTCGGGCCGTGAGGTCGGACGGGCCGGCCAGGTCCTGGGCGACCGGGGGGTCGGGGATGTTCCATAGCCAGTCGAGCAACTCGGCGTTGCGGGGGTCGACCGGTTCGTCCTCCGGAGCCATGCCTACGAGCTTACGAGCCCCGTTGCCAACGTCTTCGTCGCGCGGTCCGGGAACAGGGCTGGTAGGTCGCTATGCCAGCAGCTCGCCTCGCAGGACGGTGACCGCCTGGCCGGTCAGCAGTACCCGGTCGCCGTGCACCTCGACGGTGACGAAGCCGCCGCGGGCGGACGCCTGATAGCCGACGAGCCGGGCGCGCCCCAGGCGGCCCTGCCAGTAGGGAGCCAGACAGCAGTGGGCGGCCCCCGTCACCGGATCCTCGGCGATGCCCAAGCGGGGCGCAAAGAACCGGGACACGAAATCGGCCTCGCCGGCGCCGGCGGCCGTCACGATGACGGCCGCGGCGTCGAGGGCCGCGATGGCGTCGACGTCGGGTGTCAACGAACGCACCTGGCCGGCGTCGGCCAGCTCGGCCAGGTAGAAGCTGCGGCCCCGGGCGACGGCCACCGGTTCGGCGCCGACGGCGGCGGCGACGTCGTCGAACGATGCGACCGGGTTCGGCGGGTCGGCCGGAAAGTCCAGTTGGATGCCGCCCTCGGCCCGCGCCGCGGTGAGCGTGCCGCTACGGGTGCGGAACTGCAGCCGGTTCGCCGTTTCGCCGCGCTCCCACAGCACATGGGCGGAGGCCAGTGTGGCGTGACCACAGAGATCTACTTCCACGGTTGGGGTGAACCAGCGCAAGCGGTAGGTGGCCGGTTCGCTGAGGTCGGCGTCCAGAAATGCCGTTTCCGCCAGGTTCATCTCGGCGGCCACCGACTGCATCCATGCCTCGTCGCCGCCGCCCTCGAGGAGACACACCGCCGCCGGATTGCCCCGGAACGGCTCGTGGGCGAAGGCGTCGACCTGATAGATCTCCATGGTTGGAGTGTCGCACCGATCCGGCCGGCGCGGCGGCGGGATTACCGGGCGACAGTAGAGTCCACTGGCTCGCACGGGCCGGATCAGGAACCAGGTACCAGTTTCAGCACATGGGTAAGGCGTGGAGGACTCCGGGGCTTCGAGCAGGAGTGGTCCTGCTGGCCGCGGCGATCATCGTCACCGTCGGGGTGGGCGTCGCGACCATCCGGCGGCACGGCGCCAAGCCCGGCGCCCAGGCGGTGGCCGCGGTGCCGACGACGATCGCCTATTCCCCCCGTGGGGGCCCCGGCGGCACGACCATCCTGACAGAGACGGTGGATCCACTGTCGGTGGCGGTGCCGAACGGCTGGAAGGCCGTTCCGGCCGACGCCCAAACGCTACCCACGAGGATCGATGACTTCGCCAAGCAGGCGCCGTCACTGGCGACGCTTTTGCAGGCCCAAAGCGCCGCCGCGGTGAAGGCGGCGATCCGGCTGTTCGCCTACCGGCCGGCGCCGCCGTTCGCCTTCATCTCGGTACTGTCGTATTCGTCGCCCGGCGCCGTACCGCTGACGCCGGCCACGGTCACGGCGGTCGTGGCCGCCGCCAAGAAGGTGCCCAACGTCGCCCTGAGCGGCGAGCAATTGCCCGTCGGCGAGGTCTTGAAGTTTGATTCCAGCCCGGCGACGGGCGGTCAGCACCTGGTCGTCGAGGTCCGCATCCTCGTTTCGGCCGGGCGGACGCTGCTGATCGAGATGGCCAGCGAGGTCAGTGCGGCGGGGATTCCTCCGCTGTTTGGCCAGCTGGCGACGAGCCTGAGCCAGAAGTAGGGGGGTCGGCCGGAGCCGCCACGGTCGGTTCCGCCGGGGCGCCCGAGGCGTCGGGCGCGGCCGGTGGGGCCTCGGGTTGCGCCGGCTCGGGCGTGGACACCGGGGGGACCGGTTCGTCGACGAGGGAGTCGCCGGTGCCGGGATCGGGAACGCTGGACGGGCGGATCTCGCCCTGCAGATCGGTCGTGGAAAGGGTGCTGCCCCCTTCGGCACCGCCGACGGGAACGCCGGCGGGTTGGAGTTCGGAGTCGGCGGCCTGGCGCTCGGTTGTCGGTTGCCCCCGGACGACTCCCTTGCGCAGAAGGACGAAGGTCGTCACCACGAAGATGATGATGCTGGTCCAGTCGTTGAGCCGCAGCCCGAGAATCTTGTGGGCGAAGTCGATGCGGAGGTATTCGGTGAAAAAGCGGCCGAAGGTATAGAGCGACACGTACACCGCGAAGAGGTAGCCCTTGCGCAACCGGCCCCGTGCCCGCCGCTCCACCAACAGGACCAGGGCGACCACGATCAGATCCCAGATGCTCTCGTACAGGAACGTCGGCTGGAAGGCGGCGGCGTGGGCGTACGCGGGGGGCACCGGGTGGCTGCCCAGGGCGGCGACCACCTTGTCCGGGGCGACTTTCAGGCCCCACGGCAGGGTGGTCGGCCGGCCGAAGAGTTCCTGATTGAAGTAGTTGCCCCACCGCCCGATCGCCTGGGCGAGGGGCAGCGCGGGCGCGACGCAGTCGAGGATGGCGCCGAAGTCGAGGCCGTGGCGGCGGATATAGATCCAGCCGGCCAGGACCCCGCCGGCGATGCCGCCCCAGATACCGAGGCCCCCCTTCCAGATCTCCAGAGCGCCGAGCGGATCGTGGGTGTACAACTCGTAGTCCGTCACCACGTGGTACAGCCGGGCGCCGATCAGGCCACCGGGGACCGCCCACATGGCGATGGCGGAGAACGTGCCCGCCTCCCCGCCCCGTGCCCGCCACCGGCGATCGGCGACCCACACCGCGGCGACCACGCCGACGACGATGAGGGCGCCATAGACATGGAGCTTGAGGGGCCCGATGCCGATGTCGCTGCCCGGCGGGCTGGGAATGTACGCCAGGGGCATGTCAGCGACTGTAGGCGGCGCTTGGTGGCGGGTCGGGATCGGCGGCGAGCAGGGCGGCATAGGCCAGGGCCGCCCGCTCCGTCACCGGCCCGGGGCACGTCGGCAGGGCCCGGCCGTCGACGGAACGGATTGGCTGCACGTCCCGCGTCGCCGAGGTGAGAAACGCCTCGTCGCTCATGTACAGCACGTCCATGGCGACGTCACGTTCTTCGACATCCAGACCGCAGCGCTCCATGACCAGGCCGCGGGTGATCCCCGCCAGGCAGCCCGACGACAGCGGGGGAGTCACCAGTTGCCCGTTGATCACCACGAACACGTTGGTCCCCGACCCTTCGCAGAGGTTGCCCCTGGTATTGGCAAACATGGCCTCGGTCGCGCCCTGGCGGTGGGCGTCAGCCAGGGCGACGGCGTTTTCGGCGTACGACGTCGTCTTGATCCCGACCAGGGCGCCGCGTTCGTTGCGCGGCCAGGGAACGGTGATGATCTCCGCCAGACGGTCGTGGCGGCCCATGGCCCGGATGGCGACAACGGTGGTCGGGGTCCCGCCGCCCCGGCCCGAGCCGACCGTGCCCGGCCCCGAGGTATGCGTGACTCGCACCGCCCCCCATGCCAGCGTCGGGTTGGCGGCCATGGTGGCGTCGACCGCGCTCCGAAGCTCGCCGCCGTCGGGCGGGTCGAAGCCCAACATGACCGCCGATCGCACCAGCCGGGCCAGGTGCCGGGTCACGGCGTAGGCGACGCCGTCGCGCACCGCGATGGTCTCGAACACGCCGTCGCCGACCGTGAAGCCATGGTCGAAGAGGTCGACGCGGGCCTGGGCCTCGTCGACGACGGCGCCGTTGACATACGCGAACACGGGCCGATGGTAAGGGACAGACCTGGTTGCGGTCCCGGCCGTGACGGGGGTAGGAAACGGGCCATGGACGAAAAGGAAACGGTCAGTCAGGACCAGGCGAAACTCGATCACCTCGAAGAGGAGATCAAGGAGGCCCGGCACCACCTCGACGAGGAGACCAAGTCCGAGGAGCACCACGAGTACCTCTTCGAGGACGACCAGGAGGAGTCCGAGGTTCCCGGTAACAACAACCCGCCCGCCTGAGGGATCAGGGCCGGGCGCCGGCGACGACGGCCCGGCGCACGACGCGAACGACGGTTCGGTCGTCGCTGATTTCGCTCTCGAGCAGGTCAACGAGCGCCCGCACCAGGAACAGCCCTCGGCCCCGCTCGGCGAAGGCGTCGGGAAGGTCGTCGGCCGGTCCGGGCAGGGCCATGGGACCGCCGCCGTCATCCTCGGCTTCGAGGATCACGTCGCCCTCGTGTACCGAAGCCCGCAGCGCCACCCCGGCCGGCTGCCCGCTGGAATGGCGGACGGCGTTGGCCACCAGTTCGGTGGCTACCAGAAGTAGGTCCGAGGCTTCACCGGCTTCGACCGGCACCCGGACCAGCCAGTCGTGGAGGAAATGGCGCGCCAGGGGAACAGCGGCGGCCGAAGGGGTGAAGCGGTATTCGAACGGGGCCAGCGGTAATCCGTTGCTGGGGGGAGGTGGAGAGCGCCGGCGCAGGACGAGGGCGAGTGAGTCGTCATTGCGGACGGCGTCGGCCAGCGAACGCTCAACCAAGGCCCGGGCCAACGCGGCGGCCGGATACCTCGCCGTGTCCTCGGCGGAGTGGGCCAGCTTGTCAAGGCCGCTGATGATGTCCTTCGTCGCCTCGATGAGCCCGTCCGTGTAGAAGATCACCGTGTCGGAGCGATCGAGCTCGATGGTCACGATGCCGTCGGAGCCGGCACCGGGAAAGCCGATCGGCCGGCCGCCCACGGCGATCCACTGCGCCGCCCCGCCCAGGATGGCCAACGGCGGCGGATGACCTCCGCCGGCCAATTGCAGCTTGCCGGAAGTCGGGTCGTAGCGGCCAATGATCAGGGTGGCGACCAGTTCGGGGTTCTGCGCGGTGACCAGCGCGTCGGCGCGGGCGATGACGACGTCCAGGGAGACACCGTCGAGAACGAGGAGGCGAAGGGCATGGGTGACGGCGAGGGCGTCCTTCGTCGCCGACACCCCTTTTCCCATCACATCGACGACCGCCAGGTGCAACGTACCGTCAGGCAGCAGCACCCAGTCGTAGAGATCACCGCCCATCGAGGCTTGCTGGTCGGCGGCCAGGTAGAACACGCCCAGCTCGGTCTGCGGCACCGACGGCGTGGGTGGGTGCACCGCCTCCTGAAGCTTGTGGATGACGTCGCGCTGCGCCGCCTCGACGCCGGCCAACGCCACCCGGTTGTCCAGGGCCACGCCGAGATGGGCGAGGAGGGCCTCGGCGACGGCGAGGGAGCCTTCGGCGGCGTGCTCGTCGCCCAGCCATCCGAGGACCGCCAAGCCGTGGGGGCGGCCGCCGGCGCCGGGTACGGCCAGGACGACGACGGACTGGACCCCGAGCATTCGGCGCAGCTGCTCGTCGTCGGTGAGGCGAACACGGGTGCCCTCCAGCACGCTCTGCAAGGGCGGGGTCGCCTGCGGGTCGCCGAGCACGGCCAGGTCCCGGGCGCTGTCCGCGGCCACGACCCAGGTACGCGACTGGAGCCGCATGTCGACCACCAAGCCGGCGACGGGCGCGTCGGTGGCGGCAGCCAGCGCATTGGCCACCCACCCGACGAGGCGGTCGTGATCCCGTTCGGCGTGAATGGCGAGCGCCGCGGAGCGGAGGAGGTCTCCTGCGGCCGCGCCGGCTTGTCCGGCCACCCAGGGAATCTACCTGACGCCGCCCGCCGCCGGCCGCCGGTGCCCTCGTAGGATGCCAAGGCGATCACGTTGTTTCTGGCGGGGGGAGTCGCCGTGCCGAGCAGCTTCGAGGTGCAGCAGATGCTGACCGCGCCGGGGGCGATGTTCGAGATCGCCGAGGAGGAGGTTCGGGGGCTCACCATGCCGGTGTACCGGCACCGGATGCCGTCGTTGCGGCGGCTGGCCGAGCTGGGACTGGCCCGCGGGGACCAAACCCACATCGTCTACGGTGACCGCCGCCTGGGCTTCCGCCAGGTCGTGGAGGCGGCCAACGCCGTGTCCCAAGGGCTGGCCGCGCTGGGCGTCGGTCCGGGCGACCGGGTGGCGGTCCTGGCGGCCAACTGCCCGGAATGGGTGTTCACGTTCTGGGGCTGCGTCGACATGGGGGCGGTGCTGGTCGGCCTCAACGGCTGGTGGAAGGCCGACGAAATCATGTACGGCCTGGCCGACTCCGGGGCTCGGGTGCTGGTCGCCGACCGGGACCGCTTCGCCCGCATCGCCGATCGGGTCGGGGAACTGCCGTCGCTCGAGGCCGTGTTCTTCATCGACGACGGGGCGTCGCCAGCCGCGGACGGCACGAGCTGGCGCCGTTTCGACGAGCTGGTCGCCTCGCCCACGGAGGTGTTTCCCGATGGGCCGATCGCCGAGGACGATCCCGCGGTGATCCTCTACACCAGCGGCACGACCGGACGGCCCAAAGGGGCCATCTCGACCCATCGAACCATCATCGCCAACGTCCAGAACACCTTCTACATGACGGTTGCCGCGGCCATGATCTGGGGCAGCGACGACGTGAGCGGCGGTGGCCCGCCGGTGTCGCTGATCACCGCCCCGCTGTTCCACGTCACCGGATGCCACGCCGGGGTCGTCCTGGGCATGGCGGCGGGGGTGAAGCTGGTGATGACGGTCGGCCGTTTCGACCCGGAGCAAGTATTGCGGCTCATCCAGGACGAAGGCGTGACCATCTTCACGACTGTGCCCACCATGGTGGCGCGGGTCGTCGAGCACCCCGCCCGCCACAGGTACGACCTTTCCTCGGTGCGGACAGTGGCCTACGGCGGATCGCCGTCGGGGAGCCGGCTCCAGCGGGAGGTCCGGGAGACCTTCCCCAACGTGGCGATGATCCGCAATGCCTACGGGCTCACCGAGTCCTCCTCCGTGGTTACCGTCAACTCCGGGCCGGAGATGGCGGAGCGGCCGGGGTCCGTCGGGCGGCCCCTTCCCGGGATGTCGGTGCGGGTCGTGGACGGCGCCGGGGCGCCATTGGGTCCCGGCCGGCCGGGAGAAATCTGGCTGAAAGGGGTGCAGATCTTTCCGGGGTACTGGGGCAAGCCGGAGTAGACGGCGAAAGTCATCACCGACGGATGGCTGCACACCGGTGACATCGGCTACCTCGACGACGACGGCTACCTCTTCGTCACCGACCGGGCCAAGGACATGATCATCCGCGGCGGCGAGAACGTCTACTGCGTCGAGATCGAGGATCGCCTGATCCAGCACCCCTTGGTCCTCGATGCCGCCGTGGTGGGCGTCCCCCATCCGGTGCTGGGCGAGGAGGTCAAGGCCATCGTCCAGGTGGCGCCGGGAACCGCGCTCAGCGAAGACGATGTACGGGGCTGGGTCGGCTCGGCCCTCGCCGACTTCAAGGTGCCGGCGTACGTCGAGTTCCGCCACGAGCGGCTGCCCCGCAACCCGCCGGGCAAACTGCTCAAGAACCTCCTTCGCGGGGAGGGGGAGGGGACCACGAGCTTCGCCGAGGTGCTGTAGTCCTGTCCGGTTTGCCCGGTGGACGGAGCGGTCTGGCGGCTGGCTCGGCTGCTAGTCTGGTCGCCTCCGGGGCCGTTGGCGCAGCTGGTAGCGCACTTGCATGACGCGCAAGGGGTCAGAGGTTCGAGTCCTCTACGGCCCACCTGAA
>DATARN010000026.1:0-16935 GCA_036264135.1 Acidimicrobiales bacterium
CACTCGGCGCGTCTGGTGCTGGCTGGCCCAGGGTGTGATCGAGCAGCGGCAGGAGGGCGTCGGCCCACTGGCCGGCCACCACCGCGGCGCCGTGCCGGCGTTCCATCCAGTCGGTTGCGGTCACCGCCGCCGCCCGCTCGCCCACCGCCGCCGCCGGCCCCAGACCCACGGCCGCCGCCGGCCCCGGACCCACGGCCGCCAGCACGGCCGCGGCAAAACCGTCCATTTCGGCGACGGTGACGCCCGGGGCGTCCTCGATGCCCTCCATTGCCGCGGGCGTGGCGATGACGGCCTTCCCGTGCGCCAGGTAATGCAAGACCTTGGTTTTCACCCCCGCGCCGGCGTGCAATGGGGCCAGGCAGATGTCAGCACCGGCGATGACCGCATCGATGTCATCGACCAAGCCCAATCCGATGACACGCGCCGCGCCCGCCGCCGCTGGGGCCGCGCCCGCCGCCGCGCCGCCGGCGGCGGGCACCACGTCGGTGCCCCGGCCCGCCAGGACCAGCACGGTGGACGGCGGGAGTTGGGGCGCCAGGACCTCGGTCAGCCAGGCGACGGCCCGGGCGTTGTGCTTCCCCAAGGCGTTGCCGACAAACAGCAGGACGGTCGTGGCAGGTCCCGCTCCCGCCGGCCGCCATGCGGCCGCTGGGCGAGCGTGGGCCCGGTGGGCCACGGTCACAGTCCGTGCCGCCAGGCGGGGAAACAGCCGCCGCCACGCCTCGGCCTCCGTCTCGCTGATGGCCACCGCTATCGCCACCCGGCGCGCCGCCCACCCCTCGAGGAACCGCCACGCCAGCCGGCGGGCGAGATTTCCCGGCGAGCGGGGGAGACGCCGGTAGTGGAGGGTCTCGCACTCGTTGGTGTCCCACACGATCGGGGCGGAGGGACCGGCGGCGATCACGGCGGGCAAGAAAAGGGCGCTCTCCACCACGATCAGGTCGGCCCAGCGGGCGCCGGCCCGCACGGTCGCGACCAGCTCGGTGGAGAATCCCAGGTGCAGGGGACGGCTCAACGTCACCATGTCGACGTCGCCGGCCAGTGCCGTCGCGACCTCAGGGGGTTCGTGGTGGCTGACCACCGTGAGGTGGGCGCCGAGGCCGACCAGCGCCTCGATCGTGGCCCGGGCCCGCACCGCCAAACCGCCGTCGGGCCGGAGCACCGAACCGAAGGTCACCAGCAAGACCCGCCGTCCGGCCAGCGGCCCCGGCACGGGCGCCGTCATCGGGGGCGGCTCCTCGCCAGGCCGGCGCCCACCGCCAGGAGTTCCGCGCCCTTCAGGGCGACCAGGCCGACGCCGAGGACGGGGTGGGGATAGACGAGTTTCCACGGCCGGCGCAGGTAGGCCCGGTCGAACACCGCCGCGGTCAAGGCGTCGGCGCCGTGCTTGGCGGCGAAGACCCGCAGGCCGGCGGCGTAGTACGCCTTCTTGGCGCAGGTCTCCCGCAACCGCAGCCCGCTCTCGTCGTGGTCGATCGTGCTGGTTGTCCGGCTCATGGTGGTCAGCTTGGCCGCCCGCAGGTGCAGGTCCCAGTCTTCGCCGCCGACGAAGCTGTCGTCGAACCCGCCCGTGGCCTCGAACACGTCCCGCCGGAAGAACCGGGCCGCCTCCACGGTGTCGCTCCCCACGTAAAAGGAGCGTTCGAACTGGCGGACCGCGGCCCAGAAGCCCGACCCGACGCTGCGCTCGGGCACGATGACCGCGCCGGTGTCGCCTTCGAGGATCCCTGCCGCCTCCTCGACGACCCGCTCGGAGACGACCATGTCCGAGTCGATGAAGCCGATATACGGCGTGGTGGCCCGGCGGGCGCCGAGGTTGCGCTGCGCCGAGCGTTCCGGGCCGGCCGTCACCACGTCGTCGGCCAGCACCGCCGCCAGGTCCGTGGTGCCATCGGTGGAATGGTTGTCGATCACCACGATCCGGCACGGCTCGCTCTGACGCCGCAGCGATTTGAGGCAGGCGCCGAGCACCGACGCCGAGTTGAAGGTCGGCACGATGACGGTGACCTTCGCCCCTTCAAGGTCGCGCTCCTCTGCCGCCGGCGCCGGCGCCCCGCTGACCGTGGAGCCGGCCGGCGCCGGCCGCCGGCTCGCCGCCAGCTTGGCCGCCGCGGCCCGCACCCGTTTCCCCGTCGGTGACTCCTGGGCGGCGTGGACGGCGCGTCCCCCCCCGGCCAGCGCCGCCACCCGGGCCCGGGCGGCCGGCCGGCGGGACACGGCGGTGAGGTGGGCCCGGAACCGGGTGTCGCGGGTCCACTGCTCCACCATGCGCAGCGCGCCGAGGTCGACCTCGCGGTGGCCGTCGTCGAAGGAGCGCCGGATCACGAAATGCATCAGCACCTGCGACGGGCTCTGGCGCTCGAAGGACGGATCGAACGTCAGCCCGTAGATCAGGTAGCGACCCCCGTGGTCGAATCCGAACTGGCAGGCCAGCAGCCGCCCGCCTGCGGTCAACCGGTAGAACACCATTCCGCTGCCCGGGTCACCCGCTAGGCGCCGGTACAGGGCGACGTCGCCCGCCAGGATGCCGGGGCGCTGGAGTGCCGCCCAGCGGACCCGGTTCAGCTCCAGATACTCCTCCATGGCGGCGGCCACGCCGCCCCCCCGGACCTCGTCCAGCTCGAGCTGGCCCCCGGCCGCTCGCGTCAGGGCGTGGGGTTCGTAGTTGAGGTGGCGGCGCTGCCGCTTGCTGATTGTCGCCATCCACGTGTCCCAGCCGACTGTCAGGTCGATGCGGTGCTTCACCTGGGTGGTCTCCTGGCATCGCCACGCCGGTCCGAGCGGCCAGTGATCGTGGGCGAGGGGGCTGTCGGCGGGGACGCAGTTGAGCCGCACCATGTCCCAGCGCCCGGCGCCGGCATCGAGCCAGCCCCGCAAGGCCCGAAGCGCCCCGTCCTCCTCCCCGGGGACGATCACCCCGCCGGCGTAGATCACCTGCCCGAGCCCGTCGGGGTTGAGCGCCCACTGCCGCCACGTCGGAGGCGAGCCGCCAATGAACTCCAGGCGCCGCAGCCCCAGCACCGGCACCACGCTGGTCTGCAGCGGGAACACCGCCTCAGGCTGCCCGTCAGCCGTCACCACCACGATGCACGCCGTCCGCCGGCGGCCGTAGACCGCCAACCAGGCGTCTGCCCACGCCGGGCGGGAGAACACCAGCGTTTCCGGGCACGCCGTCAGGCAGGCTTCCCATGCCGGCGTGGCCCCGGCGAGGGCATCGGCGCCCTGGTAGGCCACGACGTCCCAGCGTCTGACCTCCGATGACACGCCGAGACACTACCGGGCGCCCCGCCGCACCCGGGTGGCGACCATCCCGGCGACCGCGGCTGGGGGGCGGATCGGTACAGTCACCGCTCGTGAGGACCTCGGAACCGGGCGTGAGCCAGCCGTGAGCCGCATCCTGGTCGTCGGGCTGCCCCGCTCAGGCACCACGTGGGTGGCCAACGTGCTCGGCCGCCATCCCGGCAGCGTGGTGGTCCAGGAGCCGGACAACCCCGACGCCAACCCCCTCGCCCGCCCCGTGCAGGAACTACGGGGCCTGCACCCCGTCCTCGACCCCGCCGAGGAGGCCCCGGACTACGAGCAACTGTGGCGGCTGGCCTACCGGGGCGGCTGGCCGACGGCACCTGCGCTGGTCGCGCTCGGTCGGGGTGCCCGCCGCCTGCCGGCGCCCGTCATGGACGCCCTCGTCCGTCCGGCGGCGGCGGTGGCGACGCGCCTGCGGCGGCCGCCTCCCGTGGCCATCGCCAAGTCCGTCCTGGTCACCTTCTGCCTGGAATGGGTGGTCGAGCGGTTCCAGCCGCAGGTCGTGACGCTGGAACGGGACCCGGTCAACGTGGTGGCCAGCTGGCTGGTCATGGACATCCCGCTCGGCGGCATCGACACCGATCCCCGCGTCGCCCGGAACTACCTCGAGCCGCTCGGTATCGCGCCGCCGCCCCCCGACGCCTCGCGGCTGGCCCGCACCGCATGGTGCGTGGGCGTGCTGATGACGGCCAGCCGGCGCAGCCAGGGGCAACATCCCGACCGGGCGGTGGTGGCCCACGAGCAGCTGTGCGCCGCCCCCGAGCGGGAGTACGAGCGGCTGTTTGCCCGCCTCGGACTGACGTGGACCGACGCCGCCAACCGGTACCTGGCCGAGGTCAACCGGCCCGGTCGCGGCTACGACGCCCGCCGGATCGCTGGTCAGGCGGTGCGGGCCTGGGAAGGGGTGTTGACAACCGACGAGGCGGCCACGGTCCGGCACATCGTCGACGGATTCCCGCTACCGTACTGAGCCGGAATCCGATGAATCGGACGGGGCGGGCAAGGAGGGGCCACCATGAACAGCCCACGCGATGAGCTGACCGGGGCGACTGCGGCGGGAGGGGCGAGCTCGCTGTCGAGACGGAGCCTGCTCAGCCTCGGGGTCATGGGCGCGACGGGCGCGGTGCTGGCCGCTCCCCTGCTCGCCCCGGAGACGGCCGGCGCCGCCCCCGCCGACGCCGCCACCCACGCCGAGTTGCTGCGGGCCGCGACCGTGCCGTCGGTCGCCGCCGTCACCGCCGCCGTCCCGCCTGACGGCGACGGCGGCGCCTCCCTCCAAGCCGTGGCCGAGTTCGCCTACGCCGGCGTGGGGCCCAACGGCGCGTCCTACGACCGCCTGCGCCTCCTCACCGCCAAGCTGCCCCACCACCTCCCGATCACCGCCGGCAACGCTGTCGGGTCCACCGCCATCACCCTCGCCTCGGCCCCGGTCGGCCTGAACCCGGGCGAGCCCCTCCTGCTGAGCGGCAACAGCGGCCCCGAGTTCCTGTACGCCGCCGCCGGCTACACCGCTGGTGCCAACCCGGTACTGCTGGCGTCGCCCATCCAGGTCGGCGGCGCCAACACCTTGACCTACGACACCCGGTCGGCCACCGGGCCCCGGGCCACCGACATGACGCCGTTCGGCATGTTGCCGGTTGGCTGCGTGATCAGCGAGGGCCCGAGCGGCCTGTACACCATGATGCTGGGCGCCGGAGCCGATCAGGGGCCGCCCATCAACACCGTCATGGTCAGCCCCTCGCTGGTCAGCGGCCCGAACGCCCAGATGGACCGCCAGCGCAGCTTCAGCAACGTGGGCGACGGTTTGGGGGTGGCGCTGGCCTCGCCGCCGTCGTCGCATCCCGCGTCCGTCGTCGCCCCAGCCAACACCGCCGCCACCATCAACTACCCGGCGGTGAGCGGCCGATCCCAACGACTGACCATGCTGGCCGCCTCCTACTCCGCGGCGCCGACGGGCGGCGGCCTTCGCATCGTCGACGGCACCAACACCATCTTCTCCCTCGACATCGTGGCCGCCGGCCCCACCATCGTCCCGCTGCCCCCGGGCGGCATCGCCGGCTCGCTGGGCAAGGCCATGACCATCACCCTGTTGCCCGGCGGCGCCTCCAGCGCCGGCAGCTTGAACGTGGCCGCCCTCAGCGCCTAACACTCCCGCCCGGCCGCCGTCCCGCGGCGGCGCCTCGTAGTATTGGGTCGAGGAGGGCAAGGTCGAAGGAGGGTCGAACATGGGCAATTCCATCCGTGCTGCGCTCGTTCAGACGAACTGGACAGGCGACAAAGAGACGATGATCAAGGCCCACGAGGAGTACGCCCACGAGGCGGCCGCCCAGGGCGCCCAGGTGATGTGCTTCCAGGAGCTGTTCTACGGGCCTTACTTCTGCCAGGTGCAGGACCCCGCCTATTTTGCCTACGCCGAGTCCATCCCCGGACCGACCACCGAGCGCTTCCAGGCGCTGGCCAGAGAGCTCAACATGGTCCTGATCCTGCCGATGTACGAGCGGGAGCAGGCCGGCGTGCTGTACAACACCGCCGCCATCGTCAACGCCGACGGCACCTACCTGGGCAAGTACCGCAAGACGCACATCCCCCAGGTCAAGGGATTCTGGGAGAAGTTCTACTTCCGGCCCGGCAACCTCGGCTATCCCGTCTTCGATACCGCTGTCGGCAAGGTCGGCATCTACATCTGTTACGACCGCCACTTCCCCGAGGGTTGGCGGGCCCTCGGCCTCAGCGGGGCCCAGGTGGTGTTCAACCCGTCCGCCACTCACCGCGGCCTGTCCTCCTACCTGTGGAAGCTGGAGCAGCCGGCGTCGGCGGTCGCCAACGAGTACTTCATCGGCGCCATCAACCGGGTGGGCGTGGAGGACCTGGGCGACAACGACTTCTACGGCACCTCGTACTTCGTCGACCCCGAGGGCAAGTTCGTGGGCGAGATCGGCGACCCCCACGGCGCCGAGCTGATCGTGCGGGACCTCGACATGGACCTTTTGGAAGAGGTACGGGCTCGCTGGGCCTTCTACCGGGACCGCCGGCCCGACGCCTACGGCGACCTCACCCGTCCGTGAGCGACCTCGAGGCCCGGTACCGCCAGATAAGCCCCCGCTGGCTGGCCCTCTACTACCAGCAGCCCATCGAGCTGGTCCGGGGCGAGGGCCGCTACGTCTGGGACGCCGACGGAAACCGCTACCTGGACTTCTTCGGCGGCATCCTGACCACCATCAGCGGCCACGCCGTCCCCGAGGTGGTCGACGCCATCCGAGAGCAGGCGGGGAAGCTGCTGCACACCTCGACGCTGTACCTCTCCCGCCCACTGGTGGAGTTGGCCGAGCGGATCGCCGCCCTTTCCGGCATCCCCGACGCCAAGGTGTTCTTCACCCCGTCGGGGTCGGAGGCCAACGACGCCGCCCTCCTGCTGACCACCTGCTTCCGCCGCTCCAACCAGATCCTGGCCCTGCGCAACAGCTACCACGGCCGGTCCTTCAGCGCGGTGGCCATCACCGGCAACCGGTCGTGGTCGCCCACGTCGCTCTCGGGCCTGAGTGTCGCCTACGTCCACGGCGGCTACCGGCTGCGTTCCCCGTACCGCCACCTCGACGACGCCGCCTACACCGCGGCGTGCGTCCTGGACCTGCGCGACGTGATCGACATGTGCACCTCGGGCGACGTGGCGTGCATGATCGCCGAGCCCGTCCAGGGAGTAGGCGGCTTTGCGGTGCCGCCCGACGGCTTCTTCGGGGCCATGAAGGAGGTGCTCGACGGCTACGGCATCCCATTCGTGTCCGACGAGGTGCAGACGGGGTGGGGCCGCACCGGCGAGCACTTCTGGGGCTACCAGGCCCACGGGCTGGTCCCCGACGTGCTGACCTTCGCCAAAGGGATCGGCAACGGCCTGGCCCTCGCCGGGGTGGTGGCGCCCGCCGAGATCATGGACAGCGTCACCGCCAACTCCATTTCGACCTTCGGCGGCAACCCGCTGGCCACCGCCGGCGCCCTGGCCAATCTGGAGTATCTGCTGTCGCACGACCTCCAGGGCAACGCCCTCAAGATGGGCCACCTGTTCATGGAACGCCTGCGGCCCCTCGCCGAGCGTTTCGGGTACGTGGCCGAGGTTCGCGGCCGGGGCCTCATGATCGCCGTCGAGACGTGCCACCCCGGGACGATCACCCCGTGGCCCGAGGCGACGGCGGCCCTCATGGAATCCTGCCGGAGGCGTGGCCTTCTGGTGGGGAAAGGGGGCCTGTACGGCAACGTGCTCCGCATGGCCCCACCGCTGTCCCTGACCGGCGCCGAAGCCGCGGAGGGACTGGACATCATCGAATCCGCCATCGAGGAGGTCGGGGCGTGACCATCCTGATCCGCAACGGCACCGTCGTCTCCGCCACCGGGGCGGCGCCCATGGACGTCCTGGTCGACGGCGAGACCGTCGCCGCCCTGTACGCCGCCGGCTCCTCCCAGGGGGCGGCGGTGACCGCCGACCGGGAGATCGACGCCACCGGCCGGTACGTGATCCCCGGCGGCATCGACGTCCACACCCACATGGAAATGCCCTTCGGGGGCACCTTTTCGGTCGACACCTTCGAGACCGGGACCCGGGCGGCGGCATGGGGCGGCACCACCACCATCATCGACTTCGCCACCCACCACACCGGCGAACGGGTCCAGGACATCCTGGCCCAGTGGCACGCCAAGGCGGACGGTCAGTGCGCCATCGATTACGGCTTCCACCAGATCATCGGCGGGGTCGACGACGACGCCCTGAAGGCCATGGACGAGCTGGTCGCCCACGAGGGCGTCACCAGCTTCAAGCTGTTCATGGCCTACCCCGGCGTCTTCTACTCCGACGACGGCCAGGTCCTGAAGGCCATGCAGAAGGCGGCCGACATCGGCGCCACCATCATGATGCACGCCGAGAACGGCATCGCCATCGACGTCCTCGCCGCCCAGTGCATCAGCCGCGGCGAGACCGACCCGGTGTACCACGGCCTCAGCCGGCCGTCGGTGCTGGAAGGCGAGGCCACCCACCGGGCGTGCGTCCTGGCCGGCGTGGCGGGCAACGTCCCGCTGTACATCGTGCACATGTCGGCCTCCGAGGCGCTGGAGGCAGTGGCCGCCGCCCGTCACACCGGCGCCAACGTCTTCGCCGAGACGTGCCCCCAGTACCTGTACCTGACCCTCGAAGAGACCCTCGCCAAGCCCGGTTTCGAGGGGGCCAAGTGGGTGTGTTCGCCGCCGGTGCGCACCGGCCACGCCCACCACCAGGCCGACCTGTGGAAAGGGCTGCGCACCAATGAACTGGCTTGCGTGTCCACCGACCACTGCCCGTTCTGCATGAAGGAGCAGAAGGAGCTGGGTGTGGGCAACTTCACCAAGATCCCCAACGGGATGGGTTCCGTCGAGCACCGCCTCGACCTCCTGCACCAGGGCGTGGTGAGCGGCCAACTCTCGCTCGAGCGGTGGGTGGAGACGTGCTCGGTGACGCCGGCCCGCATGTTCGGCCTCTACCCCAAGAAGGGAGCCATCGCCCCCGGCAGCGATGCCGACATCGTCATCTACGACCCGTCGGCCGAACACACCTTGAGCGTCGAGACCCACCACATGAACATCGACTATTCGGCGTGGGAGGGCATGACCGTCACCGGCCGGGCCGAGACGGTCATCTCCCGGGGCCAAGTCATCGTGGAGGGCGGCCAGTATGTCGGCCGCAAGGGCCACGGCAAGTTCCAAAAGCGCGGCCTGTCGCAGTATCTGACGTAGGAGGGCCCACCATGCAGCGCATCTCCCACTGGATCGGGGGTCGGATCGTCGCCGGCCCCGACGACGGCCGGCGGGGGCCGGTGTGGAACCCGGCCACCGGCCGCCAGCAGGCCGAGGTCGACCTGGCCGCGGCGGCGGTCGTCGACCAGGCGGTGGCCGCCGCCCGCGAGGCGTTCCCGGCCTGGCGGGCCACGCCGCTCGGGCGGCGGGCCGAGGTCATGTTCCGGTTCCGGGAGCTCGTCGACGCCAACCGCAAGGAGCTGGCCGCCATCTTGACCAGCGAGCACGGCAAGGTGACCGCCGACGCCCTGGGCGAGGTGGCCAGGGCCCTGGAGAACATCGAGTACGCCTGTGGCATCCCTGAGCTGCTGAAGGGTGAGTTCAGCGAGCAGGTCTCGACCGAGGTCGATGTCTATTCCATCCGCCAGCCCCTGGGTGTGGTGGCGGGGATCACCCCGTTCAACTTCCCGGTCATGGTGCCGGTGTGGATGTGCGCCAACGCCCTGGCGTGCGGCAACGCCTTCCTGCTGAAGCCTTCCGAGAAGGACCCCTCGGCGTCCCTGCTGCTGGCCGAGTTGCTCACCGCGGCCGGCCTCCCCGACGGCCTGTTCAACGTGGTCCACGGCGATGCCGAGGCCGTCACCCGCATCCTCGACCATCCCGACGTCGCCGCCGTGTCCTTCGTCGGGTCCACGCCCATCGCCCGTCACATCTACGAGACCGCCACCCGCCAGGGCAAGCGGGTCCAGGCCCTGGGCGGCGCCAAGAACCACATGATCGTCCTGCCCGACGCCGACATCGCCGCCGCCGCCGACGCCGCGGTGTCCGCGGGGTACGGGTCGTCGGGGGAGCGGTGCATGGCCGTTTCCGTGCTGGTGGCGGTGGGCGAGAGCGCCGATGAGTTGGTGGAGGCCATCAAGGCCCGCCTGCCCAGGATCCGGGTGGGGCCGGGCAACGACGCCGGCTCCGAGATGGGGCCCCTCATTTCCCAAAGCCACCGCGACAAGGTGGCGTCCTACATCGACCGGGGGCGAGAGGCAGGGGCCACGGTGGTGGTCGACGGCCGGGATGCGGGGGTGCCGGGCGACGGCTTCTTCCTCGGTGCGTCGCTGCTCGACGACGTCACGCCCGACATGGACGTGTACCGCGACGAGATCTTCGGCCCGGTGCTCGACGTCGTCCGGGTCGCCACCTACGAGGAGGCGGTCCGGCTCGTCAACGACAACCCCTACGGCAACGGGGCCGCCCTCTTCACCCGCGACGGGGGCGCCGCCCGGCGGTTCCAGTTCGAGTGCCAGGCGGGGATGATCGGCATCAACGTGCCCATCCCCGTCCCCGTGGGGTACTACAGCTTCGGCGGCTGGAAGGCGTCGCTCTTCGGCGACACCACCATGTACGGCCCCGAGGGGGTGCGGTTCTACACCCACGCCAAGGTGGTCACCGCCCGTTGGCCCGACCCGGCCACGTCCCGCGTCGACCTGGGCTTTCCCCGCAACGACTGAGTCCAATGGAAATCGGCGTCGTCCTGCAAACCAATCCGCCCGCCGCCCGGGTCGTGGAGCTGGCCCGCCAGGCCGAGCTGTACGGCTTCAGCCACGTCTGGACCTTCGACTCGCATCTGCTGTGGGAGGAACCGTTCGTCATCTACAGCCAGATCCTCGCCGCCACCCGCAAGGTCGTCGTCGGGCCCATGGTGACCAATCCCGCCACCCGGGATTGGACCGTGACCGCCTCGCTGTTCGCCACCTTGAACGAGATGTTCGGCAACCGCACCATCTGCGGGATCGGCCGGGGCGACTCGGCGGTGCGGGTCACCAACGGCCGCCCCGCCACGCTCGCCACCCTCCGGGAGGCCATTCTCGTCATCCGGGAACTGGCCAACGGCCGAGCGGCTACCTACAACGGATCTACGTTGCGCTTCCCGTGGGGCCAGAGCAGCCGCCTGCCCATCTGGGTCGCCGGCTACGGCCCGAAGGCGCTGAAGCTGGCCGGCGAAGTCGGTGACGGCTTCATCCTGCAACTGGCCGACCCCGCCATCGTGGCGTGGACCGTCGACGCCGTGCGCAAGGCCGCCGCCCGGGCCGGCCGTGACCCCTCGTCGGTGGCGATCTGCGTGGCCGCCCCGGCCTACGTCGGCGCCGACCTGCCGTACCTGCGCGACCAGTGCCGCTGGTTCGGGGGCATGGTCGGCAACCACGTGGCCGAACTGGTGAACCGCTACGGCGCCTCCTCCGACACGGTCCCCGCCGCCCTCACCGACTACATCGCCGGCCGGGACGGCTACGACTACAACGAGCACGGCCGGGCCGGCAACGCCCACACCCGCTTCGTGCCCGACGAGATCATCGACCGCTTCTGCCTCCTCGGCCCGGTAAACCACCATGTGGCCCGGCTCGAGGAGCTGCAGGCCCTCGGGGTCGACCAGTTCGCCATCTACCTGCAACACGACGGCAAGGAGCAGACCCTGCGGGCCTACGGCGACCACATCATCGGGGCGGTTGGCACCCACGTAACCGCTAAGGCCTGACCCGGCCGTGAGTTCGCTGGCGCCGGCCGGGGAGGCGGCGGTCGCCGCCCCCGCCGGCCCGCAGGCCGCCCCCGCCGGCCCGCAGGCCGGCGGGCCGCGCCGGCTGCGCCGGGTCGTCATGTTCCTGGTCGCGTTGGTCCTGCTGGCCGCCCTGTGGGAGGGCTACAAGTGGTTCGGCCAGGCGGTGCACGGCCGGGTGGTGGGCTGGTCGCTGCCGGCGCGCACCGACAACGGGTCCATGCCCCACGTGTGGGACATCCTGCGCCGCTTCGGCCAGCCCGAGCGGCGGGGGAGCAGCCAGCGCATCTGGGCGACCGTGGCCGCCGGCGCCTGGTTCACCCTACGGATGGCCATGGCGGGGTTCGCGGCCGGGGTGACCGTCGGGCTGGCCCTGGCGGTGGTGATGCAGCGCTTCCGGGTGGCCGAGCGTGGCCTCCTCCCCTACGTCGTGCTTTCGCAGACGGTCCCTCTGGTCGCCCTGGCGCCGCTGGTCGTGGGCTGGGGCGGCAACCTCACCGTCTTCGGGTTGCACTGGCGCCTCTGGATGTCCGTCGCCGTCATCGCCTCCTACCTGGCCTTCTTCCCGGTGGCGGTGGGAGGCCTGCGGGGGCTGCAGGCGCCGGCACCAGAGGCGGTCGAGCTGATGGACTCCTATGCTGCGTCATGGCGCCAGACGCTCCTGAAACTCCGCTTTCCGGCAGCTGTCCCCTATCTGGTCCCGGCGCTCAAGCTGGCCGCCGCCTCCTCGGTCGTGGGGGCACTGGTGGCCGAGATCTCGACGGGAACCCGGGGGGGCATCGGGCGGCTCATCATCGAGTACTCCCGTGAGGCGACCTCCGACCCCGCCAAGGTGTACACCGCCATGATCGGCGCCGCCGTCCTCGGTCTGGTGGTCGCCGGCGTGGTGGGCGTGCTCGACCTGGTGATGATGCGCCAACGGCCCCAGGTGCACGCGTGACCGCCGAACCGGCGGCGACGCCCGAGGGTGAGCTTCCCGCGGTTGAGCTGCTCGCGGTCGCCAAGACCTTCCATGCCGGCCGGGGTGGCCAGGTCGACGCCCTCCGCGACATCAACCTGGTCATCGAGCGGGGCGAGTTCGTTTCCCTGATCGGCCCCTCCGGCTGCGGCAAGAGCACCCTGCTCCGACTTATCGCCAACCTCACCGACCCCACCGCGGGGCACATTGCGGTCAACGGCAAGTCGGCCCGCCAGGCCCGGCTCGACCAGGACTACGGCATGGCGTTCCAGCAGGCCGGCTTGTTCGAGTGGCGCACGGTCGCCAAGAACATCGAGCTGCCCTTGGAGCTGCGCGGTTGGGACCGGGCCCGGCGTCAGGCCCGGGCGGAGGAGATGCTGAAGCTGGTCAAGCTGGGCGATTTCGCCGGCCACCACCCTTGGGAGCTGTCCGGGGGGATGCAGCAGCGGGTCGCGATTGCCCGGGCCTTGGCCTTTGACCCGCCGCTGCTGCTCATGGACGAGCCCTTCGGCGCCCTCGACGAGATGACCCGCGAGCACATGCAGGCCGAGCTGAACCGCATTTGCGAGGAGACGGGCAGCACCGCGGTGTTTGTCACGCACAGCATCCCCGAAGCGGTGTTCCTCTCCGACCGGGTGGTGGTCCTCTCCGCCCGCCCCGGTCGCATCGTGACCGTCGTCGAGGTGGGCCTCGGGGCTCGCAACGACGACACCCGGGAATCGCCCGAGTTCTTCAAGAAGATCACCGAGGTACGAGAAGCGTTGCGGGGCTCGGCATGACGGCCGCCCGGCGCCGGCGCCGCGCCTGGCTGCCCCCACTCCTGGTGGGCGTCGGCCTTCTGCTCGCCTGGCAGGTGTTCGTCGAGGTCCGCCACATCAAGCCCTACCTCCTGCCCGCGCCATCCGCCATATGGCACCAGATCGCCACCAACAAGGGCGACATCCTCCACGCCGCCCGGGTGACGGGAACCAACGCCCTGGTCGGGCTGCTGGCCGGCACCGTGGCGGGCGCCGCCGGCGGGGCGTTGGCCAGCCGTTTCCGGTTCATCGGCGAGCTCACCACACCGGTGGCGGTGGCCGTCAACGCCGTGCCCATCATCGTGCTGATCCCCATCTTCAACAACATGTTCTCGACCACGAGCGCCATACCCCGCCGGCTGATGGTCACGATCATCGTCTTCTTCCCCATCTTCATGCACACCCTGCGAGGCCTCACCGAGGCCGACGCCACCAAGGAAGAGCTGATGCGCTCCTATGCGGCGTCGGAGTGGACCGTCCTGCGCAAGGTGCGGATCCCCGGTGCTCTGCCGTTCTTTTTCACCGGCCTCAAGATCGCATCGTCGCTCAGCGTCATCACCGCGGTCGTGGCCGAGTACTTCGGCGGCCTTCAGGACGGCCTGGGCAGCCACATCGTGGGGGCGGCGTCCAACTCTGCCTACGGCCGGGCGTGGGCCTTCGTCACCGCGTCGTGCCTCCTCGGCCTGGTCTTCTATTCCCTCGCCGTCACGGGCGAGCGGATTATCGTCCCCTGGCAACATCGACACGAAGGAGCCCGATGACGCTCGGACCTGGTCGCCGGTTCACCGTTCTCGTCACCCTGGCCGTGGCCCTGGTGGCGGGCGCCTGTTCGAAGAGCACCACGACCACCAACACGACCGCGGCGGGCGGTACCGCCACCACCACCGGGCCCCGGAAGACGGTGAAGCTGCAGCTGCAGTGGTTCACCCAAGCCCAGTTCGCCGGCTACTTCGCCGCCCAGGACCAGGGCTTCTTCACCAAGCACGGGTTGGACGTGCAGATCCTCGAGGGGGGGACCGACATCGTGCCGCAGACGGTGCTGGCGCAGGGCGGGGCGGACTTCGCCATCGCCTGGGTCCCGAAAGCCCTGGCCTCGCGCGAGCAGGGAGCCAACATCACCGATGTCGCCCAGATCTTCCAGCGATCCGGCACCCTTCAGGTGTCGTTCAAGAACAAGAACATCACGTCGCCCGCCAACCTGAAAGGCAAGAAGGTCGGCAACTGGGGCTTCGGCAACGAGTTCGAGCTCTTCGCGGGGATGACCAAGGCGGGTCTCAACCCGGGCAAGGACGTCACGTTGGTGCAGCAGCAGTTCGACATGAAGGCCCTGCTCAGCGGGGACATCGACGCCGCCCAGGCCATGATCTACAACGAGTACCCGCAGGTATTGGAGGCCACCAACCCGGCGACGGGGAAGCTGTACCAGCCGAGCGACTTCAACCTCATCAACTGGAACGATGTCGGTACCGCCATGCTGCAAGACGCCATCTGGGCCCAGACCGACAAGCTCAAGGACCCCTCCTTCCAGGACACCACCGTCAAGTTCATCGAGGCGTCCATCGAGGGCTGGGCCTACTGCCGGGACAATCCGGTGAAGTGCCGTGACATCGTGGTCGCCAAGGGCTCCAAACTGGGCAACAGCCACCAGCTCTGGCAGACCAACGAGGTCAACAAGTTGATCTGGCCGTCCCCCATGGGGGCCGGCTACATCGACCCGGCGGCCTGGGACCGGACGGTCCAGGTGGCTCTCAACGCCAAGAACGCCGACAACAAAACGGTGCTGACCAAGAGCCCCGACCCGGCCGCCTACACCAACGACTACGTGACCAAGGCCCTGACCGCGCTCAAGGCGGAGGGCGTCGACGTGAACGGCAACGGCTTCCAGCCCATAACCGTGACCCTGGCCGCCGGGGGCAACTGACACCTGGGGCGGGGCGCGTAAAAGGGCCGCAAATATTGGGGGCTCCGCCGCAAAGACGGCGTAAATAAGGGTGGGTCTCTCGCAACCCGAGGAGTACAACGAAAGCGTCGCCTTCGTCTCCGCCCTTAGCCCCCGAAAAGGAGTGGCATGAACGATTTTGCCTACGTGGCCATCATCATCGCGTTCTTCGCCCTGGCCGGCCTCTTCGTGAAGGCCTGCGACCGGATTATCGGCCCCGACGAGCAGTCCGCCGCCCCGGCGGCGGCCCAGCAGGACGAGGATACGGCCAAAGCGGCCTGATTTCCATGAGCGCCTCTGATGCTGTCGGCCTGATCATTGCCGCCGTCCTGCTCGGCTATTTGATCTTCGCCCTCCTCTTCCCCGAGAAGCTGTGATGACGACCGCCAACTGGCTTGAGCTGGTGGCGCTGATCGTGGCCATCGCCATCAGCACGCCGCTGCTCGGGTCCTACATGGCGAAGATTTACGACCCGACGCTCGGAAAGCCCTTCGGCGACCGGGTGTTTTCCGCCATCGAGCGGCCCATATTCCGGATTTGCGGAATCGACCCCGAGGGTGAGCAGCGCTGGACGACGTACGCCTATTCGGTGCTGGCGTTCTCGCTGGTGTCGGTGCTCATCCTCTACGCCCAGCTGCGACTTCAGGGCCACCTGCTGCTGAACCCCGACCACTACAAGGGCGTTCCGCCCGGCCTGGCGTTCAACACCGCAATCAGCTTTTTGACCAACACCAACTGGCAGGCCTACGGCGACGGGGTCATGAGCTACCTGACCCAAATGTCGGGGCTGGCGTTCCACAACTTTGTATCGGCGGCCGTCGGGGCGGCGGTGGCGATCGCCTTGATCCGCGGGCTGGTGCGCCGCCGCTCCCGGTCGCTCGGGAATTTCTGGTCCGACATGATCCGCACCTGCATCCGGGTGCTGCCGCCCCTGGCGTTCATCGCCGCCCTGGTCATGGTCAGCCAGGGCACGCCCGACAACTTCCACCCCACCCAGCAGGTGACGACCATCGCCGGGATCACCCAGTCCATCCCCGGCGGTCCCGTCGCCAGCCAGGAGGCCATCAAGGAGGGCGGCCAGAACGGCGGCGGCTTCTACGGCACCAACTCCGCCCACCCGTTCGAGAACCCCAATCCCATCACCAACTTCCTGCAGTTGTGGCTCATCCTGGCCATCCCCTTCGCCCTGGCCTTCGCGTTCGGCAAGATGGCCCGCGACCGCAAACAGGGCTGGGTGGTCTTCGCCACCATGTTCGGGCTGTGGCTGATCATGCTGCTGATCGTCTCGCCCCTCGAGGCCCGGGGCAATCCGCACCTCACCGCGGCCGGCGCCAATCAGCAGACGACGGCGACCCAGGGCGGCGGCAACCTGGAGGGCAAGGAGGTCCGTTTCGGGTCGGTCACCTGTGGCTACTACGCCGCCTCGACCACCAGCACTTCCGATGGCGCCGTCAACTGCGCCCATGACTCGCTGACCCCCCTCGGCGGGGGCACGGCGCTGGTGAACATGATGTACGGCGAGGTCAGCCCCGGCGGTACCGGTTCGGGTCTGTACGGCATGCTCATCTTCGCCCTGCTGGCGGTGTTTGTCGCCGGACTGATGGTGGGCCGCACCCCCGAATACCTGGGCAAGAAGATC
>DATARN010000140.1:0-23661 GCA_036264135.1 Acidimicrobiales bacterium
GCCATTGGCGTCAACCGGGTACGGGTACTGGTTGAACAGCGGATCGGCGGTACCCGAGTCGACCGGGCCGGCGCCCAGGTTCGGGGCCGTGCCGGTGGTCACCGCCGGGATGGCGGCGCTACCGGGCCACCAGTTGCCCACCGCGGGGTCAACCGGAATGTTGGCGTGGTTGCCGCAGATCTGGGTCAGCACCAGATCACCCTGGGGCCGGGTAACCGTGATCGTCTGGGTCACGTACTTGCCCTGCGGGGTGAAAGCCGGCGACGGAGCCGACAGACTGCCGGTGTTGGCGCCGTAGACTGCAGCCACCTGGAAGGTGTACACCGTGCCGTTGGTCAACCCGGTGGCGTTGTACGACGTCGCGGTGGAACCGGTCGCGATCGGGCCGATGTCCGCACCAGCAGGAGTGACCTGATGGATGACCACCGAGTAGCCGGTCGGGGCGGGACCCGTCGGGGCGGTCCAGGTCAACAGCGCACTCTGATTGGCGGCCAAGGCGGCCGCGTTCGTCGGCGCTGGTGGGCTCGGGGTGAAGGTGGCCGTGCCGGCCGGGCTGGTGTTGGTCGAACCGTCAGCCGCGGTGTTGGTCGCGGTCACGCTGGCGGTGTAGGCCGTGAAGTTCGACAACCCGGTGAAGTTGGCCGTCGTGGTGGAACCAGACACCGTCTGGGTCGCGCCACCCGGCGACAGCGTCACCGTGTAGCCGGTGATGGGGGCGTTGCCGGCGTTGGTCGGCGCCGTCCAATTCACGGTTTCGGTCGTATTCCCAGCGGGGGTGACAGGGCTAACAACCGGGGCGGTCGGGGGGCCGGCGTAGTTCAGGTCGAAGTGCCACCAGCCGAAGCCGGCCGGGAGAAGCGACGTCTTGAACTGCTCCTTGGCCCACAGGGCGCACGGGTTGGCGGCATTGCAGGTCACCGTCGACACCGCGTTGGCCTGGAACGTCACCGATCCGGTTCCGACCTTGAAGGGGACAGTGGCAAAGGTGTCCGTCGGATCGGCAAGGACGATGTTGTCCCGGTCGTTGACCGCGCCGTAGGTGTCAGCCGAGATGCTGGGGTCGCCCGACGGCGGGAGGCAGTTGCCGCCCTGGGTGGGGTTGTACTGCGACTGCAGGCCGATGTTGGTCAGGCCGCCCCGGCAGATCCGGACTTCGACGCCGAGGAAGTTGCCGGCCGCCGGCGTCCCGGTGCCGTCGAACTTCAACGTCACGGTCGTGCCGCTTACCAAAGCCGTCATCGGCCCGTTTAGCGCCACGTTGGTCTGGGTAGTTGCAGGAATGGTGCCGGTCACCGACGCAGTGTTGGAAAAGTTACCGGGAGGCGGGTTGGGCTCGGTAATGGCCGACGCCGGGCTGGCGGCGAGCACTGCCGCCATGCCCGTCGCGGCGATCGACGCCACGACCGCCGTGCTGAGCACACGGCGGATCGGCTTGCGCCGCGCCGTGCTGGGATTTCTGAACAAGTGGACTCTCCTTTTGGGTTTTCAGGTGTTTGGAATGCAGACGTACAAGAAGCGAGGCAAGTAAGGAGCACAATCAACCCGCCCGGGTGTGCGCGCCCAATGGAGCGCACACCCGGGCGGGACTCTTTGTTACGGAGTGGGCTTCAGGAGCCGGCAGGTCGCGCCGGACACGTTGGAGCCGTTGAAGTTGCCGGTCGTGTTGAGCGAGGCGAAGCCGGCACTCTGGATGGAGCCGATGGCAATCTGCTGGTTGTTGCTAGCGCCGGTGTTCGAGCACATCGGGCTCTTGGCCGTGGCTCCCGCCGACGAGTTGTCGAAGCCGAAGAGCGAGCTCGCCGCGGCATAGTTGTTGTTTGCGGTGAGCGCACTGTCCAGGATGTTGTACACGTACCGGATGCCCGGGAAGACCGGCGTTGCTCCGGCGGCCAGGTTCACCTTGACGTTGCTCTCGACCACCTGGGTGGTGGAGTCCAACTCATAGTCGTGGTTGGAGCCGTTCCAGTGGACGGGGACGGCCGTGACGGCAGGAGTCGCGGCGGTGGTGATGCCGTGCAGGATCTGCAGGGCGCCCACGGTGTTGACCCGCCGGTCAAGGCTGGGGTTGATGGAGTTGGACTGCTGCAGGTCCCACACCGCGGCCGAGTACGGCATGATCGCCGAGTCGGTGTCGGTGGCCTTGACCTGCTGGCCCTCGTTCTCCTCGACCAGGACGGCGTCGGGGCAGCCGGAGATGCCCGTGGGGGGCGCGTAGTTGGACGCCTGGCCCAGGATGTCGGTGGCGAAGAACGACCGCGTGCCCGAGCCGACCTGGGGGAAGTAGCGCTGGATGGGCCCGGGGGCACCGCCCACCTGGCTCCAGTCGGTGACGTTGCAGTTGTAGATGCTCAGAAGCTGCGCCTGGGTTAGCGTGGCTGGTGCCCGGGTGCTGGAGGAAGCCCAGGACACGGCGTCCAGGGCGTAGGCGTAGTACTCAAAGCCGGCCTTGTCCGTGCTGCTGCCGGTCAGCGAGCCGGGAGCGGACGAGGAACGGGCCACGTTCACACAGCCATAGTCGGTGCCCGAAGCGGTCGTGCCGCCGTTGGCGGTGTTGGCATTCGGGCCGGTGCCACTGTCCTCGGCGAACAGGTACTTCTTGCCAGCGGTGGAGCCGAAGGGAGAGACGCCCTCGGTGGCGGCGGTGTTGGAAGCCGGAGCCAGGGGGTCGGCCGTCCACGTCGTGTCGTCGCCGCAGCTCGAGTTGTTCTGGCCAGGAACGGTGACGCTGCCCACTCCGGCCAGGACGTAGTTCGCAGGGATGTTGTAGAAGGGCGTGGCGGTCGTCCCGTAGCCCTGCTGCTGCAGGAGGGACATCAGGCCCTGAGTCGTGTCGGAGCCGGCTGCGGCCACGACAGTGACGCCTGGGCCAACAACCGCGTGGGCTTCGGTGAGCGGCCCCAACAGCGGGCTGGCCACCACACCCATCGCAGACGCAACCAGGACGGCGCGTCGGATACTTGTGAGCTTCACGTTTGGAGTGTTCCTTTCCTGGGTATCGAACAACGGTTGCCTGTGCGCGTGGGTGCGACGGGCATCGGTAAGTCTCGTATGCGGTTGGAAACGTACGGGTGTTCCGTATCCAAACTCTGGGTGAACTCCAGTCCCTTTTGCGCCCCGAATCTGACCGGATCCCAACGCCACAGTGAACGACGAGGCGTGAGCGCTGATTCTGGGCAAGGCTGAAGAGGACCGGGGCCGCGCTTCAAGAACCCGGCCCCGCTCCCAGAGCGCGGCTAGCCGATCCGGATGTGAACGGGCCCATCGGGGCGGCACCCGATGAGTCGCATCAACGGTTCCAGCACTGGGCGAAGGATGGGCACGAACCGGTCCAGCAGCCTCAGGACGGCACAGACAAACCCGCCGTTGGGCGGCGGTCTGTGGGGAATGGTCGTAGTCGTCGTCGGCGGCACAGCCGTGGTCGTGGTCGGCGCCACCGTGGTCGTGGTCGTCGTCGGCGGCACAGCCGTGGTCGTGGTCGGCGCCACCGTCGTCGTCGTGGTCGGCGCCACCGTCGTCGTGGTCGGCGCCACCGTCGTCGTCGTGGTCGGCGCCACCGTCGTCGTGGTCGGCGCCGTCGTCGTCGTGGTCGGCGCCACCGTCGTCGTCGTGGTCGGCGCCACCGTCGTCGTCGTGGTCGGCGCCACCGTCGTCGTCGTGGTAGCCGAAGGCGCGAACTGGAGGTCGAAGTGGACGAATTGGAAACCGGCGGTTAGCACGGAAATGTTGAACTGCTCCTTGATCCACAGCGTGCATGGGTTGGATGCGTCACAGGTGACGGTTGAGAGTGAGTTCGCCTGGAAGGTCACGGAACCGGTTCCGGCATGGAAGACGATGGTGGCAAAGCTGTCAGTTGGGTCGGCGAGCGTGATGACGTCGCGATCATTGGTCGCCCCGTAGGTGTCGGCAGAGATACTTGAGTCGCCGGCGGGCGGGAGGCAGTTTCCGCCTTGGGTCGGGTTGAATTGCGACTGAAGCGAAACGTTGGCACCGCCTTTGCAGATCCGCGCCTCGGCGCCCAGGAACTTGCCTGCCGACGCGCTGCCGGGAGCCGCCTGCATGTTGATGGTCACGGTTGTCCCATTCGTCAGCCCCGTGAGCGGGCCGGGCTTTGGGACATTGGTCTGGGGCGGGGACGCCACCGTCGCCGTCGTGGTGAATCCGGCGGGTTGAGTGGGATCCGACAGGGCGGGCCGGACGAGCAGGATGGGTGTGGCGAGGACCGCCACGACCAACCCGACGCCAAGGAGCCGGCGCCTCAACACCTGTTGTGCTGCCGGGCTCATCGCAACTCCTCCAAGGCGCCAGAGGCACCGATCATCCGCGACGTCGGGGTATCCATGTCGGCATCCTCCCCACCCAAGGGGGCGTCAGGGTGAATGTGAAGTGAAGTCCGCGGGAATCTCCGGCCGGGTGCCGGGTCGTCACCTGAGTCGGCGGAGCCAGTAGACCACGAGGGGCAAGGCGAGCAAGGCCACCAGCAGCACAAGTGGGCGCAGGCTGCGCCCGTCACTGAATGGGCGGTTGTAGGCGACGGGCGCCGCATCTCGCGTGGCGGCGTTGACTCCCGGTAAGACGCCAGCCGCGTCGGATTGGCTGGCGCCTCCGATCACGCCCACTGCCCCGCCGGCCCCCGAAGTGGCCACTGCGCCGCCGTTGGTAGCAGTTCCCCCGGCGGAGCCCGGAACCTGTGAGCTCGGGCCGGTCGCGTGGTTGGTGGCGGGATTGCTGGATGGCGTGATTCGCCCGGCAAGGGGATCCTTGGGGGCAACCACGTTGCCCCCAAGGTTGCCGGCGAATCGGGGATTGGCGCAGTTGGCCGCGGTCAGCGTCTCGGGGACGGTGCCTTGCATTCGGGCGATGGAGTTGACCAGTTCCTGCGAGAGGTTGGGCGGCAGGGGGGAGTAGCCGATCCGGGACATGTTGACCTGGCCTTCGCAGGCGATGTACCGCATCCACAGCGCCAATGTTTGGGCTACGCCCGAATTGAGGTAGCCGCCGAGGCAGCTGGCGCGAGCCGGACTTGGCGCGCATTGCGTCACCAGGTAGCTGTAGGCCGAGATGGGGTAGGCGAGGGGGTTTTTGCTGGCATAGACGCCCGACAGCTCCTGACTCAGGTCGGGGCGCAGGGTGGCCGATTCGAGGGCCGCCGAAATGTTCTGGGCGAATGGCTGGACCGATGCGCCCGATGCGTTCTTGATCCACGCCGCCTGGGCGCCGTAGACCTTGGCGTAACCGAACTCGTCGTAGGCGATCTCCCAGAGCCCTCCCGGGCCGGCCACGGACTGGGCGATCTGGTCTGAGCCACTCAGCGCAATGGCCGCCGGGGCGAAGTGGGGGGCGCTGTCGAGCTGGATGATGCGCACCTGCGTGGGCAGCTGGTTCTTGGCCGCCCACGTGGCAAAGAGGGATGGATCGGTGTGCTGGATGAAGTCGTAGAACAACGCCGTCGTTCCGCTCTGGCCGCCGCGGTAAACGACGGTGATCGGTTGGTCCGGGAGCTGGAGACCGCCATTGTCGGCGGTGATCGCAGGATCGGCCCAGCTGGAGATGTCTCCCATGAAGATTCGCGCCACGGTGACCGGCGTCAGGTGGAGGTAGTCGACGTTGCGGCCGGCCTTGTCCTGGGCGTGGTACATGATGGCGATGGCGCCGGCCACATCGGGTGTGTACTGGTAGCCGCGGCGAGCCGGTGTCCCTCCGAGGGCGGAGTACTCGGCTTCGGTCCCGGCGAAGTCAATGAGGTTGTCGCCGAACTCGCTGAGCCCCTGGGGCGAACCGCTTGGTAGGTAGTTCACCGAAAGGCCGCGGGTCTGGGCGTCGGCGACCCACTGCTGCATAGCCAAGCCGACGTAGGTGGAGCCGCCGCCGTTGATCCGAGCCGGGCTGGCCGAGGCGCCTGGCGCATCGGCAAGGAACGGCATGGACATGGCGATGAGAAGGACCGCCGCCAGCAGTATCGCAGGTCGCCCCCGCCAGGGTGTCATCCGAATCGGCCTTGGACATAGTCGCGCGTCCTCGGGTCGCGCGGATTGTTGAACATCATCGTCGTGTCGCCCTGCTCGACGACTCGTCCCGGTTCGTTTTCGGCCGCCAAGAAGAAGGCGCATCGGTTCGACACTCGCTGCGCCTGCTGCATGTTGTGCGTCACTATGACCACCGTCACCTCGCCTCGGAGTTCATGGATCGTTTCTTCCACCCGATGGGTGGAGGTCGGGTCGAGCGCCGAGCACGGTTCGTCCATAAGCAGGATGTTGGGCTGAACGGCGAGTGACCGGGCGATACAGAGTCGTTGCTGCTGGCCGCCGGAAAGCGCCCCGCCCGGCGAGTCCAGCCGGTCGCGGACCTCACGCCAGAGGCTGGCTCGCTCGAGGGCCCACTCCACCAGCCCATCTCGATCGTGGCAGCGAATTCGTGCCAGCTTGAGGCCGGCGAGCACGTTCTCGCGGACAGTCATCGCCGGGAAGGGGTTGGGCTTCTGGAACACCATCCCGACTCGTGTGCGCACCTGTTGTGCACGAATGCCGGCGCCGTAGATGTCATTCCCATCGAGCAGGATCTCCCCGGCCAGTGCTGCTCCGGGCACCAGTTCGTGCATGCGGTTGAGCAGACGAAGGAAGGTGGACTTGCCACACCCAGACGGGCCGATCAGGGCGGTCACCTCACCCCGGGGCATCACCAGATTCACGTCTTCGAGCACGAGCCGGGATCCGAACCACGCGCATCCACCCACCGACTGCAGCAAAGCGGGTCCAGGCGGCGGCCCCCCGACGAGTTCGGGGCGTCCGAGTCGACCGTGCGGCGGCGACGCCGGACGAGGCTGACCGGCGCTGCCGTTCGTGGCCGGCTGGTATGTGGTGGTCACGGATGAGCTCCCCTGGGCGAAAGCACGGCGCGAATTCTGGCCAATCGTTTCGTCCGCCGGGATCGGTCCCCGCCGATGATCCGCGCGACCACGAAGAGACTGAGCACGATGATCAGCAGCAGCAGGGCACCCGCGAAGCCGCGGTCGACGGCCGAGATGTCGGGCTTTTGGATGTTCCGGAATACGAACAGCGGAAGGCTCTCTTGGGCGCCGCTCGCCGGATTGGCGTTCATGAGGTCATAACCGAACGCAGTGAAGAGGAGTGGGGCGGTCTCTCCGACCGCCCGGGCGATGCCGAGAACCACGGCGGTCGTGATCCCCGTTCGGGCCGTCGGTAGGACGATGGACCAGACCATGCGCGCCTTTGAGGCCCCGAGCGCCAGACCGGCCTCCCGAAGCCCATCGGCCACGAGGCGGAGGACGACCGTGACCGTCTGCGTGATCGTCGGGAGCATGATGAGCGCCAACGCCAGGCTGGCCATCAGTCCGTTGAATCCGAAGATGGTGGACTTGCGGGCAAGAGGCAGGATCAAGACGGCGAAGATGAACAGGCCAGCCACGACGGAGGGAATCCCGCTCATGGCGTCGACGATGATGCGCACCAACCGCCGCCAGCGGCTTCGCGACTCGTTGAGGAACACCGCCGTGATCAGACCGAGCGGCAACGCCCACACGAGGGCCAAGCCGACCTGCTCGAACGTCCCGACCACGGCGTGCGAGCCGCCGCCAGCGGTAGCCGGTTGGATCGGCGTGATTCCCCGCTGGTCGTGAATGAGAAAGCCTGGCCGAAGGGCGTGAAGGCCGCGCCCGAACACGTACGAAACGAGGAGGACCAGGGGCACCAACAGGACCACCGCCCCGCTGAGGACCAGAGTCGAAACGAGCCGGTCGAGCGCGACCAAGGGTCCCAGCCGCTCGAAGGTGACAAGGTAGAACGTCACGAGGAACAGTGCGTACGCCACCACAAGGAAGCCGAACCACCCGACTCCGTCGGTGAAGCGGGTGAAGATGAGCCAGGTGAGGGCCACCGAGCTGGCCGCGCTGGCGAAAAGGACGACGAAGTCGTCGGGTGTGCGGTCCACCGGGTGGCGGGGCTGGCGAACCTGGGTGGCGGTGCTCACAGTTCCACTCCCGCTCCTGATCTCGACCGGGCCACCACGACGGAGGCCATCATGTTGGTGATGAGCGTCAGAAGGAACAGAATGAGGCCGGCCGCCATGAGGCCCGACGTGGTGAAGCTGTCGCTTCCCGCCCGCCGGGCGATGAAGCCCGACACCGTCGCCCCGCCGTTCTGGAGGATCCGGGCGCTGAGCTCGGGAACCTGAGGCAGTAGGAGGGCGACCGCGATCGTCTCCCCCAATGCTCGTCCGAGCCCGAGCATCGTTCCACCGATGATGCCGCCCTGTCCGAAGGGCAGCACCACGGTACGGATCATTCCCCAGCGAGTGCTTCCGAGGGCGAGGGCCGCCTCCTTCTCGCCGGGCGGCACCTGAGCGAACACCTCTCGGACCACGGACGCGACGATCGGAAGCGTCATGAGTGAAACCACGATGCCGGCGATGAAGATGGAGCCGGTCAGCCGGGCGTTCGGCGCCGTGGCGAAGATGGGTATCCAGCCCAAGTGCCGGCTCAACCAAGCCGACAGGGGGACGACTTGGCCCGAAAGATAGAGGAAGCCCCAGATACCGAACAGGAGGCTGGGGATGGCGGCGAGCAGGTCGACCATCGCGGTGAGATACCGCCGCGTCCGGAGAGACGAATACTCGGTGATGAAGAGCGCCGCGATCACCCCGAGTGGCACGGCGATGAGCATGGCGACTATCGCCACGAGCACCGTTCCGGTGAGCATGCCCAGAACACCGATGCGAGCGGGATGGACGTCCGTTCGCCACGTCACCCGGGTCAGGAAGGAAAGCAGGCCAGATTCCGCCAGCGCCGTCCGACTGCGAAGGAACAGGAACACCCCGACCATCGCGAGCAAGGCGAGCACGGTGCCCCCCGATGCCAGGGTGATGCGATTGAACCAGATATCGGCCTTAGCCGGATCGTCGGTCACGACTCGGGGCACCGGGGGGGCACCGTTTCGTGGTCCCCCCCTCGGCACCGCGACGGGAAGAAGTTCCACCGTCGCTTCGTCCACGGCCGGCCCTTGGGCCATCAGCCGACCCACGACAACACGACCAGCAGGACGATTGCGACAGCGATAAGCGGCAGGATGACGTCGAGGATCATCGGCCGCGAGGCGGCCGTGCGTTCCCACGGCGCAACCGCCGATGCGGAGTCAGCGGCAACAGTCGCCACCGGCCCCGTCGGCTCGTCGGACCCCCACTCGGGGTGCCGGTCGTCGGCGAGGGGGGCAAAATTGGGGATCGAGTCCGGGAGTGGCGCTGCGCCTCCCATGGCGGGGCGGTTCCCGAGAGACGTCCCGAGGCGGCTGTCGACCGGGAGGAACGGCTGAACGGTCCGTGCCACCGCCGAGGCGTGATGGCCTCGTGCCTCGTCCGCGCCCAGGGTTTCGAGCGCCCCGGCGACAAACTCTTCGAGCACGGCCAGGGCGGCGCTGGCACTGACGCCCGACCTTGCGCCGGAACCGGCGCGGCCGGCATCGACCTGTCGTTCCAGAGTCGTGGCAAGGCTGCGGACCCGGTCGAGCTCGAACCGGAGCATCTCCGAGTCCCCCAGCTGACCTGATGCGGAAAATCCGCTTGGGGAATATCGGGCGTCGGTGGCCACGTAGCCCTCTCCAACGAGCCGCTGCTGAGCGCGCCAGATGATCGCTGTCTCGGGGTCGGCTGCTGCCGCCAGCGCAATCCGAGCCTCCACCACCCGGCGACGAGCGGCGGCAATCTGCTCGCGGAGTCGCTGACTGTCCGTATCGGCGGCCGGGAGCGTCGTCCCGCCTGAGACGCCCGTGCTGCCGCCCGATGGCGCCACGGAAAAGACAGAAGAAAGGTGGAGCGCGGCGTCCATCGGTAGCGGAGTGTATTGACCGCCTGCGAATTCCGGATGAACAACGGGTGTATCCCTGGTGTCCGGTTCACTGACGCTGGACGAGCCCATCAGCAAGCCAAGGAGGGCGTCGAAACGGCGCGTAAGCCGGCGAGGTCACCGGCTCGGTAGTCAACCGGCGCCCCGGCGGTCAAAACGGCGTACATTACTGCGCCCGGCTGCGGCGCGTGGCCAAGCCCGAGGGCGTGGCCGAGCTCGTGCCGAAGGACCGTGGCCAGGTACGGCCGGGCTCGACTCTCAAGGGTCACGGTGGCGTGGATAATCGTCGCTCCAACCGCCGTCAGGTACGTCTCGCCAATTGCGTTGGTCACCGGGCTGGGCCCCCATGACACGTCAATTTGTGCCGAACCGTCCACAACGCTGAGTTTTAGGCCGGTGATCGCGGCCAGCTCAGCCACCACGGCATGGACATCGGGTCCCGTACTTGACACGCCGATCGACTGGCACGAGTTCCAGCGGAATCCCGTGAGGCTGAAATCGCCGGAAGCGACGTCGGGGACCATGACTGGCGCCTTCAAGATTGGCTGACGCGGCGGCGAGCTAGTCGAGGTCGGCGCGACTCGAAGCGTCGGCGTCGGCAGGTTCGGGACCGGCCGCGACTGCGGCACTGCAGGTGCCTGTGTTGTGCCGAGCGTCGTCGTCGAAGCGTCGGGGGTGACGGTCGTGCCGAGTTGGTGGACCGCCAGATCACTGATCGTGGGTGGAGGGGGTGGATCCGAAAACGCCAGCCCACCGGCGGATGACCGGCCAGGGTTGGCCGCAATAGCGAGCAGCGCCACCAGCAGCAGGACCACGGCAAACCCTTGGAGCCAGGTCCGGCGATCGTCGCCGAGGCCGGCGGTGGGAGGCTTCGGCGCCCCGGCCGGCAGCGGGCGGGTCTCGTCGGACCACTGTGCGCCGTCCCAGAGGCGGAGGCGGCCGCTCCAGGCGGGATCGTGATACCACCCCGGTTCCGGCATCCCGGGCACGGTAGAGGCCGCAGATGTGAGCCGGGTTACAGGCCAATCGTCAAAACCCAATGTTTACCTGATGATCACGTGGCCGCCATGTGTCGAACAGCTAGGCGATATCTGCCTCTCTAGACTCCCCGCATGCCAGACGCACGTGTCTACGACGCCGACGAGGTGGACCGTTACGTCGCGCAACTTCAACACCACGTCGCCGAGCTGCAGGGCGAGGTGGCCGCCCTTCGACACCAGTTGTCGCAGTCGGCCATGGCCGGCCGTGATGAGGCCGCCGAAAGAGCGTTAGGTCGAGCCATGATCCAGGCGCAGCTGGCGGCCGACCAAGCGACTGAGGACGCGGCAAAGGAAGCCGAGCGCATTATCGACGATGCGCACCGCGCGCGTCGTGAGATTCTCCAACAGGCGCAACAGGAGCAGGACCGGATCCTGAGCGGAGTGAGGCGCGGCGCGGAGCACACCGACGGCGACTACGCGGCACAGAGAACGTCGTATGGCGCCTCACCGTACTCAGGCCCCGTTCCCGCTCCGGGGGGGTCTGACCTGCTCGGCCGTCCACCCCCGCCTCCACCGTGGGCCAATCCCGCCCCTTCCCCGAGCGCTTCGGGGCCTGACGAACCGTTCAGGCCGGCGCCTCAAAACGCAGTACGCGCCGACGAGTCGGCGGGGCCCCCACGGGGCGTCCCCTTCCTGGCCCCTCCTCCAACCGGGCGACCGGTCCTGTCAGCCGATCCGACCTACCCCGAACCCCCAGCAGGAGGGTCGGGAAACCACCGGGGTTAGGTTTCGTCGCTTCCGCGCTACCTAAATGTCATCTCTCCGCCATCTCGACGGTCTTAAATGTCGCCTTGATGAGCGCCGACTTGTTCAACCCCGGCAGCGTGAGCCCGGGCAACCCGCCGGCGGAGGGCCGGGCGTTCCCACCTGAGACGCCGGTTCGCCACCGCGCTGACTACATACTCGAACGAGGGGTGTGGCACGTTGCCTGCCGGGTCTGTGGCTGGCGAGCATGGGACCCCATGCGCCGCCGGCTCGCCAGCCGTTTTCGCTTCCACCTGCAGGGAGAACCACAGGACGGCGTGCGCGGCGGCGGGTGAGGCCATGACGTGCGGCCGCTGACACGACGCCCGCCTCGGCACCCTATCTTCACGAGCCTTTTTGGTGTTTCCGACGCGCCAGAATGAGCGTCCCGTGCCGGTCACCGTCCGCAAGGCCAGCTTCGACGACGTCAAGCCCCTGGCGACCGCCTTGGCCGAGGCATTCGCCACCGATCCGGTCCTGCGCTGGCTGCTGCCGTCCTCCCGCGCTCGGTCCCGGCTTCGCGGGCTGTTCGCCATGGAGTTGCTCCGGCTGTACCTGCCCCACAACGAGGTCTACACGAGCCGCGACCTTGTCGGCGGCGCCTTGTGGTCCCCGCCCGGTTGCTGGCGGACACCGACGCGAAGTGTCGTTCCCGCCTTGCCTCGACTGACATGGACCTTGCGCGCCCGGATGGGTCTGGCCTTCCGTGCGGTCAGCACCATCGAGCGACTCCATCCAAGCGAGGCCCATTGGTACCTGGCCGTGCTTGGAACTCGACCTGAGCATCAGCGTCGAGGGGTCGGGTCGGCCCTGCTGGCGCCCGTCCTGGAGCGTTGCGACCGCGACTATCTTCCGGCCTATTTGGAATCGTCAACCCAGGACAACGTGGCGTTCTACTCCCGGCGGGGCTTCGAGGTAACGGGCCGAATCGATTTGCCAGGCGGCGGTCCTTCGGTGTGGCCGATGTGGCGGCAACCCCGTCCATAGGAAGCCAAATCACCTTTTCCGGCGCCGCGTCCTCGTAAAGACGGAAGATGACCTTCAGCTCGGTTGGAATCCGATTTTGGCTGTCACGCCGCCCTACTCAGACGGCTCGGGGGACACCTACGTGATGACCGCCAGCGTGGGTCCGTTCGTCGCTCCCAACAGGGGGGCGCCCTCCGGTGGAATGACCGCCGGCGCCGTCCTCGGATCGGCGCGCGGCATCACCACAACGATCGGGTCGACGACCTCCGGTGGGATCGGGATCGCTCAACTAGACGCCGACATCCACGTGTTGATACCGGTCTTCGGGGCATCGGACACGTATCGAGGCGTCCTCACCATCACGACCATCTGAGCCGTCCCACCACAGAACTCAGGAGCCAGCGTGGCGCGACGAAGTGTTCGCGTCGATGTCGCCAGGCGTTCAAATGCCGGGGGTAGACAGCAAGAGGCCAGATTCACCCCTGGAACCACACCGTCGAGACGGCTCGGCGGCGGCTTGCCTTCAGCTCGATTCAACATGCGCCAGCCCCCCCTCTTTCGGATCCTCGTTGCCATTGCGGCGGTCATCGGCGCTTCTGTCGCCGTGATCGCCGCCGTCACCACGGCGTCAGCCGCCGATCCCGCCTCGCCGGCTGGTATGAGCACGATGGCCACCATCGCCGGTTCCAGCCAGTCTGGCGTGGCCAACGGCAGCTCGCTGAGTGCCTTGCAAGACGGAACGACGGTCTCCATTGTCATGCAGGCAAGCGGCGCCTCAGCGGGGAAGTTCATGGGCGCCGACGTCCGGCTGTGTCGCGGTGGCGCCACCATCACCAGCCCCACGGACTTCGATCCGACGCAGGGCGGTAACTGCATCGACCAGCCCTTCGACGCGCAGAGCGACGCCCTCCAGACGCAGAGCGCCGCCCCGAACGATGTCGCCGCGACCATCACCTTCCGCGTCGGCGAGGGAACGCGGACATTCACGACGACCGGCGGATCGAGCACCATCACTTGCGGGCCCAGCGCACCGTGCGCCCTTTGGATCAAGGAGTCGTTCGACCCGTCCCTCGTGGCGAGCGGCAGTCTCTTCCTCCACTACGACCTGGCCTACGCCGGACCCCCCGATGCGCCCTCGGTTGCGGCCACCGGTGGCAACTCCGCGGCGACCGTTACCTGGACACCCCCGGTCAACACGGGAAACGCCCCGATCACGAGCTACACGGTGAGCGTCACTCCCCCCGACGCGGCGCCCCAGACGGTGTCGGGCTCCGCCACCTCGGCAACCTTCGCCGGCCTGACTAACTTCAGCACCTACACCGCGGGGGTCACCGCCATGAACACGGCGGTGGACGGAACGACCCACTTCGCCAGTCCCGTGGCTACCGCCGCGTTCACGCCATCGCCGTCGCCGCCGAACAACCTGGGCGTGGCGCCAGGCGACGGCAGCGCTCGCCTCTCGTGGACGATCCCCGCTGGACCGGCCCCCACGGACAATGAGGTGACCGTCACTCCTACCAATCCCTCCGGTCCCGACATTGTGCGGATCACCGGCGCCAGCGCGCCCCCGTTCGATGTGACCGGTCTGACCAACGGTACGGTCTACACGTTCAAGGTTCGGGCCAAGTACGGGACGAACTTTGGGCCTACTTCTGCTTCATCACCGCCGTTCGTCCCCGGGGTCCCCTCCCAGCAGGCCATCACCGCGATCCGCCCGGTCGGCGATTTGGTCCTCACCCAAATCTGCGGCAACCACGCCGCCCGCTTTGCCAATGCCCTCTACCCGGGGTCGCCGGCGATCCCGGCGTCCACCAGCGGCACCGCGCCCAGCTTCAATGGGACCCCGGACCCGCTGTTCGGTCAGTACCCGTATCCGACCGACGCCTCGGGCAACCCGACCGCCAACTACCCGACGGACTGTGGCCTCGGCCTCGGGACCGCCACGTTCCTCACCAAGGGTCCCGGAGCGGGTCAGTTTTTCCGCGCCGATGGGATCTTGAACCAGATCACCATCGAGGACACCCGCGACACTGACCCAGGCTGGACCGTCGATGGGACAATGGGCCAGTTCACGTCCGGAGGTGGGAAAGCCTTCGGTGGAAACCAGCTGGGCTGGAAACCGCTGCTGACGACCGAAACCCCGCCGGCGACCGATGGATCAGGCAATACCTACATGATGAACGCCCTCCAGGGCCAGGTGGTCGCACCCAACGCGGTCACCTCCGCCGGAGGGATGAGCGGGGGCGCCGAGCTCGGTGCTGCGCCCCCGTCCACCACGATCGGCACGACGACGACCGGTGGCCTGGGCATCGCCCAGTTCGACGCCGACGTCCACCTGCTAATTCCGGTTTTCGCCAAGTCGGGCACCTACAGCGGAGTCCTCACCATTACCGCCATCTGAGTCGGCGGTCACCACCGCTCGGTACCATCCTCGCCATGAGCGAGACGACCGCAGGCGGGTCCCAGCCATAACGACGGGCGGGCTGGCGGAACCGGTGACCCGGTTCATCACCGAGGTGAGCGAATCGCTCGACATCCTCGCCACCTCGGTGGGGCGCGCCCCGGGAACCATGGCGGGTGACGCCGCGCTCGAGGCGTGGCATGTCGCCGCCGCCTTCGTGGATGCCGACGGGACTCACACCAGCGACGAGCTGGAGGGCCTGGTCGGGGCGTTCGGCAGCCGCCTCGACACGCCATTGACCGGCCTGTCGCCCACCGACATCCGCCAGCGCGGCGTGCTCGAGGGGGCACGAGGGTGGATCGCCACCCCCTCTCCCCTTTTCCACCTTCTGGTCGATGCCGACCGCAAGTACGGATCGATGAACGCTTGGCGGTACTACGACGCCGCCATGGAGATCGCTCACCACGCCTGCGCCCTCGACACCCTGACGACCCAGGGGGAACTGCAGGCCCTCGACCAGTTCCGCACCACCCTCCTGCGCACCATGGAGGAGGGCGGACTGCGCAACCCGTGGACCGGGCGGTCGCCGCTCAGTGGCCGGGCCGTCGAGGATCCCGTCGCCGCTCCCAGCGGGCCCGTTATCGCTCCCCCACCCCCGGCCACGCCGTTGGCGCCGCCCCGGCCCATCGCCGAGTTGCTCAGCGAGCTCAACGCCATGATCGGGTTGCGGGAGGTCAAAGGGCAGGTGCGGCTGGTCACCGACCTGATCCGGGTGCAACAGCTCCGCCGCCAGCACGGCTTGCCCGTCGCCGAAGCCAGCCATCACTTGGTCTTCACCGGGAATCCGGGGACGGGCAAGACGACCGTCGGCCGATTGGTCGCCCAGATCTACCGCACGGTGGGCGTGGTCACCCGGGGCCAGCTGGTCGAGGCGGGGCGCAGCGACCTGGTCGCCGGGTACATGGGGCAGACGGCGGCCAAGACCACCGAGGTCTTCGACCGCGCCAGCGGCGGTGTCCTGCTCATCGACGAGGCCTATGCCCTCAACCAGGGGCCGGAGGACACCTTCGGGGGAGAGGCGGTCGACACCCTCGTAAAGTTGATCGAAGACCGCCGCGAGGAGGTCGTGGTGATCGTCGCCGGCTACCCCGACGAGATGGACGAGTTCCTCGACGCCAACCCGGGGCTGCGGTCTCGGTTCCCCCGCACGATCCGGTTTCCCGACTACACGACCGACGAGCTGGTGGAGATCTTCGACTCGTTGTGCCAGGCCAGCGCGTACCGCCTCAGCATCGAGGCGCGCGCCCGGGTGCGGCAGTTCTTCGCCGCCGCGCCCCGCGGCAAGGGCTTCGGCAACGGCCGGCTGGCCCGCAACCTGTTCGAGGCCGCGCTGGAGCGCCAGGCCAGCCGCATCGTGGACCTCGCCACTCCCAGCGACGACGACCTTTGCGTCCTCAGCGAGGCCGACATCGGAGAGCTGCCGGAACGAGGGACCGACGACGTCAGCAAGGCGCTGTTTCCAACCGAGGTCGGCTCAGCCGACGGCCGGGACCGCTTCCGCCAGTAGCTGTCGAGCTGTCGATCAGTACAACTCGAGGCGGAACCCCTGGCCCGTCTTGGCCAGGCCGGCGGCGTGCAGTTCTTGCAGCGTCGGGCCCTTGTTCTTGCAGCACGCCAGCAGCGAGCCGTCGACGACCACCGCCGGTACCGTGCGAATCCCGAACGCCTCGGCCCGCTCGGCCGCGCCCTGGTGGGCGTGCATGTCATGCACCACGATTTCGTGGCGGGGATCGATCACCTCGCGGAGCTGTTCGATCGTCGAGGTGCACGTCCGGCACCCGGCGCTGAAAATCTCGACCCGGCGGGGGGCGAATCCCGTGGTTTCTTCGGCCATTGTGTGGACTCCTCCTGGATCAGTCGACTACGGCGATGAACCTACACCTTCCATCCCAGGGGAAGGTCAAGGAGATTCTCCGATCAGTGCGAAGTTCCAGCCAACTAGAATGTTGCCCGTGACGATCGGGGAGCTGGCGCAACGGCTGGGCGTGACCACCAAGAGCATCCGCTTCTACGAGTCGATCGGCTTGCTGCCCGAGCCGCAACGGACGCCATCGGGCTATCGCTGCTACCAGGAAGGCGACGCCGAACGGCTCACCTTCATCAAGACGGCGCAACGGCTCGGTTTGAGCCTCGACGAGATCAAGGAGATCATCGCCTTCCGCGACCGCGGCCAGCGACCCTGCGCCTACGTGGCCGAGGTCCTCCACCGCCAAGTCGCCGACCTCGACGAACGCATCCGAGAGATGCGCCGCCTGCGCGACGAGCTGCGACGACTCGAGCGCAACGCCGGCACCCTGGGCCAAGACAACGCCGGCTATTGCGGCGTCATCGAGCACGCCAACGCCCTCCGACCAGGCGCCTAGCTGCCCGCGGACGCCGAAATGAAACAGCGCCGGCGCCTTCGTCCATTGGCGGCGATAACCGTCGTCGTGCTGGCCGCGGGGTGCAGCACCGGCGGATCAACGCTCACCCAATCGCCGGCCGGGCCGTCGGTCGTTCACCGCCAGTTGAGCTTCGCTGGTCAGACCCGCAACTACCGCGTCTATGTGCCGACAACTCTCGACCCCCGCCGGCCGGCGCCGCTGGTGCTGGTTATGGGCGGCGTGGGCGACACCGCCGACTCGATGACCAACGCCACCGGCTTCGATCACGAGGCCGAGACGGGGAACTTCGTGGTCGCCTACGCCGAAGGCATCAACCAAAACTGGGCTGCCGGTTTCTGCTGCTCGGGCACCCGCAGCAACACCGTCGATGACGTCGGGTACCTCAACCACCTCCTCGACCGACTCGAAGCCGACCACAAGATTGACGCCGCCCGCGTCTACGCCGTCGGAGTCTCGGCGGGAGCGATGATGGCCTACCGGCTCGGGTGCCAAGACGCCGACCGCATCGCCGGCGTCGGGTCCGTCGCCGGGGCCATGCTCCTCGACGCCTGCCAGCCGGCGCGGCCCGTGTCCGTCATCGAGATACACGGCACGGCCGACCCGCTCGTCCCCTACAACGGCGGCGCCGTCTCACCGCCCGGCGTCGCCACCCAACCCGTCCCCGCGACCACCGGCCTCGTCCAGCACTGGGCCGGCCTCGACACGTGCCCGGACCCGGCGACGACCCAAACCCAGCCGCCCGTCACGACCACCACCTGGAGTGGCTGCGCGCTCGGCACCGGCGTCCGCCTCGTCACCATCGACGGAGGCGGACATACCTGGTATGCGACAGGATTCGGGGCCGTCAACGGCTCAATCGATGCCACCCACGCCATCTGGAGCTTCCTCGGCTCGCTGCGCCGAGCTGGCTGACCCGGCACCTCTCCGGTCCCCGGCGTCCATCCATTGCTGGGCGGCGGCCTGCAGGACGTCCCAAGGACTGCCCAACGGCGGGGTGTAGGACAAGTCCAGATCGTTCAGTTGCTCGACGCCGAGACCAGCAAAGAGGGCCGCGGCGGCGGTATCGATCCGCTTATGGACCGCAGTGGCGATGGCGCCGACCATTTGCACTCCGAGTAGCCGGCCGGTGGTCGCATCACCCGTGGTATGCACATGGACCGTTTGCGCCCCTGGGTAATAGACCTTGTGGTCGTATGCCGTCGAGGGAACCGTGCGGGGCTGGTACCCGGCGGCCAGCGCCTCGTGGTCGCGAATGCCGGTGCGGGCGGCCACGAGGTCGAATACCTTCACCGCCTGGGTGCCGGCGCTGCCGGCGAAGCGGCGTTGCCCCCCCAACGCGTTCTCGCCGGCGATCCGTCCCTGCTTGTGGGCGGTCGTGCCCAGGGGCAGGTACGACTCACCGAGCAAAATGTGATGGGTGACGACGCAGTCCCCGGCGGCGAAGACGTCGGGGAGATTCGTTCGCATGTAACGGTCGACCTTGATGGCGCCTCGGGGTGTGGTCTCGACACCGGCCGCCGCGGCGAGGGCGCTGTCGGGGCTGACACCCGTGACGACCATCACCATCCCCGCCCTTCGCGGGAAGGCCGGACTCCCGTCGGCCGGTTGGCAACGCACCACGAGCTGGTCGCCCTCGGCTTCGATAGCGGCGACACGGGTGGAGGTGTGGACCTCGACATCGTGGTCTCTGAGCTCGTCGGCCACCACCTGTCCGAGTTCGGCGTCGAGGGTGGGCAGGACCTCGGGCAGCTGCTCCAGCTGGGTGACCGCGATCCCACGGGCGGTGAGCGCTTCGGCCATCTCGAGGCCGATATAGCCGGCCCCGATGATCACCGCGGCGGGAACGGAACGGCGAGTCAGGGTGGCCATGACGGCGTGGGTGTCCCCCATGGTGTGCAGCTGGTGAACGCCGTCGTCGGCCGCAAACTGGTCCAGACCGACGATCGGCGGCCGGGCCGGAACCGCCCCGGTTGCGATGACCAGCTTGTCGTAGGACAGCTGTCTCGGACCTCCTGGCCCGACGGCGGTTACGCGATGGCCGGCGGCATCGATCCGTTCGGCGACGGTGTCGGTCAGCAGGCTGATGCCGAGGTCCTCGAGATGGGCCCGGCTGCGGTGGGCCAGGCTGTGCCAGTCGGCCACATCACCGGAGAGGTAGTAGGGGATGCCGCAGATGCTGAAGTTCGGGTAGGCGTCGGCCAGCATCACGGTCACGTCGACGGACGGGTCGAGTTCCCGGGCTCGCAGCGCCGCGGAGATCCCACCGTCGCTTCCGCCGATTGCCAGCAAGTGCACGGGCGGGTCTCCTTTACGTTTTGGGATCTGCTCGCCCCCACCTTTAGCGCGACAGTGGCGGGTCTGATCCAACGGAAACGGGTCGCCTCTCAGCGAACTCGGCCGCGCCGGGCTCGTAGCTTCCATATCGGACTAACGGACGCGATATTGGGGACTCCTTACGTCGGGTTCACCCAAGGTTCATCTTGGCGACTCGTTGCGGTCGCAAGAGGTAGCTGAGTGTCCGTCCTGCCCGGTATGCTCGACGGGCAGCACCTCGGGGTGCAGCGCCGATCAAACCTCTCAAGACGTGGGCGGCTCGTCGCTCGTTCCAACACGTGGAAGGGGACCCCAAGTGAGTGAAGTATCCCAAGCCGATTCGACCAGCCAGAGCTATATGACTCCGGGCGAAGCCGCTCGCTACCTGCATGTATCGCCCAAGACCATCAACCGCTGGGCCAACCAGGGGCTGCTCCCCTGCATCGTGACCCTCGGCGGACACCGCCGCTTCCTCCGGGGCGACATCGAGAGCGCAGTGCAGGGAATGTCGGCCCGGGGCCGGGAGTTGGCGGGCTAGCAGCAGCCGCATCGGGTACGGGCCCTCGGACCCCTACCCTGGATGACGATGATGGCGCGCTCTTCCGAGGATCGCCCGCTGCCGGCGCCGGTCCCTGCGGCTGCCAAGGCGGCGGTTTCACCCTCGGCGCTGGTCCTGGCGGGCACCGGCGCTGTCGCGGGACTGGTCATCGGGCTTCCCGCCGCGGTCGCCGTCGCCGTCGGCGCCGGCTTGTGGGGCGTGCGGGTCGGGCTGGGCGCGGCCATGGCCGCCGCCCGCCGCCGGCGAGCGGCCCGCCCCGAGACGATCGACCCGTACGCCGTCGCCGAACCGTGGCGCAGCTTCGTCCGGGAATCCCTCACCGCCCAGGCCAAGTTCGATCAGGCGGTGGCCCGCTCCCGGCCGGGGCCGTTGCGGGATCGGATGGCGGCAGTCTCGGTTCGCGTCGGCGACGGCGTCCGCGAGTGTTGGCGCGTCGCCCACTTGGGTGCCGCCCTCGACGCCGCCTTGGCCGCCTTGAACCCCGAGGCGGTCAGCGAGAGCATGCGGCGGCTGCAGGAGGGGCGGGCGCCGGCCACGTCGGCGGCGGCACGCCAGGACAGCGAGGCGGCCATGGCGGCCCAGCTGCAGGCCGGGCGCCGGGTCGAGGCGGCGGCCCAACGGGCGATCGACCGGCTCCGGGTGGTGACCGCCGAGTTGAACGCCGCCGTGGCCTCGGCGGTCGAGCTCTCCCTCGACGCCACCGACCCGCAAGCCGCCGGCCAACTCGCCGGCCAGGTCGATTCGGTCGTCGGCGAACTGGAGACCCTCCGTCACGCCCTGGAAGAGACGGCGGGAACGCCCTCACCCCGCCCCCTCTGACCGGGGCCGGGCGCCCCGCCGATTTTTTGTCCCAGCACAACCGGCCCGGCTGACCAGTGTTGTGCCGGAAGAACCCCTCAGTCGGGCGGGTCGGCGATCAGGCAGGGGATGTCGGCGTCCTCGTCCAGGTGGTAGCTGGCGCAGATGCGGTGATAGCCGTCGGCGATGGCGAGCGGACGTTGGCCGAGCTCGCCCCGGAGAAGCAGGACGGGGGCCAGTGGCTTGCCCTTGCGGACCTTCTTGAGATCCTTGGCCACCTCGGGATCGTCCTCGGCGAGGAGGGGAAGGCCACTCGCCCGCAGCAGGTCGTTGGCCCGGTACTCCACCGTGGGCGCACCACGCAGGGCATTGGCCGCCTGGTTGGCCCGGCCCGGGATCATGAGGAGCCGCAGGTAGGTCGCGGCCGCGGTGTAGTCGCTTTCCGCCGCCTCGCTCCAGTGTTCTGACAACGCCATGGTCAATGAACGGTACCCAAACCAGGCGTGAACGGAACGTAGCCCCCCTTCAGCGGAGCGACTTGGCCAGCTCGTCGAGCCGGTCGTGCCACGCCGCCAGCAGTTGCGAGGGGTCCCCGCCGGCCACGACGTGAGTCAGCCGCAGGGTGGCGCCGCCGTTGCCCGGCCCGAGCTCCCAGCGCACCTGACCGGCGCCGTTCCCCGCACTGTCGCCGGCGCTGTCGCCGGCACTGTCGCCGGCGCGGAACTGGAGGACGTGGGGCGGCTCGGCGACGAGGACGATCCCGCCCGCGCCGGCGGTGCCCGCGCCGCCCGTGCCGCACCCGCTCGCCGCGCCGGCGCCGGCGGTGAAACCGGCCGGGACCGGGCCGCCGACGACCGGGGCTTCTCCCCCGGTGAGCACCGCCCACACCTCGGCGGCCGGCTTGGTCATCTGGCGGGCAAATACGACCGTCCAGGTGCCGTCCGGTTGTTGCTCGATGGCGCCGGCGTCGAGGCCGAAGCGGTCGACGAAGGCGTCGTGGAGGGCGGCCCACGGGGCGATATCACGGTCCACCGGTTCACCGTCGAGGCCCCGGGAGAGGTTGGCGAAGCACAGGGTCCAGCCGGCCGCGGCGCTGGCCGCGTAGACCCCCTCGTCGAAGGTTTGGGTGAAGCGCATCCGGCAGCCCGGACCGCGGGCGGCGTCGTCCGACTCGAGTTCGAAACGCAAGGTGGAATCACCCCAGGTGTAGGCGAACACCCGCGGCGGGTCGTAGGCCACGATGGTGCCTTCCATGGAGGGGGCGTTGCGATCGCCGAAGAAACGCATGGCTCCTCCCTCCTTCAGGTCGGCCTCGACCTGGCCCGGGAACCAGTAACCCAGTTCCGCCGGCTCGGTGATCGCCCGCCACACCTTCTCCACCGGGTGGTCGAAATGACGTTCCATGGTCAGGACATGGCGGCCGTGGGACACGGACAGGGATTCGGTCATCGGTCGGTTTCCTCTCGTGGTGGCTCGGGCATGGCGTCGAGATGGCGGGACAGGGCGTCGAACCGGTCGTCCCAGAACTGCCGGTACGGCGCCAGCCAGGCGTCGACCTCGGCCAGGGGACCGGGCCGGAGGGCGTACATGCGCCGCTGGGCATCCCGGCGGACGCTGACCATGCCGGCCTGGCGCAGGACCCGCAGGTGCTTCGACGTCCCGGGTTGGGTCAATCCCAGGCGGTCGACCAACTCGCTCACCGAGAGCGGCCGCTCCCGCAGCAGGTCGAGAATGCTGCGGCGAGCCGGTTCGGCAAGTACGGCGAAGGCGGAGGTCACCCCGGCAATATACCCCACTGGTTATATGACTTGCAAGGCATATTCGGTCCGAAGTCGCCGCCCCCAGACCGTCCGAGCGATCAAGAGCGGGGACACGGCCTACCATCGCGACATGTTCAAGTTCTTCAAGCGATTGTGGGGATACCTGGGCGCCTCGGCCAACTCCAAGTTCGAGGAGCGGGCCGACCCCAAGGTCCAGTTGGAGCAGGCCATCGGTGAGGCCCAGGACCAGCACCGCCGGCTGACCGAGCAGGCCGCCAACGTCATCGCCAATCAGAAGCAGACCGAGATGCGCCTCAACCGGTCCATGGAGGAGTTGGAGCGCCTGAACGGCTCCACCCGCCAGGCCCTGTTGATGGTGGACGACGCCACCCGCCGGGGGGACACGGCCAAGGCCAACGAGTACAACCAGGCCGCCGAGGGCTTCGCCAACCGCCTCATCGCGGTGGAAAAGCAGGTCGAGGACCTGAAGAACATGCACCTGCAGACCACCCAGGCCGCCAACCAGGCCAAGGCGGCGGTGCAGCAGAACTCCGCCGCCCTGCAAAAGAAGCTGGCGGAACGGCAGAAACTGATGTCGCAGCTCGACCAGGCCAAGATGCAGGAGCAGATGAACAAGGCCATGGCCACGCTCTCGGAGACGGTCGGCCAGGACGTTCCCACCTTCGACCAGGTGCGGGACAAGATCGAAGCGCGCTACGCCCGGGCCATCGGCCAGTCCGAGCTCCAGGGCCAGACGGTGGAGGCCCGCATGCTGGAGGTCGAGCA
>DATARN010000152.1:0-2419 GCA_036264135.1 Acidimicrobiales bacterium
CCAGGTCGGACCCGCATCGACGCCCCACTCGAGTCACTCGACGATGGTGCCACGAGAGCGACCCCCGATCGGCGCCGGGCGGCTAGTAGCCGGGGAACAGGCGCCGCAGGTCGTCGAGGGAGAGTTCGCCGTCGATACGCAACGACGCCGGCGTGTGGTCGGCCGCGAGGCGCCCCCCGGTAAGGCGCATGAAGGCCTCCCCGGGGAGGGACAGGTGGGTGTCGGCGTCGGCGGTGGTCCCATCGGTGAGCGACGCGCCGTCCTTTCGTACATCCAGGGTGTAGGTGCCCGCCGGGTCAACGGTTGTCACGGCCACCCGGCCCGTGGCTCCGGTCGGCTTGGCGAACCAGCCGGCGAAGAGCGGCAACTGGGCGAGGACGAAGGGCACGACGTAGGCCGCGACCGTCGCCGCCGGGTCGAAAGCGACCTCCACATCCCAGCGGTGCTGTCCCACCTCGCTGAGGCGCAAGCCGGCGAAGAACACGACGTCGACGGGCTGGGGTACGAAGCCCAGGTCGAACTTCCGGGTGGCCAGGTCCTCGTCACTCAGGGCTTCCAGCGCCTCAACCAGCCGCCGTTCCCAACTCACGAAATTCGTCGCCTTCTCACTGGGCGACATGGCGTTCCAGCGGTCCCAGATGGCTGGCGCCCCGGCCTGGTCGTTCTTGCCAGTCGCCAACGTGTTGTAGCCGATCTCGGCCCCGCTGCCCAGGTGGCTGAGCACGTCGGCGACCGTCCACTCTGACGAGCCGGACTGTTTGTCCAGGTCGCCGGCGTCCAATCCCCCGACCAAGGCCGCCAACTCGTCGTGCGACCGCCGTAGCGCGGCGATCGACTGGCGTGCCTCTGCGTCCCGTCCGTTTTGTGTCATGGCGGCGATGCTACGGCCAAGGCGGTGCCCCGGGGGCCCGGCCGCCACCGCCGGGTGGTGGTTGGTGTATCGTTGGTGTATGGCGCGCACCAATATCGATATCGACGACGAGGCCTGTCGCGCCGTGATGCAGCGGTACCACCTCGCCACCAAGCGGGAAGCGGTGAATTTCGCCTTGCGTAACCTGGCCGCGGAGCCGCTGGGACTGGCCGAGGCCCGCCAGATGCGGGGGTCGGGGTGGGAGGGGGACCTGGATGAGATGCGGGGCGCGCGGGTCGGTTGATCCTCATTGACACGTCGGCGTGGGTGGAATTTCTCCGGGGTACCGGTTCGCCGGTATGTGAGCGGGTCGACTCGCTGTTAGCCGGCGACCTGGCGATATGTGATCCGATCCGGATGGAAGTGCTCGCCGGCGCCCGGGATGAGCAGCACCTGCACGACCTGCGGGCCCTGCTCGCCCGGGCGACCATCATTCCAACCGAACCGACCGAATATGAATATGCCGCCGCCCTCTACCGAAGCTGCCGGCGTCGCGGGGAAACCGTTCGAAAACTGATTGACTGCCTGATCGCGGCCTCGGCCATTCGGGAATCGATTCCGATACTTCATGCCGACATCGACTTCGAGGTTCTGGCCAGACATACGCCGCTCCAAGTCCAGCAAACCTGAACACCGCCTCACGAGCGGGCCGGCCGCCGACACGGCCATTTTTCCCCGCCCTAATAAACCGGCAGGGGAAAGTGGCGTCGTTAGGCGAGAGCCTCGGCAGCAATGACGGCCTCGAGACCGAGTTCCTCGTCGGTCGGCTCCGCCGGGGCCGCGGGTCGGGACGGCAGCCAAAGGGCCGCCATTGCTGCGCCCGCCAGCGCGATAACCGACGCCAGACGGAGGCTGCCGGCCAGGCTGTGGAGGAAGGCGGCGATGGCGGCGCCGGCCAGATCGTGCGCCGTGGAGGCCAGGCCGAGGTGCTGGAGGTTGCGGGCGGCGATGAGCGCCCCGCCGATCGAGCCCCTGGCCGCCGCGGCCGCGGTGAGCGGGAGGTGCGGGGGGATGGTGGAACCGAGCTGGTTGGCGTAGAGGGATGCCGCCACGCTGCCGATGACCGCCACGCCGAGGGCGGCGCCGAACAGCCGGGTGGCGTCGTTGACGGCTGACCCGACACCGGCCTTGTCGGTCGGGACGGCACCGAGGACGGCTTCGGTCGCCGGTGCGGTGATGAGGCCCAGCCCGCCGCCGGCCAGAATCATCTGGCCCACGATCTCCAGGTAGGAGGTGGACGCCGAGAGGGCGGAGATCCACACCAGGGCGATGCCCCAGAGGGCCAGGCCGCCGGCGACGACGGCCTTGTTGCCGATCCGCACCGCCAGCTTGGTGCCGACGACGGCGGCGACGGCGATGGACGTCGCCACCGGCAGCAGCCGCACCCCGGTGCCGAAGGGCGAGTAGCCGTGGACGAACTGGAAGTACTGGGTGAGGAGGAACGAGAAGCCAGACAGGCTGAAGAAGCTGATGGTGATCGATCCGCTGGCCGCCGAGAACCGGGGGTTA
>DATARN010000064.1:0-131909 GCA_036264135.1 Acidimicrobiales bacterium
GGCGGCCCCCGAGGGGCCGGCGAAGGCGTGGCCCATCCCCGCCCGGATCGGTTCGACCCAACTGGTGGCCGGCCGGGTCCTCTTCGTCGGCGACGCCGCCCGGGCGACCGACACCCTCACCGGCGAAGGCATCGGCCAGGCCCTGGAATCGGGCGAGCTGGCCGCCCGGGCCATCGTCGCCGGCGGCCCGCACCGGCCGGCGCTGGTCGCCGCCCGCTACCGCCGCCACGTGCTGGCCGGCATGGGCGCCGACGACAAGCTGGCCGCCGCCCTCTCCCGTGTCCTCAGCCACCGTAAGGGCGCCCGGGCCGCGGTGTACCTGGCCGGCGCCAACGAGTGGACCCGACGCAACTTCGTGCGCTGGATGTTCGAGGACTACCCCCGCTCCATGGTGGCGACCCCGCATCGCTGGCACGCCGGGATGTTCCACGGTCCCGGCGCCTACCGGAACCCATAGATCGCACGTCGTCGCCGGCATGACCGAGCTTCTGATGAGTAGCGGGTCCTGGAGACCCACTACTCATCAGAAGCGGCAGCCGGCCCGCCCCACCAGTCCCCGCCGGCCGCCGGCTGGCCTGCGTACAGTCGTGGCCATGAGCACGACCCTGCTCTGCCAGCACTGCGGGGCACCGTGGCAGCCGGATGTCACCGGGGCGTGCCGGTTCTGCCGGGTGGTGGCGCCGCCGCCGGGGGCGCCGGTTGGCGTGACCGCCGGCCGGCCGACGGTTGACGCCGACGCCTTCTGCCGCCTCCTCCTGGCCCAAACGGGCCCGACGGTGGGGAATGGTCACCCGCTGGACCGGTTGGCCGCCGTCCTCCGCTCCGTCGCCGGCGATCGGGTCACTGCCGTGGGCGCGCCGGTCGGACGGCTGCAACTGGCCCTCGACGACTGGATGTACGAGGCGTGGATCGACCACGGCGACGTTTCCGCCCTCGCCGTGCACACCGTGCGGGGCGTCGTGTTGAAACGCCAGCCCCTGGCGTTCGACGAGTGGGTGGCGTGCGTGGCCGCCCGCCTGGCCGAGTACGCCGGCACCCACCCCCACATCTACGAGGCCATCGTGACCCTCGATTCCGCCAACCAAGGAAGGACGCCATGAGCCAGCCCCAGTCGCAAACCATCCTGTCCCAGGCCGCCCTGGCCCGGCTGCGCCAGTCCGGCCCCGGGGAAGGGGGCGCCCAGCCGGCGCTGTACACCAGTGACCTGTCCGTCAACGAGTTCGCCCTGTTGCACGAGGCGGGCTTCGCTCCCCTCGGCCTGGTGATGGGCAGCTCGATCTACCACGTGGGGTACCAGTTCCAGGTCTGGAACCAGAGCCAGGAGCTGCAGGTCCTCACCCAGGCCATGTACACCGCCCGGGAGTACGCCATCGCCCGTATGGAGGCGGAAGCCGATTCGCTGGGCGCCGACGGCATCGTCGGGGTGCGGCTCGACTACAAGCAGTACAGCTGGGGGGAGGATCTCATCGAGTTCATGGCCGTGGGGACGGCGGTGCGCTCCAGCCGCGGCGGGTCGTGGCGCACGCCGGCGGGGAAGCCGTTCACCTCCGACCTTTCCGGCCAGGACATGTGGACGCTGGTGAAGACGGGCCACGCCCCGGTGTCCTTCGTGCTCGGCACCTGCGTGTATCACGTCGCCCACCAGTCGATGCGCCAGGCGTGGAAGACGATCGGCCAGAACACGGAGATGCCCAACTTCACCCAGGCGACCTACGACGCCCGGGAGATCGCCATGGCCCGGATGCAGGCCGAAGCCGAGCGCGACGGGGCGGCGGGCATCGTCGGGGTACGGGTCGTCGAAAACAGCCACGTCTGGGGCGAGCACGCCATCGAATTCCTCGCCCTCGGGACGTCGATCCGACCTCTCGGCGACATGCCGGCGCTGCCGTCGCCCACCATGGTTATGCCGATGACGAACTAACACCCGAACGACAGGGCCCCACCACGGCCCCACCCACGTGGCCCGACCAGACCCCCTAACCAACATGGTTACTGCGCGGTAAGTTAGCGATCTATGGCTGATCTCGGATTCCAGGACAAAGTCGCAATCATCACGGGCGCCGGCGGCGGCCTCGGGCGGCAGCATGCCCTGCTGCTCGCCGAGCGCGGCGCCCAGGTCGTGGTCAACGACCTCGGGGCGTCGGTCAGCGGCGAGGGCGGCAACGAAGGCCCGGCCCACGCCACCGCCAAGGAGATCAACGACCTCGGCGGGGTGGCCGTGGCCGACACCAACAGCGTGGCCACGCCCGAAGGCGGCGAAGCCATCGTGCAGACGGCGCTCGACGCCTTCGGCCGGGTCGACATCGTCATCAACAACGCCGGCATCCTGCGCGACAAGGCGTTCCACAACATGACGCCGGACATGGTCAACCCGGTGATCGACGTGCACCTGCGGGGTGCCTTCAACGTGACCCGCCCCGCCTGGATCAAGATGCGCGAGCAGAGCTACGGCCGCGTCCTGAACACTGCGTCCAACGCCGGCATCCTGGGGAACTTCGGCCAGGCCAACTACGGCGCCGCCAAGATGGGCCTGGTCGGTTTGACCCGCGTCCTGGCCCAGGAAGGCGGCAAGTACAACATCAAGGTCAACGCCATCGCCCCCGTCGCCGGCACCCGCATGACCGAGGACCTGCTCGGGCCGCTGGCCGAGAAGCTGGACCCGGCGCTCGTCTCGCCCATCGCCGCCTGGCTTGTCCACGAGGACTGCCCCGTGACCGGCGAGGTGTATTCGGCGGCGGGCGGCCGCATCGCCCGGTTCTTCATCGGCCTGACCCCCGGCTACTACAACCCCAAGCTGACCTTGGAGGATGTGCGGGACCATTTTGCCGAGATCCGCCGCGAGGACGGCTACACCGTGCCGACCGGGATTGCCGACGAACTCGGCGACCTCCTGAAGCACTTCTCCTAGCGGCTGCGCCCTATGGTGCGTTACCTGCGAGCGCACCGCTGGGCTGTGGCCGTCGTGATCGTCACCGGCGCCGCCTGCTCCTCGGGCGGCGGCCACAAGAGCACGATCGCGGTGGGCACGACGACCAGCACCGCAGCCGCGCCGGCGACGACGACCGCACCATCGTCAGGACCGTCCACCACCCGGCCGCCGACCGCCAGGAGCCGGTCCACGACCACCGGCCGGCCTTCGTCGGCGGCGGTACCGCCTCCCGGAACCGTCGCCCCGTCGATCCCGGTCTCGTGGTCGATGGGGGCGTGGCGGGCCGCCGGCACACCCGCCTTCGGCAGCCCGGCGGTGTACACCACCACCCTCACCCCGAGCGGCGGCGGACCGGACGTGGGCGCCGCCCGGCTGGACACCAGCCGGCTGCGAGTCGTCCTCTACGCCGGCACCGCCGACCCGGGCGGGACGTGGTCGGCCCAGGGCGACGTGGCGCCCAGTCTCTACCCGTCGCTGGTCGCCACCTTCAACTCGGGGTTCAAGTTCAACCAGGCCAGGGGGGGCTTCTACGCCGACGGCCGGGCCGGCGTCGCCCTCCGGAGCGGCGCCGCGTCCCTCGTCGTCTATTCCGACGGGTCGGCCACCGTCGGCCAGTGGGACCGCGACGCCACCCTCGCCAGCAATGTGGCGGCGGTCCGCCAGAACCTGGACCTTCTCGTGGACGCCGGCCGGCCGGCGGCCAACGTGGCGTCAGGCAACGTGCAGGCGACCTGGGGGTTCATGCTCAACGGCATGATCGTCAACTGGCGCTCCGGGCTGGGGGTGGACACCAGCGGCCAGTTGCTGTACGTCGGCGGCCCGGGAATGGACCCGGCGGGACTGGCCGGGGCCCTGATCGCGGCGGGCGCGGTGCGGGCCATGGAGCTCGACGTAAATCCGGCGTGGGTTAGTTTCGACACCTTCACCAGTGGCGCCGGGAGCGCCCCGGTCGGCACCAAACTGCTTCCCAACATGAACTACCCCGCCAACCACTACCTCTCTCCCGAGGCCCGGGACTTCATCGCCGTCTTCACCCGTTAGCCGGCAGTCGCTCGCGCTAGAGGGCGAAGATGGAGGCCAGTTCCATGGGAACCGCGGTTTCCATCTGTGAGTAGGTGCAGCTGCGGGGGTCACGGTCGGGCCGCCAGCGCCGGAACCGGGCGGTATGCCGTAGACGGGATCCCTGCAGGTGCTCATACGCCGCCTCGACCACCAGGTCCGGGCGCAAGGGCTCGAAGGTCAGGTCCTTGTCGGCGTTCCACCGGCTCATCCCGCCGGGGAGGCGCTGGCGGCCACCGGGGCCGTCGCCCGATCCCGCCGCCGCCCATTTCGCCCAGTCCCCCCATGGGTGGTTCTCGGTGGCGCCGTCCCGGTAGGGCGCCAGTTCGGCGACCAGCGCCTTGCGCTGCGCCGCCGGGAAGGCGCCGATGACCCCGACGTGGTGCAAGTCGCCCTCATCGTCGTACAGACCGAGCATGAGGGACCCGATGCCCTCACCGCCCTTGTACCAGCGAAAGCCGGCGACCACGAATTCGGCGGTGCGCTCGTGCTTGACCTTCAGCATGACCCGCTCGTCCTCCCGGTAGGTGAGGTCCACTCCTTTGGCCACCACCCCGTCGAGCCCCGCCCCCTCGAAGCGGCGGAACCAGTCGGCGGCCACCGCCGGATCCGGTGTGGCCGGCGTGACATGCACCGCGGGAGAACCGGGAACCGCCCCGAGGGAGGCGACGAGTTGCGACCGGCGGCCCGCGAACCCTTCCTCCCGGAGGTCGTCGGCGCCGAGCGCCAGCAGGTCGAAGGCCACGAACGACGCCGGCGTCTTCTCGGCCAGCATCCGAACCCGACTGTCGGCGGGGTGGATCCGCTGCTGCAGGGCGTCGAAGTCCAAACCGGAGGGCCCGGCGATCACCACCTCGCCGTCGACGACGCACCGTTCGGGCAGGCCCTGGCGCACGGCGGCGACGACGTCGGGAAAATAGCGGGTGAGCGGCCGTTCGTTGCGGCTGCCCAACTCGACCTCGTCGCCGTCGCGGAAGACAATGCAGCGAAAACCGTCCCATTTCGGCTCGTACAGGTACGGCCCGACGGGCAGGTCGCGTGTCAGCTTGGCCAGCATGGGTGCGACGGGCGGCATTACGGGAAGGTCCACCGCCCTACCCTATGGATGTGACAGCTGGCTGTCCTTCACCGGCCCGTAGGAGTCGGTCCGTCGCCGGCGAGCGGCGAAAGAGACGGCTGGTCGGCGCCACCCGGCATGCGTAATCCGTCCAGCGATTGCATGAGCTGTTGGCGCATCGACGTGCGGATCTCGTCAACCTGGCGAAGCGTCGTCGCCATCAACGCCTCGGCGTCCTTCTCCGCTCGGGCCTTGATCCGCTTCGCTTCCTCAAGGATGGCGGCGGCCGAGGCGCGCATCTCGGCCGCCGATCGTTCCGCCGCCTCTTGGGCCTCCTCGGCAGCCTGCTGCGCCGCCACCTGGGCGTTCTGAGCTGCTTGCTGGGCCTCCTCTTGGGCCCGTATCGCCGCTCGCACGGCCAGCGCCTTTTTCTCCAGTTCGGCGGCCCGCATCTGCCGTTCCTGATCCCACGCCTGGCGTTCTTCCCGCAGGGTGCGCTCAAACTCTTCCCGTCGGGATGCCGCCTCTTGCTGGGCGTTGGCGATGATGGTCGACGCCCACGCCTCGGCGTCACCACGGACCCTCGCCGCCGCTTCCGCCGCTGCCTCGGCGATACCGGCGATGTGCGTACCGAGGTGGGCGAAGGTGACGACCTCCTCGGATGCTCCCTGCCGCTCGCGTACCGCGTCCGCCAGGTCCCTCAGAAACGAGTCGACCTCGTCCTTGTCGTAACCCCTAAGGGCGATCTGGAACTGCTTCGACGCAATACCTTCGGGCGATAGCTGCATAGTGGTAGTGGCAACCCCGTGATATGGCTGTCTGATCACCGCAGACCAGACAGGTTCACCAACTGACGGAGTCCAACGTTAACTGCCCGTTCCAGCCGACGTCGTCGTTGATCTCGAGGCCGATACCGGCGATGCCATTGACCGGAGGTACGGTCCAGGTGAGCCGATTCCAGCCCGGGAGCAGAACAATCGGATTGGCCAGAAGGTCGTTCCAGTTGCTGTCGGCGACGTAGGGCTGGACGCTGGTGAGAACGGCCGTCGCGGGAGCGTAGACCCAGTAGGTGACCACCATGCCGCTGGCCAGCCCGGGAGGGTTCGACACCTGCACGGCAGGCCAGTCGGGCCCCATCGGTGTCAGATTGAGGCCCAGCGCACCGGCGCCGGAGTGTACGGGAGACGACACCGACGCCACCGACAGCGGGCCCCACGCCCGGTACCAGCCCTGCGTCGAGCCGCCTTCGAAGTCGTAGCGGACGCAGGGGCACGCCGGAGGCGGGGTGGTCACCACGTTCGAGAAACCGGGCTGAGTCCAGGGTTTGCCGGAGACGTACCCCTTCACCGTCGTGACATAGCCGTTGGCCGCGGTGTCGTGCCAGTTGCCCGAGTACCACTGGCCCACGCAGCCCCAGAAGTCACCCGCTCCATAGGTGAGGTAGCCGATGTCACGCAGCCAGTGCATGTAGCCCTCGTAGCACAGCCGGTGGACCATCAGGGAGGCATCGAGGTTGAAGGCGGTGGAGTCACGCGACCACGGAAAGGTGCCGACCGGATCTGAACTCCACGTCACCTGGTGGATTCCGAAGCTACGGGGGCACTCCGGCGTGTAGCCCGGGGGGCAGGCTGAGGCCACCGCAGTGAAGTCGCCGGTCTGGCTCTGGTGCCAGTTTGACTCGGCAACGGCGATGGCGCGGACGACATCCTCGTCGAAGCCCCACTTGCATGCCGCCCACTGAATGATCTCATCGGTCGTCCCCGTGTAGTTACCGGTCACCCGTGCTTCCATTGCCTGCGACCGGTTGTCATAGCCGTTCTGGGAGTTGAGCGCGGCCAGGTGGAAGCTGCCTGGTGGTGGCACGGTCCCGTTGGCCCCCGCATTGTCGGCCCGTTGTTCGGCGGCGGGACGCACCCCACCGGCGCAGGCGGCGTCGGAGGGCAGGGTCGAGCCCGGCGCCAGCGTCGAGAAATACGAGGTCGACGCCCCGGAACGGGGAATACTGCCGGCGAGTGAGGCGCCGAGACAGGCCACGGCCGTCACCACGACACAAACGGCAGCACGAATTGGTTTCGACAGCACGAGCATCGGGTAGCTCTCCCCTGCGTCAGCCCGAGGGGGGCGGCACACGCGCGTCACCTTAGCGGCCTCGCCTCAGCGCGCCAGTTACCGAGGCGATGGCCCGCCCAACGTGAGGCGTCGGCCCCAGGCTCTGGGGGGAGTGGAGAGCACCGCCGCCATGACGGCGTCGAGCGTGGCGCCGTCGACCTTCCCTCCGGTCGACCCGGTCGACTCCTTCTTCGTCACCCGTAGCCCGGCCAGGTCCCGGTCGGTCTGGACGTGCACCAGCCGTCCCGATGCGATCAGGTCCCGGTCCACGCCGGCCATGGCGCCCCGGAAGATGGTCCAGGCGGGGGTGCCGAGGACGACCGCCTCGCGGTTCATCGACCCGCCGGCGCTCACCACCAGATCCGAGGCATGGACCAGATTCAAGCCGTCGAGCACCTGCCGCGGCACGATCACATTGTCGAGACCGAGGGCCCGAACGGCCTCGGCCTGCGACTCGTAGCGGGCCAGCACGACCACCTTGGTCCCGGGTTGGCCGGCGACATGTCTCACCACGGCCAGGAAGAAATCGTCGTCAAAGCGGTGGTAGGTGCTGCGGGTCGGCGGCGGCCGCACCGTCACCAGCACGTCGGACGGGGCGATTCCCAGCGCTGCCAGATCGTCGGTGAAGCCCGGACGGGGCTCGAACGCCGCGAGGGTGAGGTGCTCCTTCAGCCCGGGATGGACCACGACCCGCTCCGGGCGAGCACCCTGGCGACGCAGCACCTGCCGGTCGAAGGCCTCCGGTACCACGATGCGGCGGGCCAGCCGGAAGGCGAGGTGGTTGGCCGGCTGGTATTCGTAGTCCATCACCGTCACCAGCGGGATCCTCAGGGAAGCGGCGGCCAGCGCCTGGGCGTAGGAGTTGAAACTGAGGGCCAGATCGGGCCGTCGGTGCCGAGCGCGGGCGGCCAGACGCCACGCCCGAGCGGCGATCGCCGACGCCTTTCCGGGGAGGGAGCGGCCGCCGTGCTCCCCCACCTCCTCGAACGGCAACCCGCACTGAGCTGCGATGGTGAGGGTCTCACCGTAGGAGCGGGCGGTGATCCACGTTTGGTGGCCTTGCTGTTCCAGCCGGCGGACGATGGGACGGAAGAAGAGCGGGTCGGGTGCGGTCGACAGATCGATCCAGATCAGCATCGCACTACCGATCGCTTTTCATGTCGCCTCGTCCAGGCAGTCGGCGCGCAGCATCAGGGCGTCGGCGAGGAACTTCGTCGCCCAGTTCGGAAACTGCAACGGGGCGTAACGGCCCCAGATCGGGAAGGACCCCGGAAGTGCCCCGACCACCGGAGGCAACCGCAGCCGCTGCTGGTGGCGGACCACGAGCTCCACTGCCTTCGCGCCGGTGTCGCGCCAACGCGGCTCACCGGTCAACTGAAAGAGACGAAACCACGCCGCCGCGAGCTGTGCCACCGCGGTAAGGCAGCTGTAGCGGACGGTCGGGTTCCACGTTTCGTCGAACACCGCGGGCAGCGTGCCGTGGGTCTCGATCCGGGCCATCAGCACCTCAGATGTCCGCCGGGCGGCGTCGAGGTAGGCGGGATCGCCGCGGCAGGCGAAGCCCTCGGTGAGGCCCCGCACGGTGTAGGCGATGCCGTGGGTGTTGGGCAGCTTCCCCGGGCGGAAGGCGCAGGCGTCGAACCACCCGTTCGGGCGTTGCATGGACACGACCCAGTCGAGATTGCGCACCCCGGCATCGGTGAAGCGCTCGTCGCCGGTCAGCTGGCCGAGGCGGAGCAGGGCCCACGCCACCCGGGCGTGGTAGGTGGTGGCGACGCCCCGATAGCTGGATGCGCCCCTCCAGGTGCCGTCGCCCGATTGCCGCGCCACCAGGTAGTTCCCGGCCCGCACGGCGCCCTCTCGGTAGGCCGGACCGGCGCCGGCGGCGTCGAGGTCGAGGAAGCCGTGAAGCACCATTCCCGTGTCGAACGCCACCGGCGGGCCGTACTGCCGTCCGGTGCGGCCGATGGGCATTGGTGTGCCGCCGTCAGCCGTTTGGACCTCGAGCTCCCAGTCACCCATCCGCGCCGCCCGGGCCCGTAGCTCGGCGTCGCCCGTTCGGCGGGCGTACTCCAGAAGGGTCCCGATGATGTACCCGGTGGTCTCCGGGTAGGGGGCCAGCCAGCCGTCGAGGAGGGAGAAGCCCCGAGCGCATCCTCTACCTCCGGCCGCATCATGGGTCGCGCACAGCCAGCCGATGGCGTCACCGAGTGCCGCCGTCGGCGTCACACCGGGACATGGCGGAACGGTCCGGCGGGCCAGCGTGAGGGCATCGCGGGCCACGATCACCGGCAGCAGGCCCAAACCGCGGCCGCGACCGGTTGGACGGTGGGAAAAGGGGGCCGGGGTGGTCACGACCATCGGTGGAGGATCTCGGCCAGTTGGCTGGCGACGACCTCGGTGTCGTAGCGCTGCTCAACCAGACTCCGGCCTTCCGCACCCATGGCCCGGCGCTCGTCCGGGTGGCGGTACAGGTGCCGCAACGCTTCGAGCCACTCGCCGGGACCGGGGCCGGCCGCCACCCCGGCGTGACCGGCAACCAGGAGGTCGGCGTTCATCCCCACTGGAGAGGCGATGAACGGGACGCCCGACGCCATGTACTGCAGCAGTTTGAAGCTGCATTTGCCACGGGTCCACGGCAGGTCGGGAAGGGGCATCAGGCCGACCGAAAACGAGCGGAGGACGCTTGCTTCTGTGTCCGGCGACCACGGAACGTAACGCACCCGCTCGACCGGCAGGCGGGAAAACCTCGGCGCCACGTCCGCCATGACAACGAGGTCGGCGTCGTGGGCCTCCTGCCAAAAGTGACGGAGCTCCTCCTCGATGTCATACAGGAACGGCAGGTTGCCACCGGTCCCCGTCCAGCCAATACGAAACCGCCCATCCGACGCCTTGTCCTCGGGGCGGAAGCGCCGGGTGTCCACCGCCGTGGGGACGATGTGGACCTCCGGGTTGTGGTCGCCGAGCCAGTCGGCCAGGTAACGGTTCCCGGCGATGACGGCGGTGGCCCGTTTGGCCGCGTAGGTCGTCCCCTTGCGCCCAAAAGGGCCGGCCAACCACATGGCATCGTCGAGATCGAACAGCAACGGCGAGCCGAGCGCCGGCTCCATGGTGAGATGCCCATGCACGAGGGGCTTCTGCAACCAGGTCAGGGTGGCCCGCCGCGACGCCAGCACGCCTGGCACCTGGGCCAGCACCTTGGTCACCTGAACCCCGGCATAGAGCGGCGCGAGTGATCGGGGCCCGAAGCGCTGGGAGCGGAACGGCAGTTCGGCGGCGGCCGAGATGGGAGAGGGACGCTCGCGCACCGCCACCCCCCGTCGGCCGAGGGGCTCGATGTACTGGCGGACCCGGAAGCGGGCCGATGGCAGCCGGCGCCCACCAGTCAGAGCCAGGACGTTGATCACGCCGGCAAGGTCGGTCCGACGAGGGTGGTCGCGCCGGCCGCCTCACGATCGTTGACGGCGCGCTGCGCCCGCCGCGCCTGAAGGCCGATGTTGAACAGCAGGTCCAGGCTGAGGATGGCGGCGCTTCCGGCGGGCCCGAGAACAGGGACCAGCGCCACGCTGGCGGCCAGCTTGGCGGCCGTCAGGGCAGCATTGACCTTGGTGGCATAGCCGGCGAACCCAAGCGCCAGCAGTGAGGGGCGGGCCCAGAACAAGATGTTGGCGAAGGCGATGCCCGGGAGGAGAAGGAGTAGCGGGGTGATCGCATGCGAATAGCGACGGCCGAGCAGCAGCGGGATGGCGAACGGCGCCACGGCCACCAGAGCCACCGTGACGGGGGCCGTCCACGCCGCCACCACGTTGCTGCCGCGGCGCCACAGACGGCGAACATCGTCCCACGCCGCGGTCGCCGCCGCCCGCGCGATTTCGGGGTAGAAGACGTCGGTGATCGGGCCAACCGGCACGAATGACAGGTCAACCAGGGAGTAGGCGAGCCGGTAATAACCGGCTTCCGCCGGTGACCGGAAGTAGCCCAGGATCAGTGGGTCCACGGTGCGGTTGATGACCTTCAGGCTGGCGCTCAGGTTGGTGAACGCACCGAAACGGGCCATGGCGCCGAGCTTTCCCCGCAGGACGCCAAGCGGCGTCGCCCACCATCGGGGCCCCAGATGGCGGTGAGCCACCAGCGCCGCCGCCACGAGGTAGGCCGCCGAATCGATCACCTGGGCGCCCACCCAGGCAAGGAGGTATCCCTCCAGCCGGCCGGAGGTGACGTAGACCGCCACCAGGGCCGCGGTGCGAGCGCCCTGCCCGAAGGTATCCAACTTGGCCTGCAGGCTGAATCGCCCCGCCGCCTGCAGCAGACCGAGGGTCGACTCGGTGACGAGGTTGGCGAGGATGATGAAGGCAAAAAGATGGATCAGGCGAACATCGGAGGCCGACTTCAGGAACAACCGAGCGCCGAGCGGGGCCAGCAGCCACACCAGGGCGAAGGCGACCAGAGCTGACGACGCCTCGCCAATCATCGCGACCTTCCACGACGCCGCCGCCGATGATCGGTCGTCCCGGGCCAAGGCCTCGGCGACGTACTTGACGACGAACTCGTTCATCCGAAACGACGTCAGCAGGTCGGCGACGGTGACAAAGGTGGTCACCAGGACGAAGACGCCGTAGCCGGACACTCCGAGATCCCGGGCGACGAGTAGTCCTTGGGGCAGGACCAGTGCGAGGGCAATGGCGTTCGAGCCCGTGAGCCAACTGGTGTCTTGCAGGAGACGTCGAAGCTGGGCGTCGCCACGGATCGTGGCGAGACCACGCCGGACGAGATTGCTGCGGGCGCCGTCGCGCCCTTCGGTCATGCGCTGACCTTCCCCTCGCTTCCCGGTCGGCGGACCTTGGTGGGCCGCGGGTTGCCTACCCGTGTCAACGACGGGGCGTCGGGGGAACCGTCGTCATCAGGGGCCCGTTCGGCCTGGGCGTACTGGTACCGGTAGCCGTACCGGGCCTCAGCCCGGACCCGGTTGAGAATCGTCCCGACCAGCGGGGCGCTGGCCTGGCGGAGTCGGGCCACGGCCTCCTTGAGCTCCGATCTGATCGTCGAGTTGGCGGCGACGAGCAGCAAGGTGGCGTCGGCCCAGGCGGAAAAGGCGACCGCGTCGCTCACCGGCAGGACCGGTGGGCAGTCGACGAGCACCACGTCGAACTGGCGCTTCAAGTCGTTCACGATCGCCGACGTCTTCGGGCCGAGCAGGACCGCCGAGGGGTTCGGGGGCAGCGGGCCGGCGGCGAGGATGCTCAACCCGTCGACACCGGGAACGCGCTGGAGCGCCGACTCCAGCGAGCTCTGACCGAGGTACACCGACGTGAACCCGGGACGGTCGGGCAGGTGGAAGAACTGATTGGCCCGGGGACGCCGGAGGTCACAGTCGACCAGGACCACCCGTTGGCCCCCTTGGGCCATCGCCACGGCGAGGTTGGCGACCGCCGCCGACTTGCCCTCGGCGGGGTTGGCACTCACCATCTGCCACACCACCGGGGGCCGATCCGATCCGAGGAAGAGAAGCGAGGTGCGCAGCGTGCGGAATGCCTCCGCCGACGGGGAATCAGGCGCACGCACGCTGGCCAGGAACGGCTCGGAAGGATCTTTCCATTCATCGACGTCGGGCAGCACGCCAAGGACGGGCACGGTCGGTACCACCCGCTCCAAGTCCTCACCGGTACGGACCGAGTCGTCAAAGACGTCGAGCGTCACCACGGCGCCCACTCCGATGAGCAATCCGAGGACCAGTCCGGCGATGCCGGTGGTCACCGGATGGGGCCGCAGCTTTGACGTAGGGATCACTCCCGTGGTCACGATCTGGTCCTGGTTGGGACTGACCTGCAGTTGCAGCTGGAGTTGGGTGAGGCGGTCCCGCAGCGGCGCCTGCTGGCCGAGGAGCTGATCGCGCTGGTAGAGGAGACCCGACACCTGACTCGATGACCCCGGGTTGGCCGCCTCGCTGGCCGCGATCTGGCTGTTCAAGCGGTCGATCTGCGTTTGTATGCCATCGATTTGTGACGTGACGGCGTTGGCCGCCGCGGTCGTATCCTGGCGGCTCTGGTTCCGCCGGAAGTCCAAGTAGGCATTGGCATAGGCACTCGCCGATCGGGCCGCCAGCGATGCCGTCGCCGCCTGACCGTGAATCTCCACCACGTCGGAATCGCTCGACGCGGTGACGGTCACTTTGGTGCCCGGCCCGACCTGGCGGGCAACGGCGGCCGCCACCGGGGCACTCTCGATCATCTGAATCTCGTTCTGTACCACCCGAGCCGGGTTGGAGTCGGTTGCTGGGCTCTGGTCGAGGGCAGCCACGGCGCCGGACTGCCCGACGAGCATCTTCACCCGGCCCTCGTACCGCGGACTTTGCGAGAACGAAAAGGCCAAGGCAACGGCCACGACGGCCAAGGTCACCAATGCGATCAGCACCTTGCGGCGCCAAACGAGACCCGCGTACCGACGCGGGTCGAAGTGGTGCGCCTCGGCCGTTTCGTCCACCACCTGATCCTACCGACAACCCGTGATCGCCGGGGTGGAACTAGCCTCGCGGGGTGCTTGGGCGGCCGCACCGGATATGAACGTGGTGATGGTGGGACGGCTGCCGTCCCGTCGCCCTCGAGCCTGGGCCGGCGTGGGCATCGTCGTCTACGTCGTCCTGGCGGGAGCGGCGGTGGCGGTCAACCCCTTTTTGCTGGTCGTCGGAACCCTCGTCGTGGCCCTCCCGGTCGTCGCGTACCTTCGTCCAGACGTCGGGGTGTACGTCTTACTGGCGTTAACACCCCTTACCGCGGGCATCGACCGTGGCCATATTGTGCCGCTTCTGCGACCAAACGAGGTGATCTTTCTCCTCGTCGGGGCAGGAGTAGGGTTGCGCCGATTGAGCTCAATCGGTGCGGGCGAGCGGGCCACCTTTCGATTGTTGACCACCGATACCTCGCTGTTCGCTTTGGCGTTCTTCGGCTCGGTCGTTCCCTTGCTGTGGATGCTGGCTCGTAGTCGATCGATCAGCCAGGATGACCTCCTCTACACCTTCGTCCTGCCGAAATACTTCGCCATATACCTTGTGGTCAAGGCCGCTATTCGAACCGAGAGACAGGTCCGGATCTGTTTGATGGTGGTGCTCGCCTCGGGGGCGGTGGTCGCGATCGTCGCCATCCTGCAGGCCCTGCTGTTGTTTCATGTTCCCGCCTTGTTGGCCAAGTTCTATGCCCCCTATGGCGACACGGAGGCCCTCTACCTCAACCGCGGCGGATCGACGCTTGCCAATCCCCTGGCCGTGGCCGACGTGATGGTGATCACCCTCGCGGTGACGGTCGGTTTCGTCGCCAAAGGTCTCGGGCGGCGATGGCTCCTGATCGGGTTGGGAACGCTCTACATCGTTGGCTGCGTGGCCTCCGGTGAGTTCTCGGGCGCCCTGGCGTTGCTCGTCGGCCTGTTGGCCGTGGGCGCGGTGACCGGCCGCTTCTGGCGACCACTCGCCTTCGTCGTGCCGGCCCTCATCGTCGCCGGGCTGATCCTGCAACCGGTCATCGATCGACGGCTGAGCGACGCCCACGCCACGGGAGGCGTCCCATCGAGTTGGACGGAGAGGGTCAGCAATCTCGAGACCTACTTCCTGCCTGACCTCCGGCACGACTTCCAATGGGTTCTCGGCGTGCGACCCTCGGCACGAGTGGCCCGCGGGACGAACGACTACGTGTTCATCGAGAGCGGGTACATCGAACTTCTCTGGACCGGCGGAATCCCGCTCCTCGTGGCGGCGGCCGCCTTCCTGTCCGCCAACCTTCGCGCCACCGCCACCATCAGCCGGCGCCGCCACGACGCGGCTGGCATTGCCGCGATCGGCGCCTTTACCGCCCTCGCGGTCATCGCCGTTCTCGACCTCACCGATCCGCATCTCACCCTGCGCGGCGCCGGAGATGTCACCTTCGCACTCTTGGCGCTCGCCTACGTCCGAAACCCGTCGGTGGCCCGGGCGCCCACCGCGGTCCGAATGGTCCAACCCGGGACAATGGCCGCAACGGTGAGCTAGCGCTTTTCCGAAGTTGCCTGAGAAAGGGACGAATTGGACCCACCCACTTAGGTGATGTTTCTCCGTGTCCGAAACGACTCGTCGACAAGGAAGCACGACGACGAGGAGACGGGATGCGGCGGTTCATAGGCGGAGGGATAATCCTGCTGGCGATGGCGATCTTCGCGGCGTTCAGCAGCCCCCAACAGACGGCTTCAGCTTCGGTGTTCCGGCGGCGCGGGACCACCACCACGACACGACCCGTGACCACCACGGCCCTACCCACGACGACAACGACCCGCCCGGTCACCTCGACGACGTCCACGACGGTCAAGACGCCGGTCGCCGTCTCGCACTTCTCAACATTGCCCGTCGGATCGGCCCTGCCGTCGGACGCAACCTGCACCGCCGAGGTACGTGTCGCGGCGGAACAACGGCCCGACAACACCACCGCCAACCACACCGTCCCGCCGAGCGGCGGCTTCTCACTGGCTTCGCTCGGCGTGGCCAACGGCTACGACAGCCGCTCGCCAACACTCGAGGCCAGGGTCACCGGCAATTTCACCGGTACTACCGACGAGATCATTCAATGGGCGTCATGCAAGTGGGGCTTCGACGAGGACGTCGTCCGAGCCATCGCGGTCGCCGAGTCCAATTGGCACCAGAGCCAGCTCGGTGACTACCAGTCAACCAACTGCCCGTCGGGCTATGCCGCCCCGTGCCCGATGAGCTTCGGCATTCACCAGATCAAATGGAGCGACGACCCGAACGGCACGTACCCCTGGTCGCAGCGGTCTACCGCGTTCAATCTCGACGAGTCCCTGATGGTGCACCGACTCTGCTACGAGGGGTACATCAGCTGGCTGCACCAGTATCCCGGCAGCACCACCGCATATTCGACGGGTGACCTTTGGGGTTGCGTCGGGCAGTGGTACTCGGGAAGCTGGTGGGACTCCGGGGCCCGCAGTTACATCGCCAGCGTCCAGAGCTACCTCACCAGCAAGCCGTGGACTCAGGCCGGTTTCTAGCTTGGAGTACGGCAAGCTGGCGGCATGACCACCGGCATCCTGGTGAACAGCTATTCCGGCCAACCAGGAGTCACGGAGCTAAGCCTCGATTCAGACGCTGGCCGCCTCCCTCGGAAGGACTACGTCGAGATGTGGCGACGCTACGGGGTCGAGATCATCGACAGCACCTATCTGGCACGGCGCGGGTCGCCGCTCTCTCGAGCGGTGGCCCGCGTCGCTGGGGTCGACCTGGGCCAGCTGTGCGAAGCGATCCTGGGCGGCGGCCGCTATGACAGCCTGTGGACCTGGAATGAATCCGTCGGCCTTCCTTTGGCCCTCTTCAACAAGGTCACCCGTCGCCAGCAGGACCTGGTCACCGTCGCGGCATGGTTGTCCCGGCCCAAGAAGGCGGTTTTCCTGCACCCCTTGGGGGCCCATTCCGCGATCCGGGCCGTGGTCACCGGAAGTCGGGCCCAGTTGGATATTGCCGCCGGCCGCCTCGGTGTCCCCCGCTCGAAGCTGCACTACGCACCGTGGCCGGTCGACGAACGGTTCTGGCAACCTCAAGAGGTGGCCGTCGAGCCGATGATCTGCGCCGTGGGGTGGGAGGCGCGCGACTACATAACGTTGCTACGAGCCGCCCGACGCCTTGCCGTGGATGTCTGCCTGGCGGTCGGATCCCACGTCCTTTCCTGGAATGAAGACGATGGGGGCACCGCCGGCGGGGGGAGATCTCGCCTCCAGGCGCTACGGGGGACACACGGGTACGAGCACTATCGGTCGTGGCTGCGCCACGTTGCCGACGAGGGCCTGCCGACCAATGTCTCCCTGCTCGAGCAGCTGGCGCCGCCGCAGCTACGCGACCTGTACGGCCGAGCACGCTTGGTCGTTGTTCCTCTCCACGATGTCGACAGCGATTGCGGGATCACGGCCATTATCGAGGCGATGGCGATGGGTAAAGCGGTCATTGTCACGCGGACTCGCGGTCAGGTCGACGTGTTCGACGACGGCGTCCACGGAATCTACGTTCCCCCGTACGATTCGCCGGCGTTGGAGGCCGCCATCAACCGGTTGCTGGCCGACCCGCAAGAGGCAGAGAAGATGGGCCGGGCGGGACGGAGGCTGGTCGAGAGCCGACATGCCTTGGATCACTACGTGGATCAGCTCGGAGCCTTGCTCGTCTAGACACGCCCGGCAGGACCGGAGGCGGTCGCTCCGATGGCAGGAACAGGAAGTAGTGGACGTATCCCTCGGGCATGTCGTAGGGAACGAACGTCGCCGGGACGAGGGAGAGTTGGTCGCGGTCGAGATCAAATTCGGTGAGAGGGCGCAGATCCCGGCCGGACACGAAGTAACCGGTATACCCGAGGCCGGCGAGGTAATCAAAGGTCTCGGTGATCGGGGCGCGCTGGTGCCGCTGTTCGATTTCGACGAACAGCGCGGGCCGCCAGACCGTCAACGTGTGAATGCTTCCCGCCAGCACCGCCCCTTCGTGACCCACCACGTCGCAGCGCAGGAAGGTGATCGGCCGTTGGCCACCGCGGGACGAGAGCAACTGGTCGATGGTCTGCAACTCCACGACGACGTCGTCATTGGCCACGTCGGCAGAGTTCCGTACGTCGGCGTAGCCCACGCTCGACAGCGCGCCGAGGGTGCGGCCCTGGTACACGGGAACGTGGATGCTGCCCTGGCCGCTGCGGTCCGAGGCGGCAACCGGGCACACCGTGATGTTGCTCCGCCGCTGCGCCACTCGGGCCACGGCGGCGGCGTTCGGAGGGAAGGGCTCGATACTCCACACGTGACCACCACGACCCACTCGGGAGGACAGGGCCAGCGTGTACGTGCCCCGGTGGGCTCCCACGTCGACCGCCCCGTCACCCTCACGCACCAGGTGTTTGATAAGGGCGAGCGTCACGTCGTTGCGGAGACGCTTCTGCAAAAGGCGAAGACGGACGCTGACGGTGGGACTTACCGCGTCGATCCTCGCCGTCAACCCCCGGTTCATGTTTCGCTGGCCGCCACGAGCAGGGACTCGAGAGTGTCCATGACGGAGGTGATAGAGAACCGTTCCGCCCGAGTGAGGGCCAGGGTGCGCGCCTCGTCCCGGAGCTCGGCGTCGGTCAGGGCCCGTGTCAGCGCGGTCGCCAGTGCCGCGGTGTCCCCGACCGGGTAGAGCAAGGGATAGCTGTCCCCCAGCACGAACCGGTTCGCTGCGATGTCTGAAGCCACGACGACCCGGCCCCACGCGCAGGCCTCGACCAGCGCGTTCGACATGCCCTCGGTCACACTGGGCAGGACGAAGACGTCATGGGCGCCGAGGAGGGCGGCGAGATCGGGAACCCACTCCATCACCGCCACGCTGGCAGTCAGGGCGCCGTCACCATTCACCGTCGCCCGTAGTTCCGGAAGAAGGTCACCGGGGCGGCCGCCGCCAACGAGGGTCAGCCGGGCGTCGGGTAAGCGGGCGAGCACCGCGTGCCAGGCGTCGAGAAGCCGAGGCAGGTCCTTCTGGACCTCGAAGGTCCCGGCGAAGAGCACCGACCGGTCACCGGAGAGGGGCGGCGGTGTCACCGTGCCCACGGGGGACGGCAGCACCATGATGCGATCAGCGGCGACGTAGGCGCCCAGCTCGTCGGCCGCGGCGTCGGTTTGGGCCAGCACCGCGTCGGCCCGCCCGAGCAGCGTTCTTCGCACCCTGCGATCGAGGCGGTAAGCGGCCCCCGACCAGTGCCCGCGAGGAGCGGCGCCCCCCTCCAGTGATTCGGCTTCCCCGGATTGGCCACTGGTCGTCGCCAGGGCGAGGTAGGGCCGCCGACGCAGCCGGCCACAAAGTCCCGCCGCCATCAGCGGCGAGTACAGCTGCAGGGCCAGGTACACCGACCGGCGCCGGGCCCAGGCGGAGCCGACGACGATCGCGGTGACGAGATACAGGACCGTTCCCGCCCGGGAATACTCGAAGTTCGGTACTTCGAATATGGTGAGGTTGGCCGAGCGGTCCAGATGAAAGCGGCGTTGGTTGCTGCCTCGGGCCACGACCCGGACCTCCCAGCCGCGCTGCGCCAGCTGGTTGGCGATGAGCCGGGCCCGCTTCTCCGCCCCACCGGGCTCCCGATGGCTCGGGCTGAAAAAGATCACTCGTCGGCGGCGCGACCCGCCCATCAGCGCGCCAGGCCCTCACCTGAGGGCTGTGGAGAACGACTCCGGTCCAACTCGACGACGACCCCACCGTTTCGCCACGAATCATCGGCCGCGGCCAGCGCGCGCACCACCTCCAACCCGAACCAGGCGTCTGATTGGCACGGCGCGCCGGTGGTGACGCAGGCCACGAAGTGCTCGATCTCGAGCAGCAGCGGTTCGGTGGGCGCGACATGCGGTGCGATGGTGTCTCCGTAGCGATAGGTCAGCAGGTTCTCGCCGAAGTCGGCGGAATCGGTGGTCATCACGCCCCGGTCGAAGACCTTTATCGGTTCGTCGGGCATGGTGTCGTCGTACACGATGGTGCCGAGGTCGCCGACCAGCACGACGTTTCGCACCTTTCTCGGTGCGCGCCACGACACCACCACTGAGGCGATGACCCCCGACGAGAAGGTGAGGTTGATGAACGCAACGTCGGGCACGCCCGCCCGGACGGAGCTCCGGGCGGTCGTTTGTACTCGCACGGGGAAGTCTTTGAGCACATGAAACAGGATGGAAAAATCGTGGGGCGCCAAGTCCCAGATGACGTTGATGTCGCTGCGGTACAGCCCGAGGTTGAGCCGGGCGGTGGTGAGGTAATGGAGACGGCCGATCTGGCCGCGATCAACCACGTCGGTCATGACCTGCACCCGCGGGCTGAACAGGAACGTATGGCCCACCATGGCGGTGAGCTCCCTCTCGTGGGCCAGCTGGGCTAACCCGGCGGCGTCGACGATGTTGGCGGCAAGGGGCTTTTCGACCAACACGTGGCGCCCCGACTCCAGGATCAGCCGGGCCAGCGCGGCGTGACTTTGCACCGGCGTCGCCACGATGACGGCTCGGACCTCGGGGGCGGCCAAGGCGTCGGACAGGGACGAGGCGACGGCCACACCCGGGTAGAACTTCCGAACGAACGCAAGCCGGCCCGGCTCGGTGTCGACCCCGAGAACGGACTCGGGACCGCAGGTGGCAACCAAATTGCGAAGAATCTTCTCGCCCCAGTATCCGAGGCCGACGAGGGCTATCTTCATGGCGCTCAGGCCGAATGCTTCCAGGCGACGGCGTGGCGACCGGTGTCAGACCATGACTGCCCCGCGGAGGTCCACGCCACAACGGGCACCCTCGCCGACGGTTCGACCACCAGCGTTCCCCGCGTCACCGGAAGGAGGAAGCGACCGACGAAGGTGTGGGTCTGCCCGGCCGCCAGCTGGAACGGAAAGGCCATGACCTCGGTCGGACCATCCTCGCCCGCCACCGCAAGCTGGTCGACGCCATCAACGTGCCCACCGGTCGCACCCCGCGGCATGGTGATCGATATCAGACCGACGTACACGCCGCTCGCAACCGGCACCCGGGGAGCCGGTCCCGCCACCTCCACCGGCTCGCCCGCCGGCACGCGGTTTTGCAGGGTGATGCTGACGCTCACGGCGGTCTGTCGACCCTGTGGACTGAAGCTCAGATCGACGGCCGCGTGCAGGAAGTAGTCCAGCTTGTTGCCACCCCGGTTCAGTATCGACACCATCAGGGAATCGGGGTGAACGGCACCGTCGACTGCGAGGGCCTGCCAACCTGCTTCTGCCGCTGCGTCCCGCGACCACAAAAGGATGTGCCGCCCCCGCGCCGCTCGCGCCAGGCCCTCGGCCAGCGTCGTCCGGGACCAGCCGCCGTGTGCCAGAGCATCGAAGGTCGCTCCCGCGATCTGGCCGAGTTCTTCCCGCCGCTGATTGTTCTGGGCGTCGAGATAGGTGTTGAACTCGACGTATTCGCCGTGCAACAACTCGTCGACCACATTGTCGGCATCGAACTGGTGTCCGGCGACGGCAACCGGACCGGTCGCCTTGAGGAGGTACTGCAGGGTGACCGAGTCGAGGGCCAGCACTCCGTCGACGGGCGGATGGCCGAGCGCCGACCACATCTGCGCCGCCAACGGGGCTTGGACGTCGAAGCGCGGCGAGGCCATCAGGTTTCGCCACTCCTGCGTGGGCGCCAGCCAGCCCCAACGAGCCGCCAGGTCGCCGCTCACGGCGACCGCACCGGCCGGGACGGGAATGTCGGTCACCGTCTGGAAGGGGCCCAGGTGGAGCCCGTCTGGTCCGGTCGACAATTCCCCCACCGACAGAAACATCCCCGAGCCGGACCGCATCTCGGCGTTATTGGCCGCGAAGACCAGGTAGCGGTGACTCCTGGTCAGCAGATCGCTCAAGGCCCGGCCCCCCACCGATGCACGATGCAGCGCCGAGCGGAGTTGGTCGAGATCCGAGCCCAGCTTGGTTCGGGCGTCGGCAAGGGCGCCAACCAGGCCGTGGCGCGGCCCGAGGGACACCGCGGCCAACTGGCTCGCCGCGTGATCCGCCAGCGCCGCCAGCGCATCGGCGGTGCCCCCCTCGCCGGAGAGCGTTTGCGTCCGGGCGTTGAGGAGTGCACGTCCCTGTGACGCGGCGTCCAGGGCGACAGTGGACACCTTGGTGGCGGCGCCGGAAAGAGTCGAGAGTGACCGCAGTTGACGACCGACGACCGGCAGGAACCGCACGCCGATGAAGATCGGCGCGTCTATCCGGCGGTGAGCGTGCGCAAAGTCGGCGGCCGCCGACCGCAGCCCGGGCAGCGGCCGTCCGGCCGCCAGGTCAGCCGGGGTGAGGTGGTCGCGAACGAGGCTGACGGCGTCCATCCCCGAGCGCAGTTCGCGGCGGGCTTGCAGGAGCGTCCAGCCGGCGGCGATAACCCAGACCAATGCGACCAGCCCGACGAGGCCGAGACCCAGCCGTCGCAGGCTGCGCCGCTCGGCGCTCATGACACGACGATGGCGTTGGCGAGGCCCCGAACGCACCTGTCCAGCTGGGCGTCGGTCATCTCGGGATAGAACGGCAAGGACAACACCGTGCGGGCCAAACGCTCGCAGCCGGGAAGCGCACCCTCGGCCACGCCGAGGTAGCGGCACGCCGGCTGGAGGTGCACGGGAGTCGGGTAATGCACCGCCGCTCCAATCCCCGACGCTCGCAACCGGGTGAGCACGGCGTCACGGTGATCGACGCGCACCACCATCAGGTGATAGGCGGCGCGGACATCGCCGGGTACCTCGAGGATCGAGACCCCGGGGATGGCCTGCAGTTGACGGAGGTAGCGAGACGCCAGGCGGTCACGAGACACCAGCGACCGATCGAAGTGGGCCAACTTCACGGTCAGGAACGCCGCTTGCAGCTCGTCGAGGCGCTCGTTGCCGCCCGATTCAACGTGGTGGTGTTTCTCCGACTGGCCGTGGTCGCGCAGGCGACGGACCCGGTCCGCCAACCAGGCATCGTTGGTTGTCACGGCCCCGGCCTCGCCCAAGGCACCGAGGTTCTTCGTCGGGAAGAAGCTCATGGCGGCGGCGTCGCCCAGCGAGCCGACCGGGCGGCCGTCGCACCACGCCCCGAAGGCCTGGGCGGCATCCTCGACCAGCAGGAGCTGATGGCGATTGGCAATGGCGGCGAGCTGCGGCATGGCTGCCGGCGTGCCGTACATGTGCACGGCGATGATCGCCGAGGTGCGTGGCGTGATCGCGGCCGCGACCGACTCGGGGTCCACCGAGGCGGTGGTGACGTCAGCGTCGGCGAAGACGGGGGTCGCCTGGACGGACATCACCGCCTCGGCGGTGGCGAAGAAGGTGTTGGCCGGTAGGACCACCTCATCGCCGGGGCCGACGCCGGCGGCCCGGAGAATGAGGGATAGTGCCGCCGTTCCCGAGCTCACGCCGGCGACGTGGTTCACCCCCAGCCGGCTCGCCAGCGCCGTCTCGAATCCTGCCACCTCGCCGGCACTGACGAAGGTGCCGCTGTCCAGGACTCGACAAAACGCATGGTGCAGATCGGCCAATAGGCCGTCGTCGAACATGGTGAGGTCGACGAGCGGAACAGAATCCTCGTTCCATGAGGTTGCCCGCGCCGCCGAGCCGTTGTCTACACGCGACGATAGAATTTTGACTGCTCCAAATCCGCCATATTCCCGCCGCTTCAGGCCGCGCCAATCCCCCGGGCAACGGTCCAGGGGGTGCGGAGCAAGATCCACAGCTCCATTGGGAACGTCCACGACTCCCAATACTTGATATCCAGCTCAACCATCTCCTGGAAGGACATGGTGGCTCGCCCCATCACCTGCCAGAGGCCCGTCACACCTGGCTTCACCCGCAAGCGTTGGCGCTGACGGGCGTCGTAGAGCTCGACTTCGTAGGGAAGGGCAGGCCGGGGACCAACCAGGCTCATGTCCCCCTTGACGACGTTCCACAACTGCGGAAGTTCATCGATGCTGTAACGGCGAAGAACACGCCCAATGCGGGTGATCCGCGGGTCGTGCGCCATCTTGAACATGCCAGCGTGCTGCTGCGCCTGACCCTTGATGAGCGCAGTGATATAGGCCTGGTGACTGCTGTCGCTGTTGCGGCTGAACATCGTCCGGATTTTCAACAACCGAAAGGTCCTGCCATCCCTTCCGATCCGATCCTGGTGGAATATCGGCGATCCGGGGCTTTCCAACCAGATCGCCGCCATGGCCAGCGCAACGATTGGCAGGAACCCGAGGAGAAGCAGAATCGACAAAACAATGTCGAGAGTCCGCTTGGTCGCGGCGCCCGCTAATGGGAGCGGATAGCGACGCGGAGTATCCAGATGGAGAGTGCGGGTGAGAGATGTCGAGACACCCGTCGCCGCGATCATCGAAGTCTTTGACACGGCCATTTCCGGTAGTTGAATGCGATTCCCAATGTCGGACAGAATCGGTGAGGGTGCAGCGTGGCGGAATAAAGGCTGTTACGTGGGTGGGGCCCTAAGCCCGCCTCTTGCGGGCCGAGACTCGCAGTACGACCCCACCGCCAATCAACACCACACCGATGGTCGCAAGCTCGACCGCGTCGGTACCTGTGAACGGCAAGGATGAGGGCTGGCTGCCTTGAAAGGCCACCTCGACCGGGGCCACTCCCGTCTGCACGCTTCCCACCTGCGGTGGTGTGACGCCGGTGTAGGTGCCGGGGTCGGCGGTCTGAGCCGCCACCGGAGCCACCACACCCAGGCTCATGGCACCGAACACCAATCCCGGTGCCGCCCAGCGCCCTACCCGCCTTGCCAGCGATGCCATTCCGCCCATTGAAGTCGCCACCCCTCGTACCTCCAGATGCGACGCTAAGCACCCGAGTCGCCCTTGTCAAGCCAATTGGACCAAACGTATCAAAGTTACCGCCGCTCGGCGCCGGCCTACCCTACGGAGGTGGACGATTGGCTGGCGACCAACCGGGACCTGTGGGACGAGCGAGTGCCGTTGCACATGGCGTCGGATTTTTACCGGGTCGAGGAATTCAAGGCCGGTCGGCCGGCCCTGCTGGGATTCGAGATCGACGAGCTCGGCCCGCTCGACGGCCTCCGCCTCGTCCACCTGCAGTGCCACTTCGGCCTGGACACCCTCGACATCGCCCGGCTGCACCCGACGGTCGAGGTCACCGGGGTGGACTTCTCGGCGCCGGCCATCGATGGCGCTGCTCGCCTGGCCGGCGAGCTACACCTGGCCGACCGGGCCCGGTTCGTGCTGAGCGACGTCTACCACGCCGCCGAGGCGGTAGGGAATGCCGGCTTTGACGTCGTCTACACGGGAAAAGGCGCCCTTCTCTGGCTCCCCGATCTCGAACGTTGGGCCGAGGTCGTCCGGGACCTCCTCGTGCCCGGTGGCTACCTGTACCTCAGCGAGCTCCACCCGGTCGCGGACGCCCTGGGAGAGGACGATCCCGTTCCCGTGCGCGACTACTTCGCCACCGAGGCGACGGTGCTCGACGAACCGGGCAGCTACGCCGACCCCACCCTGCCGACCGTCCACAACGTGAGCTACGAGTGGATCCACCCGGTCAGCCGGGTCATCTCCGCGCTGCTCGGCGCCGGCCTCCAACTGGAGTTGTTCCACGAGTGGGCCTTCACGCTGGACAGCCAGCACTCGTTCCTGGTCCCCCGTGAGGGCGCCCGGGGCCGGTGCTGGCCGGGGCCCGGCACGCTGCCGCTCATGTACTCCCTGAAGGCGGTCCGCCCCGGCCGCTGAGGGCGGCGGCGATGGAGGCCGCCAGCGGGCGGCGCTCGATCTCCTCGACGGGGACCGGCAAGGCGATGCGCCAGTTGGGCCACTCGTCCGCGGTGCCCGGCATGTTGGGCCGTTCGGCCACCGCCACCGCGTCATCGAGCGCCGCCGCAACCAGGGCGCACGGTGCCGCGGCCAGGAGGCGGTACACCCGGGCGATCACCTCCTCGACCGGTTCGTCATCGCGAACGTCGGTCCACCGGCGCAGCTTGTCCCGCAGCGCCCGCTCCGATTCGGTGTTGGTCGGCAGGCCCCGCTCCTGGCGGGCGGCAAGGTCGGCACCGGTCCAGACGCCGGCGACGGTCGGCAGGTCATGGGTGGTCACCGCGGCCAGCGCCTGGCGGGGCCACTCCCCGCCATCGGGCGGCGTCGACTCGAACCACAGCAGCCGGTAGGACAGAACCCGGCGCTCGGCCAGCTCGGTGCGGCACGAGGGCTCCACCGTCCCCAGGTCCTCGCCGACCACGAACGCCTGGGCCCGCTGGCTTTCCAACGCCAGGATGTCGAGCAGGTCACCCGCCGGATAGCGAACGTAGGCGCCCTCGGCGGGAGTCGCCCCCTCCGGGATCCAGAACAACCGGAACAGGCCCATCACGTGGTCGAAGCGCATGCCGCCGGCGTGGCGGAGGCCGGCCCGGGCCAGCTCGATGAAGGGCCGGTAGCCCTGGGCCCGGAGCCGCCACGGGTCGAAGGGAGGAAGCCCCCAGTTCTGGCCGTCGGGGTTGAACTCGTCGGGCGGGGCACCCACACGGGCATCGAGGGCGATGCAGTCCTGCCACGTCCAGCCGTCCGCCCCACCGGCGTCGGCGCCGATGGCCAGGTCCTGGACCAGGCCGATGGTCTCGCCCGCGGCCGCGAGTTGGCGATCGAAGAGCCACTGCAGCCAGGCGTGATAACGGCTCCGCCGCGCCCCGGTCGGGGTGGCTGCGAAGGAGGCCACGCCCTCCGCATCGGGCCGGCGGACCTCAACGGGCCACTTTTCCCAGGGAACTCCATACTCCTCGCACAGGGCGCAGAACACCGCGTACCGCGCCAGCGCCTCGCCTTGGTCGGCCAGGTAGCGCTCAAAGGCGGCGTCGCCGGGGAAGCGGTCGAACAGCTCCTCGAGGGCGGCTGACTTCAGTCGCCACACCTCGTCGCGGTCGATGAGCCGGTCGGCGTTGAGGGCCTGCCCGGCCGCCGCCAAGGAGGCCAGGTCGGGCAGGTCGCGGGCGCCGGGAACCTCCTCGATCCGCAGGTAGAGCGGGCTGTGGAACGACCGGCTGCTGGCGAAGTAGGGGCTGGGCTGCTGGGGGCCGACGGGCAGGGCGGCGTGCAGCGGGTTGATGAGGGCGAAGCCCGCCCCCTGGGCGGCGGACCACTGCCCGAGGCGGCGCAGATCGGCCAGATCCCCCATCCCCCAGCTGGCCCGCGATCGAGCGGCGTACAGCTGGGCCGCCCAGCCCCACAGCCGTAGGTCGTCGGGAAGGTAGCAGCGGCCCGGGCCCACGATGAGCGGCGTCTCGGCGCCGTCATCGAAGGGGCGGAAGCGGTGGTAGCCGAGAGGAAGGTCGTAGGGCAGGTCGCCGGCGACGTCCACCGTGGTGCCGTCCTCAAGCGTCAACTGGCCGGGCACGAGGTGCGGGTGGGGGCGACCGGGGGCGGCAATGATCGCCGCCGGCGGCGGCGGGTCGTCCCCCTCGGCGCCCATGATGGCCAAAATGGCGTCGGTTGTCGCGGTCGGGGTGTCGTGCCACTGGCCGGCGACATCGTGGTATCCGGGTTCGATGCCCCAACGCACCGCGTCAGTCATCGCTGGGCCTACGCTCGGGGAAGATGACGTCAGTCCGAGTCAGCAGGGGATGCCAGCTTCCTGACCATGCGGAGGCGAGTTCCTCCCGTAGCGGTCGGGGACTCTATCTCGACGGTCGTCATCAGCCGTCGCATGACCTCGAGGCCCCGACCACTGGCCGAGAGGTGGGCGTCGGCATCGCGTGGCGGGGGCTTGGCCATGACGTCGAAGCCGACGCCCTCATCGTGGACGTCGATCTGGATCCGCTCGGGGCGCAGGTCGGCACGCACCCGATAGGTCGCCCCCTGGGAGAACCCGTTGGGGAAGGCGTGGACCAGGACGTTGCTGCACGCCTCGTCCAACGCCAGGATGACGTCGTCGACGATCTCGGCGGGCGTGCCGAATTCCTTCAGGTACAGGGTCAGCGCCCTACGCGTGGCCGCCAGCAACCGGGTGTCGGCGGGGAGGATCAGGTCCAGTGCCAGTCGCATTACCCTCCGGCCCCCGGTACCACGCCCTTCAGGTACCCGGCGCCCCAGTGACAGAAACGCTCCTCACCCTCGGTCTGCCCCTCGCCGGCGACGATCCGGCGGTCGCCTCACCCGTCGAGATCGCCGGGAGCCGCTTCCGGTGGGGCGCCTCGTCGTGGGCCGACCAGGGCTTGGTCCGCGACGGCGGGTTCTACCCCCGCAAGACGATGAACGCCCGGGAGAGGCTGGCCTACTACTGCTCGCAGCTCCCCCTCGCCGAGGTGGCCACCACCTACCGGTTCCCCCCGACGCCCGACCTGGCCCGGCAATGGGTGGCCCGCACGCCGGCGGGGTTCTGCTTCGACGTGCGAGCCTGGTCGCTGCTCACCGAGGCGCCGACGCTGCCCGACTCCCTCTGGGAGGATCTCCAGGACGAGGTTCGCCCCGAGACCCGCAATCGGCGGCGGCTGTATTCGGCGCATATCAGCGGCGACGGCCTGGAGGAGTGCTGGCGGCGGTTCGAGCACGCCCTGCGACCCCTCCACGTCAGCGGCCGCTTGGGCGTGGTGATCCTGCAGTACCCGTCGTGGTTCACCCCGAAGGCGGAATCCCGGGCCGCGCTCTGGTCGGCCCGGCAACGGCTGGGCGACTACCGGGTGGCGGTGGACTTCCGCAGCGCCAAATGGCTGGTGGGGGCGGAGTGCGAGGACACCCTGGAATGGCTGGAAGCCCACGACATCGGGTTCGTGTGCACGGACGGACCGGCCGCCGGGCCGCGCGCCATGCCGCCAGTGATGGCCGCCACCTCCGACTACGCGGTGATCCGTTTCGTCGGCCGGCGGGCCATCGAGGACGACCCGTGGCCGTGGCCGTACAGCTACAGCGACGCCGAGCTGGCCGTTGCCGCCGAGCGGGTCACCGAACTGGCCGCGGCCACGACCGAGGTCCACGTGATCATGGACAACACCTGGCGGGGCGACGCCGTCCGCAACGCCCTCACCCTGGCCTCCTTTATGCGACATCGGGCTCGGTAGACCGCCGTCACGTCTCGGCCGGGCGCCCTCAGTTCTCGGCCGGTCCTTCGTGCACCAGGGGCTGGCTGATCACCGAACCGTGATGGCAGACCATGCGCCACGCCTCGGGCTGGTCGCCGAACATGTCCTCACGGCAGGCGAAGATGTTGACCGCCGCGATCGTGGCCCCGCCCTGGTCGCCCAGCAGGTTCTCGTCGACCGACACCCAGGCCACGGCGCCGACCACCTGGGCCCGTTCCTCGGTCAGCACGAACTGCATCTGGCGCGTCCCTTGGAACAGGGCGAAAAACGACGCTGCGATCGGCCCCCACCCCCGGAGCGTCGCCCACCCCGGATGGGTGCACGTCGCCCGGTCGGACCGCTCCCAGAGGTCGGACATAACGTCCATGTTGCGATCCTCGAACGCTTGGTAGAACCGGCGGTTGGCGGCCAGGACCGCATCGGATACGTCGATGGAGGCAAACGCTAGCGGTACCGTCCGCGCCGTGACGTTGACGGAGATTCCGGTCGGCCCGGCGGTGACAACCGAGCGGCGCCGGATCCCGGAGGCCGTCACAGACCCTCGCTACCCTGGCTCCCGATGAGCTTGGCCCTGCCCACGTCCCTCTCCCCCTCCAAGGTGGCCGCCTTCCGGGACTGCGCGTTGGCGTTCCGCTACAGCGTCATCGACAACCTCCCCGAGCCGCCGTCCCCCTACGCCGCCAAGGGGACCCTGGTCCATCGGGCGCTCGAGTTGCTGATGTGGGAGGAGCGGGCCGGCCAGCGCACGCTGGACACGGCGCTGGCCAAGCTGGCCCGGGCTCGTCACGAGGTGCTGGCCGGGGAGGAGTACGAGGGAATGGACCTCGGGGAGCAGACGGAGGCGGAGTTCCTGGCCGACGCCGAGCAGTTGGTGCGCAACTATTTCCGCCTGGAGGACCCCAACGAGGTACGGGTGGTGGGCACCGAGGTGGCGCTGTCGGTCGAGGTGGCGGGCCTGACGATGCGGGGCATCATCGACCGCTTGGAGCTCGACGACGCCGGCGAGTTCGTGATCACCGACTACAAGACGGGCCGGGCCCCGGACGAGTCCTACGAGCAGTCCCGCCTGGGCGGCGTCCACTTCTACGCCTTCCTGTGCGAGCAGATTCTGGGCCGGCGACCGGCGCGCATCCAGCTCCTCCACCTGCGAGAGCCGGTGGCCATCTCCTGCGTCCCCTCCGACCAAACCGTACGCGGGCTGCGCCAGCAGACCGGCGCCATCTGGGCGGCTATCGAGTTGGCCTGTCGGCAGGAGGACTTCCGGCCCAACCCCGGCTGGCGTTGTCACTCCTGCGGCTACCAGGCGTACTGCCCGGCGCGGGGCGGCGACCCGGCACTCGCCGTGGGCGGCCTCGCCGTGGGCGGCCTCGCCGTGGGCGGGTGAGCCGCTCCCGGGTGAGCCGCCCTCGGGTTGGCCGCGGCGGCCGAGTGGCAACCGACTCTTCCGCCGGTCCGGTCGTGTACGCCCCGGCCGTCAAACTGGGCCCCGTCAGCACGTTCGACCGCTGGGTCGACGAGCGCTTCGCCGCCCATCTCCGCGACATCCCCGCCGCCGACCGCGTGTTCTACGCCGCCTCCGCCTTGGGCGACCACGGCCTGGTCTGGCTGATGCTGGCCGCGGTGCGCGGCCTGCGTTCCGACACCAGCGAGCTGCATCCGACCGTCCGGGCGATGGGGGCCGTCGGCATCGAATCGATCCTCGTCAACGGGCCCATCAAATGGGTGTTCCGCCGCCAGCGGCCGCCGCCCGGCGCCGGCAGTCACCTCCCTCTTCGCCAGCCCCGCACCAGCAGCTTCCCGAGTGGCCACGCCACCTCCGCCTTCTGCGCCGCCACCCTGCTGTCCGACGGCGACCCGGCGTTGCGGCCGCTGTACTACGGACTGGCCGTCATTGTCGCCTGGAGCCGCATCCACGTGCGGGTCCACTACGCCTCCGATGTCATTGGCGGCGCCGTCATCGGCGTGGCGTTGGGCCAGATCATCAAGCGCCTTGTCCCGCTGCCCCCCACCACCCCGGGGGAATCACCGTCCCAACCAGCGGGTTGACCCTTGACGTGACCCGATCTTCCTTCGCCATCACCTGGGACTACCGCTGCCCCTACGCCCGCAACGCCCACGAGCATGTCGTCGCCGGCCTCCTCGCCGGCGCGCCGTGGGACGTGCAGTTCGTACCCTTCAACCTGGACCAACCCCACGTCAGGGAGGGTGAGGCGCCGGTCTGGGAGGAACCGGACCGCTATCCGGGACTGCTGGCCACCGCCGCCGGCGTGGTGGTGCGCGACCGCTTCCCGGATCGCTTCCTGGCGGTCCACCAGGCCCTGTTCGCGGCCCGCCACGACCGGTCGCTCGACCTGCGCCGCCGCGACGTCCTGGCCGACGCCCTCACCGCCGCCGGTGTCGATGCCGCCGCCGTCCTCGCCGACCTGGACGACGGCTGGCCGCTCGAGACCTTCCGCAAGGAACACGAATCGGCGGTCGCCGAGCACGATGTCTTCGGCGTCCCCACCTTCATCGCCGGCGGTCGGGCGGTGTTCGTCCGTCTCCTCAGCCGTCCCGACGGTGACGGTGACCTCGCCATTTCGACCATCCAGCGGGTCATCGACCTCACGACCGGCTGGGCCGACCTGAACGAGTTCAAGCAGACGGTCGTACCCCGATAACTGTCGCCGTTTCGCGGTAACCGCCGGCGGGTCCCCGCCTAGCATGAGGCGGCAATGACCTATACGGTGGTCGGCCTGCTCGGCCGGGGCGGCATGGCCGTCGTGGAGCTGGCCGTCGACGACGAGGGCCGCCAGGTGGCCCGCAAGCGGGTCGTCCTCGGAGGATCGGTCCAGCAGATCACCCTGGCCCGCCAACGGATCCGCCGTGAGGCCGAGGTGCTGGCCTCGCTCCATCACCCCGGCATCGTCCCCCTGCTGGCAGTTGAGGACGATGGCGCCGACGTCGTCCTCGTCATGCCCCGGCTGGTTGGCAGCCTGGCGGACCGCGTCTGCCTCCACGGCCCGCTGGCCCCCGCCGAGGTGGGCGCCATCGCCGGGGCGCTGCTCGACGCCCTGGCCACCGCCCACCGCCAGGGCGTCGTGCATCGCGACATCAAGCCGGCCAACGTGCTCTTCGACGCCGCCGGCCGGCCGGCGCTGGCCGACTTCGGGGTGGCCAGCACCCGCCAGTTCACACCGGGCCTGACGGTGGCGGGCACGGTGGTGGGCACGCCCGAGTTCATCGCCCCCGAGCAGGCACGCGGCAAGCCGGCGACTTCGGCCAGCGACGTCTTTGCGCTCGGCGCAACCCTCGCCTACGCCCTGACCGGCCGGGGCCCCTACGGCGAAGGCGAACCGCTGGCGCTGATGAACCGGGCCGCCCACGGGACGATCGAGCCCCTCCCCCGCGGCCTGCCCGAGGCGCTGCGCCGCGGCCTCGCCGCCATGCTCGACCCGCGGCCGGAGCGCCGACCCACGGCGGCGGCGGCGTTCGGCGGCCCGAGCGGCACCCGGGTCGACCACGCCCCACCGACAAGACAAGGACGGGGGAAAAGGAGGGCGGTGCTGGCCGCGGCCGTTCTTGCCGGCGTCGCGCTGGTGGCGGCGGGTGTCGCCCTGTGGCGGCAGACCATCTCATCGCACCCCAGCCCGGCCGTCACCGCGCCGCGCTCCGGCCAGGCGACTGCGCCGCTCCCCACGACGACCACGTGCTCGCCGCTCCTCCACCAGCCGTGCGGCCAGGCGACGCCTGCCTTCGGCACCGACGGCAACCGCTGCCTTCCCGGCCACGCCGACTTCGACGACATCCTCGCCAACGGCTGTGAAGCCGTCAGCGACTACCAGCCGGGCCAGGCCCTCGCCGCCGGCCAGTTGCTCTCCGCCAACCTCGTCCCCGCCGACGCGGTCGACACCTTCTCGGCCGACGTGGCGCAAAACCTGTTCAACCTGTGCCTCACGAAGTACCGCGTCACCCTCACCGCCCCGCCAGGGACCGCCGACAAGGTCGAAATCCTGCTGGGCGATCGGCTGCTGGCCACCGCGACCAGCTCCAACCGGCGGCCGGCCACGGCCAGCGCCTCCAAGCCCTCCTGTTTCGGCACCGGTTCGGCGACGGTGACCGTCCGGGTCTCGACGGTGTCCGGTCGCTCCGCCGAGGATTTCCGGCTGCTCTCCTCGGGTGGTTGGTAGCCGCGCCGATGGTGCTGCGTTCCTACAATCGGGGCTGATCCCGACGATGAAACGTCCCCCTCCGGCGGCCGACGATCGACCCTACGACCTGAGCATCCTCGGGTTGCGACCGGGCGAGCAGGTGCGCTTCCGTCGGGATCAATCGGGGCGATGGCAGGAGGCGTCGGTGACCCGGCGCGAGCGCGACGGCAGCATCGGCCTCACCGACCGGCGGGGGGCCGCCCGGGCCATACCGGTCGAGGCCATCGAGGTGCGCTGCCTCGGACCCCGGGGCGGCTCGTCCTGGGAGCCGCTCACCGCCCGGGCGTCTCGGACCGAGCAACTCCGGCTGCTCTGAGCGGGCGGCGCTGGCGTCACGCCCGGCGGAACACCGCGATGAAGTCCCGGGAGTTGGCCCCCAGGTATTTCTCCGGGCTGCCGGACATGTCGGGGAGGAGCTTGGCGTCGGGGACGGTCGGCGAGGGCGGCACGGGGCCGTAGGACACGAACTCGACCCAGGCGGAGTTGATGTCGAGTTCCATGGCTCGCACCGCCCCCGCCCGGGCCAGTACCGCGGCCAGCATGGAGATCGACAGGCTGTTGCCGGCGGCATAGACCATGGCCCCGTTGGCGGTCACGCCCACTCCGGAGCGCCACACCTGGACCTTGTTCCCCAGCGTCGCCCCCCACTTGGAGAGGTTGTCGGTGTTCAGTCCGGCCACGGGCTGGCCGCCGTCGACGATGAGCGAGAGGTTTTGGCGGGCGAACGCCAGGTCCGGTCCCATCGTCACATCACGGCCCCACTGACCGACCGTGGGCACGCCGCCTCCGGTGATGGCCAGCGTGGCCGCGCCGTCGCGGAGCGGCCGCACCATCCGGGACTGGGCGTAGTAGCCGCCCTCGGAGTCCTTGAGCTTGAAACCGGAGTTGAACGCGGCCAGCAGGTCCGTTCGGTCGGCCGCCTGCATGGGCGCCTGGTACCGCCAGGTCCCCGCGCCGGGTTCCTGCACGCCGGCGTACAGCTCGAAGCGGGCCAGGTTGGGATCGATCCACGCCACCCCCGTCACCAGGCTGGTGTAGACGGCATCGGGCCGGACGTAGGCGGCATACATGGCCGGCCGGCCGGCCACCGGCTGGCCGAGCGGTGACCACTGCCCCTCTCCGGGGAGCGGGGTGGGCACGACGGACGCAATGGGCGCCGGGACCGGTCGCGCCGCAGGGCCGGAAACGGTCGTCGCGGTGGGCGGAACCGTCGAGGTGGTCGCTACCCCCGATTGGATGGCCGCCGCCAGCCCGCCGCTCGGGGCGCCCCCCTTCTTCGGCTTGTGGTGGGTGTACCAGAAGTTCTCGACGTCGTTGACCAGCCAGCGCAGGTGATGGTCACGCAACCACTCACGCTGCGCACCGTCAAGGCGGTGTTGCCCCGGGCCGTCATGGCCTGGCGGTACGACCAGGCGACCGGAATGAGCAGGACAACCACCACGATGGCGATGGCGGCCCGCCGTCGGGGATGGCGGCCGTACAGCATGTGGGCGAGACGCCCTTGTCGCTCGCCCGCGCTTGGTGTCCCGCCGGTGGTCAGCTTCGACAGTGGGTGCTCCGAGAAAACTGTCACGCCACGCGGCGTGGGCCCGAACTGGGGACGGATAACGGTCACACCCCCGGGGGATGATTATGACATGGCCCAACAGCTTGTCCTCATCAGCCCGACGGAGAAGGATTGGCGCCTCGACGAGCGGACCAAGGAGGTCGGCCGCCGCGGCGTCTCCGACGCTCGCGCCGCCCTGCGACGCATCCGGCCGACGCCGCCCGTGAAGGCCCGAGCATCTCGATGACGGGGAGCACGGCGGTCGCCTGCCCGCTCTGGGCGCGGGCCGTGGTGGCCTGAGCGGCCGCTCGCCGCGCCGGCGAGGGAACACGCGCCGCCGACTGGCGTGCACCGGGCTACCTGCCACTACCGTCAGAGCCCGTGACGTCGCTTGCCGAAGCGCTGAGCTTCCAGCCGGGTGCCCACCTGCTGATCGTGGCCTGCGACGACCTGGGGCTGAGCCACGCCAGCAACGTCGGCGTCTACGACGCCCTCCGCCGGGGCATGGCCACCACGGCCGGCCTCATGGTGCCCTGCCCCTGGGCCCGCGGGGCGGCAGCCGCCTACCGGGGCGAGGACGTCGGTGTGCATCTGACGCTCAACGCCGAGTACGACCTGTACCGATGGGGTCCCATCACCCAGGCACCATCGCTGCTCGACGGCGACGGCGGCTTCCCCCGCACCCTCGATGACCTGTGGGACCACGCCGACATCGACGAGGTTCGGCGGGAGTGTCGGGCGCAGATCGAGCGGGCGATCCTGTGGGGCTTTGACATCAGCCATCTGAGCTCGCACCTCGGGGCCCTCGAGTTCCGGCCCGAGTTCTTCGATGTCGCCCTGGACCTGGCGACGGAGTTCCGCCTCCCCTTGCGGCTGTCGTCGCTTTCGGTCGAGCGGTCGGTCGGGTTCCCGTTCCGGCAGCTGGCCGCCGAGGAAGGGGTCTGCGCGCCCGACCATCTGGTCCGCAGCCGGACCCGCCCCGGGCGGGTCGCCTTGGACTCGTTGCTGGGCGACATCAGCCCCGGCGTGACCGAGGTCGTGCTGCGGCCGGCGGTGGACACCGATGAGTTGCGGACGCTGGCACCGGACTGGGCGTCGCGCGTCGACGACCATGCCGTGGTCACCGCCGGCCTGTCGCTTCAGGCCCTGGCCGCCCGGGCCGGGGTCACACTGATCGGCTATCGCGACCTGCGCCAGCTGCAGCGGTCCCGGGACCTCCCCCGACACGCCGACCAGGGGCGGTAGTCCGAACACCTATCTCAATTCTCAATTCACGAGCCACCATCACACAAACAGGAGACACGCCAGGTATGGAAATCAGCGAACGGAGCCTGCGCCAGATGGTGCGCGAGGTGGACGAGCAGCACCGCGACGGCATGAAGACCATCGCCGACGACATCGCCGCCCTCCACTGCGGCGCCGCCGAGCGGCTGCGCGACCCGTCCCGCCGCCGCTTCCTCCGCGACGTGGGCGCCGGCGGGCTGGCCCTTGTCGTGGCGGGCGCGGTCGTGCCGGTCGGGGGCCTCATGGCGGCGGCGTCGGCCCAGACCCTCGACGACCCGACGATCGCCAAGTTCGCCGAAAGCGTGGAGTTGGCGGCCGTCGCCGCCTATGCCGCCGCCGCCCAGAGCGGCAAGATCAAGACGCCGGCGGTGCTGATGGCCGCCACCACCTTTGCGTCGCATCACGCCGACCATGCCAAGGCGTTCGGCGCCTTCGCCGGTGACACCGCCACCGCCACCGCCAACCCGGGGATCTTGAAGGCGGTTTCCGATCAGCTCCGCGAGGCGCCGGACGAGGCGGCCGTCCTGGCTGTCGCCTATGCCACCGAGAATGCCGCCGCCGCCACCTACCTGGTCGCCATCGGTTCCTTCAAGGGCAGCGTTCCCCTGTCCGCCACCGCCTCGATCCTGCCCGTCGAGGCCCAGCACGCCGCCGTGCTCGGGTCCGTGCTGGGCAAGGACCCGAAGACCGACGTCGACTTCCTCCCCCCCTTCCAGACCCCCGACGAGGCGTTGCAGGCCTCCAAGTTCCCGATCGCCAGTTAGCGTCCCCGCCGCCCCATCTGGGAGAGTTACAGCCTCATCATGGACAGCCACCACGACTTCATCCGCCGCGAACGCAAGCGCATCGAGGAGGCCCACGACGACGGTCTCCGCCACGACGCCGCCCTGCTCGACCACCTGGTCAGCGGCAACGGCGCCGCCCTCCCGGCCGATGTCAAGGCCGATGTCCTCCTCGGGGGCATCCCCCGCCGGCGGCTACTGATGTTCGGCGGGGTGGCGGTGGCCAGTTCGGCAGTCATCGCCGCCTGCAAGGGCGCCACGCCGTCGGTGCAGGTCGTCCCGGCGACCACCTCGTCGACCGCATTCCCGCCTTCGACCAAAGACGCCACCATCCTGCGCACCGCCAGCTCACTCGAGGCATTGGCCGGGGCGGTGTACACCAAGGCCCTGGCGACCGGGCTGGTGAAGACCACCGCCACCTCCGACCTGCTGAAGCTGTTCCAGAGCCAGCACAGCCAGCACGGCGACCTGTTCCAGCGGGCCACCCGCACCGCCGGCGGCATGGCCTTCACCGACCCCAACCCGGTGCTGATGCAGCAGGTGGCCGCCCCGCGGTTGGCCGCCCTCATGACCGAGGCGGATGTCGTCGCCTTGGCCTACGACCTCGAGCACCTCCTGGCCGCCACCTACCAGGCGGACATCGGGACCTTCGACAACCCCAAGTTCAACACCACGACTGCCAGCGTGGGCGCCACCGAAGGCCGCCACGTCGCCCTCTTGGCCGTGATCAGCAACAAGTCGGCTACTGGGACACCCGACGGTGCTTTCCAGGTCGACACCGACGCCGTCAAGCCGAGCACCGGCGTCTAAAGGACCGCTCAGCCGGAGACGACGGCGGTGACGACCGGCGTCTTGGTGCTGCTGACGACGCCGCCGCGTTCTTCGACCGTCATGGCGAGCACGGTGGCCACCGGCGGGGTGGTGAAGGCGGCGTAGGTCGGCGTGTCGCCGATCACCCCGAGGGAGATGCGGGCGCCGTTGACCACGCCCCACATCTGGTAGGTCTGGTCGGCCGGCAGCGTCGCCAGGTTGCCGGGACCGATGTAGGTCAGGCCGTCGGGGACGATCACCGCCTTCACCGTGTAGGCGCCGTCGGGTGAGGTGAGCACCACATGGTGCGCCTGCGGGTTGGCGTCGGCGACCTGGTAGGCGAGCATGGCCAGGTTGCCGGTGGCGGGCGGGCTCTTGTGCACCTGCAGGCGCCCGATCTCGACGCCGAGGAGGGCCACGATGACCGCGGCGGCGGTGCCCATGGCCACCATGAACCGCATCGGCACGGAACGGCGACGGCGACGCGTGTCGAGGGGGAGGACGGGGGCCACTTCCGGTGTGCGGGCGGCGATGGCCGGCCACCCCACCGTCCCGGTCGGCGCGGCCGTCGGCTCGGCGGCGGCGAAGCGGCTGGCCCATGATGGGTCGCCGTAGCTGGGCGCCCTGGTCAACCGCAGCTCGGGCGGCGGCTCCTCCAGGCCGGCGACGATGCGGTCCCACAATCCGCTCGGGGCGGGGGCGCCGGCGTCGCCGAGCATGGCGGCGACCTCGCGATGGTCGGTCAGCTCGTTGCGGCAGCGGGGGCAGGTCGGCAGGTGGCGCTCGATGGCGGCCGCCTCGTCGGCGTCGACGGCGTCCAGGGCGTACGCACCGAGCAACTCCTGCAGTTCCTCGTGCGTGGTCAATCGTTCCATGACGCCCCGATTCCGGCTTCGGCCAGACCTTCTCGCATCCGGCGCAGGCCGGTGCGGATGCGGCTTTTCACGGTACCTTCCGGCGCCCCCAACACCACGGCGACCTCCCGATAGGTGTGCCCCCCAAAGTACGCCAACTCGATGGCCCGACGCTCGTCATCCGAGAGCACGGCCATGGCGTCTTTGACGTGCTCGGCGATGGCCAGATCCCACACCTGATGGTCGATGTCGTAGCCCGATTCCGCCGTCTCGCGAGCTTCACGTTCCTCTCGCCGGCGCCGCGAGCTGTCAGCGCGAAGCAGGTCGACGGCCCGACCGTGGGTCTGGGCCAGCAGGAAGGACCGCAACGAGCCCCGCTCGGGATCGAAGCGCTCCGGCTGGTTCCAGAGGCGGAGGAAGACTTCCTGGACGACCTCCTCGGCCAAGGCGGCGTCGTTCACGACCCGGCGGGCCAACCCGAAGACGGCGCCGGCGTGGCGGCGGTACACCTCGGCCAGGGCGTCCTCGCGCCAACGCCCGATGGCGACCAGCAAGGCACCGTCGCTGGCGTCGGCAAGGGGGGCAGGCATGATCGGCTCTTCTTCGGAGCGACCTTGGCGCACGGATGGTTGGAAGCGCGAGTCGGGGCGCGGGGGCCGGACTCGCTGCTGCGGGCTCCAGGGGTGGTCCAAACCGGTTAGGCAACCATCAGTACTCGGTGATCTCCCGGATCTCTTTCTGCAGGTCCTTGTATTCGGGAGCGTTGGTGAGCGGCATCAACGACATCAACTTGGCCATGTTGGTGTTGTTGCCGATCTTGATGCGGCCCTGCATGAAGGCGGCGTTGGGGTCGAGCTCGCCTTCTTGGATCTTCTTGGCATCGTCGTAGCTGGTGGTCATGGTGATATCGGGATCGCTGATGTCCCCGAGCGCGCTTTCCAGCAGCTTCCCGTCCTCCAGCAGCCAGTAGTAGCGGACCTCCCCCTCGGGACCGCCGGCGACGATGTATTGCATCCGCGCCGACGCACCGGGTCGTTCCGGTTGGCTCTTCGCCATTTCTCGGGTCTCGTCCAGCCATTCCTGCGACAGCCATTTCGACATTGCTGGCTTCCCCCTGATGAAGTCGGGATCGGTGTCCGCCGGGCACTCTACCCGCGGCCCGATCGACGTCGACCGGCTAGCCGTTGCCGGCGCGGGCCTCGTCCGTCACCCGCACGCGGGTCGTCAGCGCGGTCACGCCCTCGCGCCCGCCCAGGGCGGGCAGCGCGGTGCGGTCCTCGAGACCGGCGAAGAGGTCGTTCTCGGGGAGGTCGGTCGGCACGTCACTGTGGGCCAGGACGTACTCGTCGTAGGGATAGACGGTCTGGGCCACCTCGGGGGGCAGCCCGAACCAGAACCTCGACGTCGGGTCGATCTGGGTGGCGTGGGCTAACAGCGCCTCGTCGCGGACGGCGGCGTAGCCGTCGATGTCGAGCACCGTGGTGGGGACCTCGGCGGTGTCGATGCGGGCGAACCAGTTCTCGTCGTACGGGGATTCCAGGCCCAGCTCCTGGTACTTCCGATGCATGGCCAGGATCCGCTGACCCGACCAGGTGGTGTAGTACAGCTTCGACACCCGCCAGGGAGCTCCAGCCTCGGGGTAGGCATCGGGGTCGGCGGCCGCCTCGATGGCGGGCACGGTAACGGCGTGCACCCGTAAGTGGTCCGGGTGGGGGTAACCCTGCTGATTGGCCGGGTAGGTCACGATGACCTGGGGCTGGACCCGGCGGATGACCTCCACCAACCGGCCCACCGCCTCGTCGAGCGGCGCCTGGGCGAAGGAGCGGGGATCGGCGTTCTCCGGAGTGTCGGGCATCCCGGAATCTCGGTAACCGAGCATCACGACTTCCCGGTAGCCGATGATCGACGTCGCCCGCTCTAGCTCGGCCATGCGGATTTGGTGCAACTGCTCTCGCACCTCGGGGCGGTCCATGGCCGGGTTGAGGATGTCGCCCGCTTCACCACCGGTGCAGCACACCAGCACGGTGTGGACCCCGAGGCCGGCGTAGAGGGCGACCGTTGCCGCCCCCTTTGAGGACTCGTCGTCGGGATGGGCATGGATGGTAAGGAGGCAGGGCCGTTCCGGCATGGACCCACGATAAGGCGGCCGGGCCGGATACCGACCGGGGCGCTGTCAGCGCAGGCCGGCTTTGGATGCCATGACGTCGATGTCGAGGCCCTCCTGGCGGATGCGGGCGTCGAGGTACACGAGCGTCGCCACGATGGAGATCAGGGAGACGGTCACGAAGGCCTGCACCGCCCCGCTGACCGCCACGATCAGCCAGCCCCAGTGCAACCCGATGACCAGGGCGACGACATTCGGGATCAGGCCGAGGACCCGGTCGAGGATGTAGGCGAGAAGTCCGGAAAGCAACGCGATCCCGACCGTCGGCCAGTAGCGCCGCCGAGCCAGGCCGACCGAGCGCCTGATGGCGGCGATAGGCCCCAGCTCCTCCAGCGACATGGCCGGGGCGGTCATCATGAACAGGGGCATGGCGAAGACGATCCCGACCCCGAGGCCGAGCAGCGAGACCACCTCCGCCAGGTGGACGACGAGGGTCGCGGCCAGCGCGGCCGGCAGGTGCCGCACGACGGCCCGCAGGGCGTCCTTCGCCCCGAGCTCGCTGCCCAGGTAGGACGCCATCACGACCCGGCTGGCCCCGATGCAGACGAGCGGGATCGCGACCCAAAAGACGACGTAGCTGAGCGCCAGGACAGAGAACACCGATCCGGTGCTGTTCTGCGACGACGCCGCCGTCGGGTCCTGGAGGGTCTGGAGGAAGCCGTTGCCCCCGTAGAAGTTCCGCTGCAGGAAGGCCAGGCCGAACTGGAAGGGGACCATGAAGACGCCCACCAGGATGGCCATGGTGCGGGCGTTGGCCCGCAGCAGCTTGATGGCGCCGTCCAGGATGTCCCCGAGCGCCATGGGGTGAAGGGGCAACGGCCCCGTCTTCTCGTTGCCGCCCTTGGGTTGCGGCGCCGGCCACGCCCATGCCGGGATGGCGGGGGCGCCGGACGCCCAGCTCGGCGGCGGGCCCCATCCGTTCCCCTGAGGCGGGCCATACGCCGGCGGCGGTAGCCCATACCCTGGCGGCGGCCCGTACCCAGGGGGCGGGCCGTATGCCGGAGGAGGCCCGTATGCCGGCGGGGGACGTGGGGCCGCGGGTGGGCCGTAGCGGGGGGTAGGCGGGGGCGGTCCATAGCCGGGAGGCGGAGGAGGCGGCTCGTCGTCCCCCGGACCCGCCGGATCGCTCACCCCTCCAGCATGCCTGCCCCACGGCCGCCGGCGGGAAGAAGGGTCCGATCGGGCAGCCGGTGTCGGGGGGTGTCACGGATTTGTGTTGTGTACACCACACAAATCCATGACACCCCTACCGTGTACCGCCGGCGGCGGTGGCATAGAAGTCGTTGTGACGAAACTCCGGCGTCCCGATCAGCCGAGCTGGTCGATGGCCGCCGCCAGGTCGAGGTCGAGCGATGTCAATCCGCCGGCGCTGTGAGTGCTCAGGCGCAGCGTCACCCGGTTCCAGGAAATGGCGATGTCCGGATGATGGTTGGCCCGTTCGGCCAGCGCCGCCACCGCGTTCACGAACTGCATGGCCTCGGCGAAGTCTTTCCTGGTGACCACCTTGACCAGCTCGTCACCCTCGCGCGTCCACGCCCGCGAGCCGAGGGCGCTGTCCACCTGTTCGTGGGTGAGTCGCTCGGCCACGCCCGGAAGCATCGCGCCTTACCGGACCGAGAACCACCCGTCGCCCCGTGGTTCCTCGTCCGTCGCCGCCACGCCGGTCACGACCGCCCGGGCCGGGCCGTGATGGCACCAGGCGACCATCCGGTCGACGGCGTCGGAGTCACCTTCGAAAACCGCCTCGACGCTGCCGTCACTGCAGTTGCGGACGAAGCCGTGGACGCCCCGTTGTCGCGCCTCGCGGGCGCAGCTGTCCCGGAAGAACACCCCCTGGACCCGGCCGTCGACCCGGACTCGTTTCCTCACCGTCACGCGCCGTTGCAGGCTAATGGCCGCCCATGGCGTCGCCGGCGCTGACGCTGGCGGACTGGCGGGCCCGGGTGGCCTACGCCGGCTCGCCGCTGTACCTGGGAACGGGCCGGCAGGGCCTGACGTTCGCCCCGCCCCAGCAGGGGATGCTGGTCCTCGGCCCGCCCCGGTCGGGCAAGACCACCTCGCTGGTGATCCCCAACGTCCTGCTGGCACCGGGGGCGGTGGTGTCCACGTCGACCAAGCCCGACGTCCTGGCCGCCACCGCCGCCGAGCGGGTCACGCTGGGTCGGTGCTGGCTGTTCGACCCGTCGGGCCAGACGACGACGCCCCCAGGCGTGACGCAGCTGCGCTGGTCGCCCGTCGTCGGCTGCCAGGAGTGGGACACCGCGCTGCGGACGGCCCGGGCCATGACGCTGGCCGCCCGGCCGAGCGGCTACCAGGGCGATCAGACGCACTGGACGGAGCGGGCCGAGGCGCTGATCGGGCCGCTGTTGCACGCCGCCGCCCTCCACGACCTCGGGATGTCCCAGGTGTCCAGCTGGATTCTGAGCCATGACCTGCAGGGCCCGATGGACGTCCTGGCCCGAAGCAGCCGCAGCCGGATGGCCGTGGACACGGTCCTCGGCCTGGACGCCACCGAGGACCGGGAGCTGTCGGGCATCTTTTCCACCGCCGCCGGCGTGGTGGCGGCGTACCGCTCCGACACCGTCCTCGACCAGGCGCGTGAACCGAACTTCGACCCGCGCCGCTTCCCGGCGACCAGCGACACGGTGTATGTGTGTGCGCCCGGTCGCGATCAGTCGCTGCTGGCCCCGCTGGTGATCGGCCTCCTGGAGCAGATCCGCGCCGGCGCCTACCGCTCCACCGCCCAGGCCTTCGACCAGAACCGTCGGCCCGGGCCGCCCGTCGCCCTGGTGCTCGACGAGGCGGCCAACATCGCGCCCCTCCCCGACCTGCCCGCCATCGTCTCCGAGGGCGGCAGCCAGGGGCTGGTGACGCTGGCCTGTTTCCAGGACCTGTCCCAGGCGCGGTCGCGTTGGGGGCCGGGTGCGGACGGCTTCATGACACTGTTCGGGACCAACGTGGTGCTGGGCGGCATCCGGGACATGCGGACCCTGGACCAGATCTCCCGGCTGGCCGGCGACGTGGAGGTGCCGCACAACTCGGTGACCGGCCGGCCGTTTCCCCTGGGCCGGCGGGGACTGAGCGTGACCCGGTCCACCCGCCGCCAGCCCCGGCTGCCGGTCAACGAGGTGGCCCAGCTGCGGCCCGGCCAGTCGATCCTGCTGACCGGCCCGAACCGGCCGACCCTGCTCGGGCTGACCCCGTGGTTCCAGACGCCGCCCTTCCTGGCCGCCCGCCGCTCCCTGCAGTTTCCGCCGCCCGCGGCCCAGGACCGCATCATCTCCCTGGACCGCACCCGGTGAGGCGTCAGCGGAAGTCGCGGGACTTGAGGGTGGTGGTGCGCAGGGAGAGGGGTTCGATGTGCTCGGCGACGAGGTTGATGACCCCGTCGACCTTCTCGACCGTGCCCCGGATGAGTAATGCCGGCTCGGAGCGGGCGACCCGGCGGTACCGGGCCCAGGCGCCGGCGGAGACGATCACGTTGATGAGGCCGGTCTCGTCCTCCAGGTTGATGAAGATGGTTCCCTGGGCGGTGGCGGGGCGCTGGCGGTGGGTCACGATCCCGCCGACGGTGACCCGGGCCCGGTCGGCCACCGCCACCAGCCCGGCGGCGGTCACCACGCCTCGCTGGTCGAGGGCGGGGCGGATGAACTCCGTCGGGTAGCTGTCGGGCGAGACCCCCGTGGCCCAGAGGTCGGCGCGGTTGCACTCGGCGGCGGTCATTTCCGGCAGGGGGGGCGCGTCGGCTCCGGTGACCAGTCCCGGCAAGCGGGCCGCCCGGGGTTTGCCATCCACGGGTGCCGGTGCCGATGCCGGCCCGGGCGCCGGCAGGGGCGGGGCGACCGGGCGGCGGGGGCGGCGGGCGCGACTGCGACGGGAGGGCGGGGAGGGCGTTGACGGCGTCATGGCCTCCAGGGCCGGGCCGCTCTGCGCCAACGCCCCGGCGGCCCACAGCGCCTGGCGCCGACCCGGCCCCCTTTCCCCACCCTCGAAGAAACCGTCGAGGGCGCCGGCGGTGGCCAGCGCCTCGGCGGCGGCGGCGGACAGCCCGCTGCGCCGCACCAAATCCTCCATGCCGGCGTAGGGCCGGCCCGACGCGATCTTCGCCGCCATGTCCCGCCCCACGTGGCGCACGTAGTCGAGGCCCAGGCGGACGGCGGCGCCCCCGGTACTGGCCGCGCAGGGCTCGAGCGTGGCGCCCCCCGAGCTGGCGTTGACGTCGGGACGGCGGACCATCACCCCGTGGCGGCGGGCGTCGGCCACCAGGGTCTGGGGCGACCAGAACCCCATGGGCTGGCCGTCGAGCAGGCCGGCGAGGAACGCCGCCGGGTAGTGGTACTTCATCCAGCTCGAGGAGTAGACGAGGTAGGCGAAGCTCACCGAGTGGCTCTCGGGGAAGCCGAAGTTGGCGAAGGCCAGCAGCTTGTCGTAGATCTGGTCGGCCACCTCGCCGGTGATCCCCCGCGCCGCCATCCCCTCGTAGAGGCGGCCCCGGAGCTGCTCCATCTTCTCCACGCTGCGCTTGGAGCCCATGGCCTGGCGCAGGCGGTCGGATTCGGCGGGCGTGAAGCCGGCCACGTCGATGGCCATCTGCATCAGCTGCTCCTGGAAGAGGGGCACGCCGAGGGTCTTCTCGAGGCTGCGCTTGAGGAGGGGGTGGAGGTAGGTGACCGGCTCGAGGCCGTTGCGCCGGCGGATGTAGGGGTGGACCGAGCCGCCCTGGATGGGGCCGGGACGGATGAGGGCCACCTCGACGACCAGGTCGTAGAAGGTGCGGGGCTTGAGGCGGGGCAGGGTGGCCATCTGGGCCCGGCTCTCCACCTGGAACACCCCGACCGAGTCGGCCCGGGACAGCATCTCGTAGACCTCGGGCTCCTGGGGGATGGTGGCCAGGTCGACCTTAACACCGTGGAAGGCGGCGATGTGGTCGACGGTGTAGTGCAGGACGCTCAGCATCCCGAGGCCCAGCATGTCGAACTTGACCAGGCCGGCGGCGGCGCAGTCGTCCTTGTCCCACTGCAGCACGCTGCGGTCCTCCATGGTCGCCCACTCCACGGGGCACACCTCGAGCACCGGCCGGTCGCAGAGGACCATGCCGCCGGAGTGGATGCCCAGGTGGCGGGGGGCGTGCTGCAGCTCGCCGGCCAGGGTGAGCACGGCGTCGGGGATGTCGTGGTCGGGGTGGCCCACGGTGGCGCTGAGCGGCCCCCACCCGTCCACCTGCTTGGACCAGGCGTCGAGCTGGCCCTGGGCGTAGCCGAGCGCCTTGCCGACGTCGCGCACCGCCGAGCGGGGCCGGTAGGTGATGACGTTGGCCACCTGGGCGGCGTGCTGGCGGCCGTAGTGCTGGTACACGTACTGGATGGCCTCCTCCCGCCGGTCGCTCTCGATGTCGACGTCGATGTCGGGCGGCCCGTCCCGCTCGGGGGAAAGGAAGCGCTCGAACAGCAGGCCCAGGCCCACGGCATCGGCGTTGGTGATCCCGAGGGCGTAACACACCGCGCTGTTGGCCGCCGACCCCCGCCCCTGGCAGTAGATGTCATGGGTCCGGCAGAACTGCACGATGTCCCACACGATGAGGAAATAGCCGGCGAAGCCCAGCCGCTCGATCATGTCCAGCTCGTGGTCGATCTGGGCGTAGGCCCGGGGATGGCTCGGCCGGTCACGGGGGCCATAGCGGGTCAGGGCCCCCTCCTCGGTCAGCTTCCGCAGCCAGGTCACCTCGGTGTGGCCGGGCGGGGCCGGGTACGGCGGGAGGTTGGGGGCGACCAGGCGGAGGTCGAAGGCGCACTCGGCGGCCAGGGCGGCGGCCCGCTCGACCACGCCGGGGTAGCGGGCGAACCGGCGGGCCTGCTCGGCCCCGCTGCGCAGGTGGGCGGCGGCCGCCGCCGGCAGCCACCCCTCCAGGTCGTCGAGGCTGCGCCGGGCCCGCACCGCCGCCATGGCGGTGGCCAGCTTGCGCCGGGGCGGGTTGTGGTAGTGGACGTTGTTGGTGGCGATCAGGTCGGCGCCGGCGGAGAAGGCGATGTCGACCAGGGCGTCGTTGCGGGCCGAGTCGAGAGGGTCGCCGTGGTCCCACAGCTCGACGACCACGTTGTCCCGGCCGAAGAGGCGCTGCAGGTTCTGCAGCTCGGCGCGGGCCTGGCCCGGACCCTGCTGGAGGAGGGCGTGGGGCACGACGCCCTTGCGACAGCCGGTCAGGACGAGCCAGTGGTCGGGAGTGCCGGCGCCGGCGGCAAGGCCGCCTGGCAGGTCGGGAGTGCCGGCGCTGGCCGGGCCTTCCCCCGGGGGCGGGGACGAGAAGAGCGGAGGTTGCGCCCCCGCCCCGATGGCGGCCAGCGTCGCCAGGTCGATCTGGGGCTTGCCCTTCTCCCGCCCCGCCATCTGGGCGGTGGAGATGGCCCGGGCCAGCCGGGCGTAGCCGGTGGCGTCGCGGGCCAGGACGAGGAGGTGGTGGCCTTCGGGGTCGGCGACGCCGTTCTGCCGCTTGGTGAGCCCGAGGCTGAGCTCGGCGCCGAAGACGGTGGGCAGGCCGACCGCCGCCGCCGCCTCGGCGAAGCGCACCACCCCGTACAGGCCGTCGTGGTCGGTGAGGGCCAGGGCGCGCAGGCCCAGGCGGGCCCCCTCCTCCACCAGCTCCTCGGGGTGGGAGGCGCCGTCGAGGAAGCTGAAGTTGGAGTGGCAGTGGAGCTCGGCGTAGGGGACGGCCCCTGGGGCCCGGTTGCGGAGGCTCTCCGGCGGCTGGTACGGCTGGCGGTGGTAGGACCAGGCGGGGCTGTCACCGCCGTCGCCGTCGGCGGGGAAGGGCCGGGTGCGGCCCGACAGCCGGGCTTCCAGTTCCTGCCACGGGACCGGTGGGTTTCTCCACCCCATGGGGCCACGCTAGCGCGAGTATCGAACGTGTGTTCGAGGGGGCCGGCGGCTAGTCGTAGGTGGCCTCGACTCCCCACCGCCCGTTCTCCAGCACCACCACGTGGGCCGACCCGTCGGTCAGCCCCACCTGGAAACGGGCCCGTCTCCGGCGGCGCGGCGCATCCCACCACCGCTCTTCCGCCGGCCAGGGACCGGCCCAGGCGGTGACCGGGACCGGCGCCGCCCGGCCGATGGCCAGGGTGGCCGGCATCTCGTCCAGCATGCCCCGCCCCGACACCGCCACCACCCGCCCCTCCCGGTCACGCACGACCGCGGGGAGGGGCTCGGGGTAGACGAGGGCCGGCGCCGGCAGGGGCAGGTGGCCGGGCCACGGCCCGCCCGCGGTGACCGCCGGGCGGGGGTCACCCCAGGGGATCAGGCGGACCTGGCCGGCGGGGTCACGGCCGCCGCCGACCACCGCGGTCACCACCGCCTCGGGGCCGAGCAGGCCCTGGATGCGGGCCAGGCCCCGCGCCGCCCGGTCGCCGGCCGCCGCCGAGCCGCCCCAGAACCCCAGCTGGCGGCCGTGGTCGGGCTTCACCTCGTCGGGGAGCAGGCGGATCAGGCTCACGCCGGCGGTGGTCTCCCCGGCGCTCAGCCAGCCGTCGAGCTGCCAGCGCACCCGCTCGGCGATGGCCCGGGCGGACAGGGACCCGTCGTGGCGCCACAGCCGGACCCGGCGCTCGCCGTGCTCGGTCTCGGCCTCGATGGCGATGCGGGTGCAGGCCAGGCCCCGGGCGGCCAGCGAGGCGTGCAGCTGGTCGGCCAGCGCCTTGGCCACGAACATGGCCATGTCCACCCGTTCCGCCGGCGGGTCGAGCTCGGCGGCGACCGCCAGGTCGGGCGGGGGGTCCCGCACCGCCAGCGGGCGCTCGTCGAGGCCCCGGGCCAGGCGGTGGGCGGCGGCCCCGTCGGCGCCGAAGCGGGCCAGCACCGTCGCCGCCGGCAGGGCGGCGAGGTCGCCGAGGGTGGGGAGGCCCAACCGGTTCAACAGGTCGGTGAACTCCGGGCGTTCCAACACCGTGGTGGGAAAAGGGGACAGGAACGTGGCGCTGGCGCCCGGTGGGACCACGCGTGCCCCCGTCGGGCCCGGCGCCGCGGTGGCTGCGGCCTGCGCCGCGGCGAAGGGACCGTCCGCCACCCCGACCTGGCAACCCGCCGCCCCCATCGCCGCCAGCCGGCCATCCACCACCGCCGCCACCTTGGCGGCCAGCGCCCGGTCGCCGCCGAAGTACCGGGACGGGCCGCGTGTCTCGAAGGACACCACGCCCGGGCGACCCACTTCCACCCGGGGGGTGAACGCCTCGACCGCCGCCGCCACCGGCTCGAAGGCCCGGGCGTCGCGGCCGACGTCCTGCTCGACCACGACCAGCTCGGGGCAGCGGCCCTGGGCCTCCCGGCGGCGCAGGCCGACCGCCACCCCGTCCTCCCGGGCGGCGGCCGAGCAGGCCACCAGCCGGTTGGCGAAGACGACCGCCACCGGCACCGCCGCGGGGTAACCGGCCGCCACCACCGGCCAGTCGGGGCAGCGCACCACCAGGGTGCGGACGCCGGCCATCTCAGCCCACCGCCGACAGGGCGGCGGGGGCGGCGGGAGTGGGAGCGGCCAGCACCCCGTCCCGGCCGGGCAGCCACAGGGTGACCCGTCGGGGCCGGGCCGCCGCCCGCCGGCCGGTCGAGGTCACCTCCACCGACCGGCCCTGCAGGTAGCCGTGGCCGTAGCCCAGGCCCCGCCAGCCGGCCGGTGCCGCCGTCAGGACGATGTCGGCGGCCTCGGGCCACCCCGGCCCGCTCACGACCAGCACCACCCCCCGCTCCCGGGCCCGGGCCATCAGCCGGCGGGCCTCGGTGGCCCGGGTCCGCACCGGCGGCCGGACCAGGATCAGGTCGACGGCGTCGACCAGGGCCGCCATGACCGCCGGCCACTGCTCGCCCGGCTCGGCCACCAGGGCGAAGCGCTCCAGCGCCAGGCCGTAGCCCGCCGCCGCCACCAGGCCGAGGGCGGGCAAGCCCACCGCCGCGCTCCACGAGCCGGCCCGGGAGGCGGCGGTGGTCACCGCCAGGGTCAGCGAGGTCGTCCCCCCGGTGCCACCGATGGCCACGGTGGACCCCCGGCGCAGGCCGCCGTCGGGAAACAACGGGGCCAGCGGGGCCAGCACGGGGAGGAGCTGCTCGCCGGCCAGGGCCAGCGGCCGGGCCCGGCCGGCGGCGTCCGCAAGAGACGTAGGCACGTCGCTTACGGTAGCGAGTCGAACGCCTGTTCGCTACTCGGACGTGACCAGGATCCACTCGTTGGCGGGACCGCTGTGGTATGGGCTGTCCGCCCGCTTGGCCACCACCCCGGGAAGGCCCTGCTGGGCGGCGGCGGCCAGCAGCGTTGCCCCGTCACCGCCGGGGTACGCCGCCGGGACCTGCCACGCCGGGCCCCCGAGCGACAGCGATTCCAGCCGGCGGCGACGCTCGGTGTACCCCTGCGCCATCGTGGAATGGCCGTCCAGCCACAGCAGGTCGTAGATCATCAGCGCCGCCGGGTGGCGACCGGACAGGCGCCGGGCGGCGCTGTCGGAACGGGCCGCCCGCCGGTCGGCCAGCAGCGCCGGCGAGGGTCGGCCGTCGTCGCCGGGCACGATGATCTCGCCGTCGAGCACCACCTCGGTCACGCCGAGGGCGCCGCCCAGGGCCCGCAGCTCCGGGAAGCGGCTCAACGCATCGGGCTTGAGCTGCACCCGGCCGCCCGACACATAGCTCAGCGTCCGCTCGCCGCCCCAGGCGAACTCGATGCAGTACGCCTCGCGGTCGGCGGGAAGCGGCCCGGGGACGGCCAGCCTGGGCTCGAAATGCTCCCAGCCGGGCCACACCTCGCGATCGGGATCGGCCGGGGGGTCCATGCGGTGGATCATCCACTGGTTGCCCCGGGTCTGGAACAGCACATACCGGCCCTCGACCCGCTTGCCGTGCAGCCGGACGATGACCTCGCGGTCCTCCCATTTCTCGGTCTCGTAGGTGCCGGTGTCCCAGACGAACATGGTGCCCGCCCCGTAGTTCCCGGCCGGGATGTCGCCGTGGAAGGTCAGGTACTGCATGGGGTGGTCCTCGGTGTGCACCGCCAGGTGGTTGACCCGGGGGTCGGGCGGCACTCCCTTGGGGAGGGCCCAGGAGACCAGGACCCCGTCGCGCTCGAGGCGCAGGTCCCAGTGCAGGGCGGTGGCGTGGTGCTCCTGCACCACGAAGCGGGTCTCCCCGGATTCCGGCGGCGGCGGCCCGAGATCGCCGGCGGGTTCGGGGGTCTCCCGGAAGTCCCGCATGGACTGGTACTTGGACAGGGGCGGGCGGGCCAAGGCTCCCAGTCTGGTCTTTTTGTCCCGGCGTGTCCGCCGGGCCCCTCTAGGCGGCCGCCACCTCGGCGGGGTCGAACTCGGTCACCTGGCGGCCGCGACGGATGCTGAACTCGCGGCGCAGCAGCACCCAGGCCATGGCGCCCGCCGCCAGCAGAGTGGCGATCCCGCCCACCGCCATTCCCCAGCGGGGCCCGAAATCCTGGCTGATCCAGCCGACGATGGGGCCGCCGATCGGGGTGGAGCCGAGGAACACCAGGCCGTAGAGGGCCATGACCCGGCCCCGCATTTCCGGGACCGAGGTCAGCTGGCAGGTCGAGTTGCAAGTAGCCATGAAGGTGATGCTGGTCGTGCCCAGCAGCACCATCAGCACGTACTCGCTCATCAGGGTGGGGACGACCGCGCTGACCAGCATGACGGCCCCGAACGCCAGGCCGCTGCCGACCAGCAGTTTGGCGGTGGGCCGCAGCTTGGAGGCCACACCGAGGGCGCCGATCACCGACCCGACTCCCATCAGCGAGCTGAACCACCCGTAGGTGCCGGCGTCGCCGCCGAAGGTGAACTTGGCCAGGACGGGGAGCACGACGGTGAAGTTGAAGGCCAGCGTTCCCACCACCGCCAACACCAAGATGGTGGCCCGCAGTTCGGGCGTCCGCCAGACGTAGGCCAGGCCTTCGCGGGCCTGGCGCTTGGCCCGGGGAACGGGGGTCGTGCGGTACAGCTCGTGCTCGCGCATGAGCACCAGGCCGGCGATCACCGCCAGGAACGACACGGCGTTGGCGGCGAAACACGGACCGACATCGACCAACTTGATGAGCAGGGCGCCGATGGCAGGGCCGATGATCCGTGAGGTGTTGAACATGGCGCTGTTGAGGGCCACGGCGTTGGGCAGGTCGTCGGTGCCGACCATCTCGCTCAGGAACGACTGGCGCACCGGCATGTCGACCGCGAAGAACGCCCCCGACACGAAGGTCAGCAGATACAGGGCCCACAGCGGGTCGGCGCCGGCGATGGTGACCGCGGCCAGGGCGGCCGAGGTGACCGCCATCCCCGACTGGGTGGCGATCAGGGTGCGCCGCTTGTCCAACCGGTCGGCGATGACGCCGCCATAGGTGCCGAGCAGCAGCATGGGCAGGAACTGCAGGGCGGTGATGACGCCCACCGCCACGCCGCTGTTGGTGAGGCGCAGCACCAGCCAGCCGAGGGCGATGGTCTGGATCCAGGTGCCGGTGGTCGACACCAGCTGCCCGTAGAAAAACAGCCGGAAGTTACGGCTCTTCATCGAACGCAGGGTGTCCGAGGTCAGGGCCTTGGCCTTCTTCACTCTTGATGCTCTCCAATCAACCGTTCGAGGATGGGCAGGGCGCGCTCCAGCAGGTCCCGGTCTTCCTCGCTGAGGGCCAGCAACCGGCTCGCCAAGTAGGCGTCTCGCCGGCTGCGGGTCCGGGCCAGCAACTCCCGGCCGGCGTCGGTGATGGCCAGCCGGGCCACCCGCCGGTCGGCGGTGTCGGCGGTGCGCACCACCAGCCCCCGCTCCTCCAGGCAGGTCGAGATCCGAGTCATCGACGGGGGTGCCACCCGCTCGATTTCGGCCAGGTCCTTCAGGGACACCGGGCCGACCCGGCTCACCGACGACAGGGCGGAGAGCTGCGACAGGGTGATGTCGCCGCCCGCCTCATGGCGGAGCCGCCGGGCCAGGCGCATCACCACCAGCCGCAACTGGCTGGGAAAGACATCGACCATCGAAGCAGCGCTCACGACAGGATCAACTCCTTCGCACTGCTAACTATTCCTCAGGCTAACTATCGTCCGCCGATCTCGGCGGCCGAACCCCTCAGGAGGTGATGCTGGGCTGCACTCCTGGCAGGTAGTGGATGTACAGGCCCTCGATGGCCTCCTTCAGCCCCTCGCCGGAATTCCACGCGTTCAGCTCCACGGTGACCTCGTTGCCGTAGATGTGGACCGCCTTGACGGAGGGGTGCTCGAAGAGCCGGCGGGCCAGGACGTCGGGGGGCCGGTGGCCGGTGGCGTCGGCGGCGCTGCGGTACTCCTCGTGGCCCATGCCGGTGAGGACCCGGTTGAGGTCGAAGCGGACGATGCCCGGCCGCCGGGACGGCTTCTCGGTGACGGTGATGGGCTGGCCCATGGCGCGGCAGGTTACTGGTCCGCGTTACCTTCGGACCATGGCGACGGAGACGGCGCTCAACCAGCCGACCCGCAGACGGCAGGTCCCGATCCGCACCATGCTCGCCGTCGTGGGATCGGTGCTGTTGACCTACGTCGTCGTGCAGATGCTGATCAAGCTGCACCAGGTGGTGGTGTGGACCGCCATTTCTTGCCTGTTCGCCGTGGTCCTGCACAAGCCGGTCAATGTCCTGGTGCGCCGGCTCAAGTTCCGCCGCGCCCTGGCCGCGGTCCTGGTCTTCCTGGCCGGGATCGTCGTGGTGGCGGGCCTCGGATACCTCTTCGTCCGGCCGCTGGTGACCCAGGTGAACTCGGCCGTCAACGCCTTTCCCGGCTATGTGGCCGACGCCCGCGCCGGGCGGGGGACCATCGGTCATCTGGTGAAGCGCTACAACCTGGACACCTACGTGCAGCGCAACACGCCCAGCCTGAAAAACGCCCTCCAGGCGGCGGGCAAGCCGGCGGTCCAGGTGGCCAAGGGGCTGCTGAACACCTTGACGGCCGTGGCCACCATCACCGTCATGACCTTCCTGCTGCTCATCGAGGGGCCGGCCATGATGGAGGGCGGCCTGGCCGTGCTGTCGCCTCCGGTGCACGACAAGGTCGCGGCGGTACTGCGTGACGTGGTCCGGGCGCTGGCCGGCTACGTGGGCGGGGTGGTGGCCACCAGCGTGCTGTCGGGGCTGGTGGCCTACCTGGCCTTGTGGGCGCTGGGCATCCCCTTCCGCGGGGTCCTCGCCCTCTGGGTGGGCTTCACCGCCCTCGTCCCGCTGGTCGGGGTGTTCCTCGGTGTGCTGCCGGCGGCGGCGGTCGGTTTGATCCACTCCCTGACCGCCGGCATCGCCATCGTCGTGATCCTCTTCGCCTTCCATCTGGTCCAGAACCGCACGCTGGGCAAGCGCATCAACGCCCGCACCATCGCCCTCAGCCCGCTGGCGGTGGCGGTGAGCGTGCTGGCCGGCTTCCAGCTGCTCGGCTTCCTCGGCGTGTTTCTCGCCATTCCCGCCGCCGGGGTGATCCACGTCGTCATCCGCGACGTGTGGCGTTTCCGCCATCCCCCACCCGTCGCCCCTGCGGTCGCCTAGGCCATGGCCAGCGAGATCGTCGAGATCGAGGGGCACATCATCGACTCCCTCATCCTGGCCAAGGTCATGGACCTGATCCTGGCGGCGGGAGCCGACTACCGCATCCTCGAGGTGGAGATCGGCAAGACCAACACCGACTTGTCCCGGGCCCGGCTCGAGGTGAGCGCCGCCGACGCCGACGGCCTCCAGTCGCTGCTCGACGAGTTGCAGGTGCACGGGGCCAACCGGCTGGTGACGGCCGACGCCGAGCTGGTGGCCGCCGACCGCGACGGCGTGCTGCCCGCCGGCTTCTACTCGACCACCAACCTGCCGACGGCGGTGCGGATCAACGGCCAGTGGGTCGACGTGGCCCAGCCGGAGATGGACTGCGGGCTGGTCTACGAGTCGATGCTCTACGACGGGCCGCCCCGCCTGAAGGCGGTCCCCATGCACCGCATCCGGGTCGGCGACCTGGTGGTGGTGGGCACCGACGGCGTCCGGGTGTCGCCGCCGGCCCGCCCCCGCGGCGTCCACCCCTTCGAGTTCATGAACTCCGAGGTGTCATCGGAGAAGCCCAAGGCGCTGCTCGTCCACCAGGTCGCCGAGCGCATCCGCCGGGCCAAGGACAGCGGCGGCAAGGTGCTGGCGGTCTGCGGGCCGGCGGTGATCCACACCGGCGCCGGCCCCTCGGTGGCCGCCCTGGTGGCCGCCGGTTGGATCGACATGGTCTTCGCGGGGAACGGCTTCGCCCTCCACGACCTCGAGTCGAACGTCATGGGCACCTCGCTCGGGGTGTCCCTGCACGAGGGGACGGCGGCCGAGGGCGGCCACAGCAACCATCTCCGGGTCGTCAACGAGATCCGCCGGTACGGGTCGATCAGCGCCGCAGTCGACGCCGGCTACATCGACGGCGGTGTCATGTACGAATGCGTGCGCCGGGGCGTGCCGTTCGTGCTCGGCGGGTCCGTCCGCGACGACGGACCCCTCCCGGACGTGTACACCGACGTGGTGGAAGCGGCCGACGCCATGCGCTACCTCATTCCCGGCGTGCGCGTTGCCGTGATGATGGCGTCCACCCTGCACGCCGTCGCCACCGGCAACCTGCTGCCGGCAGGGGTCGAGACCTTTTGTGTCGACATCAACCCGGCGGTGGCGACCAAGCTGGCCGACCGGGGCAGCCACCAGGCCCTGGGCATTGTGACCGACGTGGGGTTGTTCACCTCCGGCCTGGTGGAGCAGCTGATCCCCGGGCGATGAGCGAGGCCCTCGGCTGGGGACGCGCCTTTCTGATGTGCCCGCCGCGCTACTTCCGGGTGGCCTACCAGATCAACCCGTGGATGGTCGCCGAGGTCCTCCCCGACCCCGACCGGGCCCAGGAGCAGTGGGACGCGCTGGTCGCCACCCTGCGCCAGGCGGGCGCCACCGTCGAAGTGCAGCCACCGGAAGAGGACTGGCCGGATCTGGTGTTCACCGCCAATGCCGGCATCGTCAACGGCCGCCAGTTCGTCCCCGCCCGCTTCCGCCATCCCGAGCGCCAAGGCGAAACCGAGTTCGACGCCGCCTGGTTCGCCGACCGGGGCTTCACCGTCACCGACCTGCCCCTCGGCGTCTGCCAGGAGGGAGCGGGCGACGCCCTGCCGTTCGGCTCGTCCCTGGTGGCGGCCTACCGGTTCCGCTCCGACGCCGCCTCCCATGCCTACCTGTCCCACCTGACCGGCACCGCGGTGCGCTCGGTGGAACTGGTGGACGGGCGGTTCTACCACCTCGACCTGACGTTCTGCCCGCTGGACAGCCGCCGGGCCATCGTCGCCCCCTTCGCCTGGGACCACTACGGCCAGGCGGTGATGGAGGCGTTGATCCCCGAGCCCCTCGTGCTGGAGCGCGACGAGGCCCTGCGCTTCGCCGCCAACTCGGTGGTCGTCGACCGGACCGTCCTCATGCCCGCCTGCCCGCCCCGGGTGGGGCGCCAACTCGAGGCGTGGGGCTTCGACGTGGCGGTGTGCGACGTCAGCGAGTTCATGAAGGCCGGCGGGGGTTGCCGGTGCCTGACCCTGGCGCTCGACGTGACCCTCGGCGTGGGCGGACCTGTCGTCAGCTGAAGCTGGCCAGCAGGTTCCCGAGGGCGGCGGCGCCGGCCGGGCCCACGTGGACGTGGTCGGGGCCGAACCAGTCCGGGTGGGCCGCCGCCAGGGTGTGCCAGTCCGCCAAGACGGCCTCGGGGTGGCGGGCCACCCCGGCGGCGATGATCGGGTTGTTGCCGATCAAGGGCCCGGTAACGGTCATGAACACGACCCGCTTGGCGCCGGCGCACGCCTGCATCATCTGCTCGAACAGGGCGTCGGTGATCCGCCCGTTGCTGCCCAGGGCCACGACCACCACCGGCGGCAGCTTCCCGCCGGCCCGCAACCCGGAGAGGATCGAGATCCCGACCGCCCACTGCCGGCTGACGGCGGCGTTGATGGCGATGCCGTGGGCCTGGAGGGTCGCCGGGGCGTAGAGGGCGACGTCCTCGAGCACCGAGTCGCCGACCGCGATGCCGGGGCCGGCGACCACCGCCGGCGGCGGGGCCACGGTGCTCGGGGCGACGGTGGTCGGGGCGACGGTGGTCGTCGTCGGGGCCACCGTCGTCGTGGGGGCCACCGTCGTGGTCGTGCTGGTCGGGGCGGTTGTGGGCCGGCGCGACGAGAGAGCCGACGACGCCCGCCCGTGGTCGCCGCTGCCCGCGGCCGCGGCCGCGGCGATGGCGACCACCACCACGAACCCTGCCGCGATCAGCCGCCGGACTGTCGTCGCCTGCACATGCACGTGGTCGGAGTCTACGGGCGGTGCTTACGCGGAAAGGGCGGCGGCGGGGTCTCCGCTGTCCTCGTCGCCCAGGGCGAAGGCCCGCCACATGGCCCGGTAGCGGCCGTCGACCGCCAGGAGCTGGTCGTGGGTGCCCTCCTCGACGACCCGGCCGCCGTCGAGGACGATGATGCGGTCGGCGGTGCGGGCGGTCTGCAGGCGGTGGGCGATCAGGATGGTCGTGCGGCCCTCGGCGACCACGCCCATGGCCCGCTGCACCTTGGCCTCGGTACGGACGTCCAGGTTGGAGGTGGCTTCGTCGAGCAGGAGGATGGCCGGGTCGACCAGCCAGGCCCGGGCCAGGGAAATCAGCTGGCGTTGCCCGGAGGACATGCTCCGCCCCCGCTCGGACACCACGTGGCGGTAACCGCCGTCGAGGCCGGCGATGAATTCGTGGGCGCCGACCGCCCGGGCGGCCCGTTCCACCTCGGCGTCGCTGGCGTCCACCCGGCCGTAGGCGATGTTGTCGCGGATGGTGCCCGAGAAGAGGAAGGGCTCCTGGGGCACGTAGCCGAGCTGGCGGCGGAAGGCGCCCAGGTCGATGTTGCGCAGGTCGTGGCCATCGACGAGGACGGCGCCCGCGGTCGGGTCGTAGAACCGGGCGACCAGTTTCATGACCGTCGACTTGCCGGCGCCCGTCTCGCCGACCAGCGCCACCGACTCCTTCGGGCGGATGGTCAGGGAAACGCCCTGCAGGGCCTCACCGACGACGCCCGGGTAGGCGAAATGGACGTCGCGGAAACGGACCTCGCCGTTGACCGCGCCCAGCGGTTCGGGATGCTCGGGGAGGGGGGTGAGGGTGTCGATGTGCATGAGCTCGTCGATCTTGGTGACCGACGCCCTCGCCTGCTGGTAGGAGTCGAACACCTGCGACAGCTGCTGGATGGGGGAGAACAGCAGGTCGGCGAACAGCACGAAGGCGATAAGGGTGCCGGTGGTGAGTGACCCGTTGGCGATGAGCACCGAACCGACGCCGAGCACCACCACGTCGGCAACCTCGGACAGGAACTCGACGAAGGGGAAGTAGAGCGCCACCAGCCGCTGGGCCCGCACCCGGGCGTCCAGGTACGAGCCGGCAACCTGACGAAACCGGTCCTCGTTGCGCCGCTCGCGCACGAACGCCTGCGACTCGCGGACACCGGCCAAACTTTCCTGCAGGTTGGCGTTGACAACCGCGATGCGGTCACGCGCCGTGCGGTACGCCGGGGCGGAAAGCCGGCGGAAGAGCACGGTGGCCGCGACCAGGGGAACGACGACGACAAGCAGCGCCGACGCCAGCTGAAGGTTCATGGTCAGCATGACGATCGCCACCCCGACGAAGGTGAAGAGGTTGACGATGGCGTTGATGAGGCCGTTTTCCAACAGGTCGGCGAGGGCATCGACGTCGGTGGTCATGCGGGTCATGATGCGGCCTGCCATTTCCCGGTCGTAATAGTCGACGGACAGGCGCTGCAGATGCGACCAGATGCGGATCCGGAGGGCGTACAGCATCCGCTCGGCGGTACGGCCGGTGACGAAGGTCTCCGCCATCGAGTCGGCCAGGTCGGCGACGGTCACCGCCAAAAAGGCGCCGGCGGCGATCAACAGCGCCGACGTCGTCCCCTTGAGGACGCCGCTGTCGATTCCCTGCTTGATGAGCACCGGGCCGGCCAGGGTGGCCAGGGCGTCGAGGACGACCAGCGCCAGTCCGGCGATGAGGCCTCGCCGGTACGGTCGGACGAAGCGCCGCAGGCTGAAATCCGGGTCGTGGCGGATTTCCGCGGCCACGTCCACGTTGGGCACGTCGTCCGCCGGGCGGAGGGCCTCGACCTTGGCCAGCAGTTCGGGCGACGGCGCCAGGCCGGCCATCCACCCGCCGGCGCCGCCGGCGGCTCCTCTGAGGCCCGCGCCCAGCGCGATGCGGGGCACCCCCGACGTGACGGTGTGCCGCTCTCCGGGCTGGGCCGCGTCCGGCCACGCCGCCGTGGTAATCGCGGCATTGTCACCCGTGTGGCCTTCCACCGCCGGCGCCCCGGTGTCGAGGCCCTCGGTGTCGAGGCCCTCGGCGTCAAGGCCCTCGGCGTCGTCGCCCGGTCCCGCGAGCAGCATGCGGTACAGGTGGCTCCGCGCCAGCAGCTCGTCGTGGCGGCCCTGGTCGACCACCCGGCCGAGGTCGACGACGGCGATGCGATCGGCCAGGCGGAGCGTGGAGCGGCGGTGGGCGACGAGTAGGGTGGTGCGGCCTTGCATCACCCGGCGCAGGGTGGCGTGGATCTCCTCCTCGACGCGAGCGTCGACCGACGAGGTGGCGTCGTCGAGGATCAGGATGCGGGGGTCGGTGAGCAGGGCCCGGGCCAGGGCGACGCGCTGGCGCTGGCCGCCGGACAGGGTGAGGCCCCGCTCCACCACCACCGTGTCGTAGCCCTCGGGCAGGGAGGTGATGAACTCGTGGGCCTCGGCCATGGCGGCCGCCGCCGTCACCTCGTCGAAGGTGGCGTCGGGTTTGCCGTAGGCGATATTGGCCCGCACCGTGTCGGAAAACAGGAAGCTCTCCTCGAACACCATCCCGATCTGGCCCCGCAGCGAGGCGAGGGTGACGTCACGGACGTCGGAGCCGTCGATGCGCACCGTCCCCTTCTGCACGTCGTAAAACCGGGGCAGGAGCAGGGCCACGGTGGACTTGCCGGAACCGGAGGCGCCGACCAGGGCGACGGTCTCCCCGGGGGCGAGCCGCAGATCGAAGTCGTCCACGACCGGCTCGGAGCGCAGATACCCGAAGGTCACGGCCTCAAAGCTCACCTCGCCGCGAATGGGCGGGAGGACATCCGCGCCCTCCTTTTCCCGGACAATCGGCGTCGAGTCGAGGAGGTCGAGAATCCGCACCGCCGCCGCCCGCGCCTGCTGGCCCACCGTCAGCAGGCCCGCCAGCATGCGGGCGGGGGCGACCATGTTGAGCAGGTAGGTGGAAAAGGCGAGGAAGGTACCGAGCGAGATGCGGTGACGCAGCGCCAGCCAGCCGCCCAGGGCCACGATCGCCACCTGGGCGAACGACGGCAGCGCCTGGAGAAGCGGCTGGTACCGGGCCTTGAGGCGAACGGCCCGGAGCTTGGAGCGGTACAGGCGTTCGGCGCTGGCGGCCAGGCGGGCCACCTCCCGGTCCTCCTGCCCGAAGCCCTTGACGACGCGGACACCGGAGACCCCTTCGTCGACCACGCCGGCCACCTCGCCGGTCAGCTGCTGCGCGTCCCAGGTGGCCGGGAACACCTGGTCGCGCATCCGGAAGCTGACCAGGGCGACGGCCGGCACCACGAGGAGGGCGACGACGGTGAGCAGCGGCGAGTAGATGGCCATGATCACGAACGAGGCGGCGAGCAGGAGGATGTTGCCGGTCATAAGCGGCAGGAACGACAGGGCACTCTGGATGAGCCCGACGTCGGAGTTGGCTCGGCTCACCAGCTGGCCGGTCTGCATCTCGTCGTGGCGGGCGAAGTCAAGCCGCTGCAGCTGGTCGTAGATCGTGTTGCGGATGTCGTACTGCACGTCGAAGCTGACCCGGCCGCCGATGAAGCGGCGAACATAGGCGGCGCCGAATCGGAGCACTCCCGCCACCCCGAGGACGATCAGCCAGGGGGCCAGCGGCGAGCGGTGATGGAGGATGACGTTGTCGACGATCTGGCGGGCGACGGCAGGGGTGACGGCGGCGATGCCGCTGCCGACGAGGGCGGCACCGAAGGCCAGGATCACGTGGCGCCGGTGGGGCCGGAGGAACGGCAGCATGCGCCGGACCCAGCCTTTCTGGGCTCCGGTCGAAGCGTCCGTCACTTGGCGGTGCCGGCCACCTTGGCCGCGACCACCTTGCTCATCGCCGTCCCCAGCTGGGCGAGTGTTGCCTCCACGGCCATCGGGTCGTCGCAGTGGGCGAGGATCCACGCCAGCCGGGCACCCATGGCGGCATCGGTTGCCCGCAAGGTGTCGTAGCCCGCAGGGGTCAGGCTGAGGTCCACCGCCCGCCGATCGCCGCTGGCTTCGGTGCGGATGAGGAACCCTCGCTCGACCAGCCCGTCGACCACCGCGGTCACGGTGGGCTTGGAGAGGGCCAGCCGACCGGCCAGCGTGGAGGCACGCTGATCGCCGCCGGCGACCATCACCAGTAGCCGGTACTGCGGCAGGGTCAGCTCGGTTGCGGCGTGCTCGAGCATGCGGGCGACACGGACCAGCCCCCGGGCCGCCTCGGTCAGCTGGGAGGTCGGTGCCGCGGCGTCTACCGACGCCGGCTGTGTCGCCACGGGAGCATCCGAACCCACCATCTCCGCCATGGTAAACGGTTCGGGTATCTAACTATCGGTGTTCGGCGACTTCTCGTGCCGGGCCGCCCGGGTGGCGGGTAGCCCGACGCCCGGCGACGGCGGTCACGACCCGCCAGGCGCCGATGGCGAACGACAGCGAGATGACGGCGAGGGTGTAGTGGACCGCCTTGAACGAGGCGGTCGCCCGGGCGGTGTGGTCGTTGTAGATGTTCTTCACCAGCACCACCCAGATGAAGACGGTCCATACGGCGAAGGCACGGAGCAGGAGGGCTTGGCGGCGGGTCACTGAAAGCGACGCTACCGGGCCGCCGCACCCGGGCCCAAGTCGGTCTGTCGGTAGGGTGCGACGGTGGGGTCTGGTGTCGAGATGGACGAGTTCGAGCGGTCTGCCGTGGCGTTTCTGGACGGCGTGGCGACCCGCCGGTCTTCCCGGACGGCGGCGTGGGGCGAGGGGTCCGACCGAGTCGGCCTGTTCCAGGAGAAGACCGCCGAGGAGGAGCGGACTGAGGTGGCCGCCGCCCGGGCCTGGCGGCGGCAGGTGTTCGACGCCGGCTTCGGGTGGCTGACCGGGCCGGCCGACTACGGCGGGCGGGCGCTTCCGGTGGAGTACGAGCGGTGCTGGCAGGCCGTGGTGGCCGGCTACGACGTCCCCGCCACCGCCGTCTTGGCCATCGGATTGGGCATGGTCGCGCCGACCCTGCTGGCCCACGGCACCGAGACGGCCAAGCACCGCTACCTGCGGGCCCTGTACCGGGGCGACATCATCGCCTGCCAGCTGTTCAGCGAGCCGGGAGCCGGCAGTGACCTGGCCAGCCTGGCGACCCGGGCCGAACGAGATGGCGACGTGTGGATCGTCAACGGCCAGAAGGTCTGGACCTCCGGCGCCCAGTTCAGCGACATCGGCGAAATCATCTGCCGCACCGACCCCTCGGTGGCCAAGCACAAGGGCCTGACCGGATTCCTGGTCGACATGCGGGCGTCGGGCGTCGAGGTCCGTCCGTTGCGCCAGATGACGGGAGGGGCGTCGTTCAACGAGGTGTTCTTCACCGACGTGGTGATCCCCGACGACCACCGCCTGGGCGACGTCAACGCCGGCTGGGGCGTCGCCCTCACCACCTTGATGAACGAGCGGGCCGCCATCGGCGGGGGCGCCGCCGGCGGCGCGTCGTTCGGAGTCGGCCGGCTCATCGCCCTGCTCCAGCACCTCGACCGGGCCGACGAGCCCCTGCTGCGCCAGCAGCTGGCGGACATCTGGATCGGCGTCCATGTGGCCCGCGTGACCAACCTGCGGGCCATGGCCAAGCTGGCGGCGGGACAGATGCCCGGCCCGGAGCTGTCGATCGCCAAGCTGGCGCTGACCCAGAACCTCCAGCGCGTATCCGGGTTCCTGTCGTCGGCGCTCGGTGCCCGGCTCATCGCCGACACCGGCGAGTGGGGCACCTATGCCTGGGCGGAACTGGTGCTCGGCGTTCCCGGGTTCCGGGTCGCCGGCGGGACTGACGAGGTGCTCCGCAACATCATCGGCGAGCGGGTGCTGGGCCTGCCCAAGGAACCCCGCGGCGGCAGCTAGCTGTTCGGCAGGGTGCCGCCGGGGAGGGTGACCGCCGGCACCGAGGTGGTCGTGGCCGCGGGGGCGGTGGTGGTCGTGTCGGGCGGGGGGACGATCACCCCGCCGTTGTCGTTCGACGTGCACGCCGACACGCCGATGCCGGCCAGGGCGATGGCCAGCGCCACGCCGACCGCCCGGGCGGCGGGGCGGATCATTGCCCGTTCTCCTCGTCGGCCGTCTCGGCGAAGAGGCTGGGCTGCAGGGGCCGGTAGTAGCGCAGGTTGCCCCACGGCAGGTGGTCCATGAACACCCAGCTTCGCCGATGGATGGAGGTCGGGCCAAACGCCTGCAGCGCCATCTTGTGGCGCGGGCAGGGGTACCCCTTGTTGTAGTCGAAGTCGTAGGCCGGAAAGTGGGGCGCTTCGGCCCGCATGATCCGGTCGCGGGTCACCTTGGCCAGGATGGACGCCGTCGAGATGGACAGGCAGATGGCGTCACCCTTGATGATCCGCTGCGTCGACCCGAGGCCGACGAAGTCCCAGCTCCCGTCGACCAGGACCCGGTCGGGGGTCACGCCGAGGGCGTCGAGGGCGCGCCGGGCCGCCCGCCGTTGCGCCTCGGCCATGCCGAGGGTGTCGCACTCGATCTGGGAGGCGGCGCCGACCGCCCAGGCCACGCACCAGTCGGCCACCCTGTCGAACAGCCGCTCCCGCTCGGGCTCGGTCAGCATTTTGGAGTCCCGGACCTTGTACACCCGCTTGTCCTTGGGCAGGACGGCGGCGCCCACCATGAGCGGACCGGCCCAGGCTCCCCGCCCGACCTCGTCCATGCCGACCACGACGTCGTGGCCGTCGGCCCACAGGAACCGTTCCCACGCCAGCGAGGGGGCCATGGCCTTGGAGAGGGTCCGGACCGCCGGCTTTCCCGGCGCGCCCCTCGCGATGGGGAGGGCCTTCACCGGAACCGTCACCGCGCCTCGACGCGGTCGATCAGCTGGCGCTCGCCCTCATCGGGCGGCGTCGACAAAAAGGCGTCGAGCATCTCGCCTGCCACGTCCGGCGAGGTCAGGCGGAGACCGATGGCCAGCACGTTGGCGTCGTTCCAGCGCCGAGCCCCGCGTGCGGTCTCGGCGTCGGTGCACAGGGCGGCGCGGACCCCGGCGACTTTGTTGGCCGCCATGGCCACGCCCGTGCCGGTCCAACAGCACACCACCCCGGCGGCGGCATCGCCGCGGGCCACGGCCTCGCCGACCCGGCGGCCGGCGTCCGGCCAGGCGAGGGCGTCGGCCACCACCGCGACATCGTGGCCCCCGTCCTTGAGCCGGGCCACGATGGCGTCCGTCAGGGCCGTGGCCTCGTCGGTTCCGAAGGCGATTCGCATTACGGCACGATGCCGTACAGCTCGGCCCGCATCTGGCGCTGCATGAGCGCAGGCACGACCTCGCCCGCCGTCTTCTCGCCGTTGACGACCGCCGCCACCTGCTCGGCAATGGGCAGCTCCAGGCCGAGCCCGCGGGCCAGGGAGACGACCGCCCGTGAGGTCTTGACCCCCTCGGCGACCATTCGCATGTCGGTGATGACCTCGCCGATCAGCCGGCCCCGGCCCAGCTCCTCGCCCACGTGGCGGTTACGGCTCTGCCGGCTCATGCAGGTGGCGAACAGGTCCCCCACGCCGGCCAGGCCGATGAAGGTCAGGGGGTTCCCGCCCAGGGCCACGCCGAGCCGGGTCAGCTCGGCCAGTCCCCGGGTCATGAGGGCCGCCTTGGTGTTGTCCCCGAGCCCCATACCGTCCGAGATGCCCGCGGCGATCGCCATCACATTCTTCAGGGCGCCGGCCACCTCGCATCCCACCACGTCGGGGTTGGTGTAGACCCGGAAGGCGGGCGTGTTGAAGACCCGCTGCAGCTCGTCGGCCACCGCCTCGTCGGTCATGGCGATCACGCTGGCCGCCGGTCGCCCGGCCATGATCTCCTTGGCCAGGTTGGGACCGGTCAGGACCCCCGTCACGTGCCCCGGGAGCACTTCGGCCACCACCTCGGTCATCCGCTTGAGGCTGTCCTGCTCCACCCCCTTGCTCAGGCTCACGACCGGCACCCCGTCGGCGATGAGCGAGGCGGCGTCGGCCAGCACGGCGCGGAAACCGTGCGAGGGCACGGCCATCACGACGACGTCGCTGCCCGCCAGCGCGTCCTCGAGGGACGACGTGACCGCCAGGTCGTCCTGCAACGCGTACTCGGGCAGGTAACGCCGGTTGACGTGGGTCCGGGCCATCTCCTCGGCCAGCTCAGGACTGCGGGCCCACAGCACGGTGGGCACGTTGCAGCTCGCCAGGCAGGCGGCCGCCGTGCCCCACGACCCTGCGCCAATGACTGCCACCCGTTCGGCCACGCCGGCCCACGGTACCGGAGCGGGCGCCGCCAGGCCGGCCGACCAGCCGTACACTCGCCAACGTGGCCTTCAACGCGGACGCCGCACCCCGAGGGCCGTGGCAGCTCGGTCCCCGGGCGGTGCTGATCCCCGTCAAGGACTTCTCCGTCGCCAAGCTGCGGCTCGCCCCCGCGCTGCCCCCGGCCGAACGAGCCATCCTGGCCCGGGTGATGGCGCAGCGGGTCATCGCGGCGGCGCACCACGTCCCGGTGGCGGTGGTCTGCGACGACACCGTGGTGGCCGATTGGGCGCGGGGGCTCGGCGCCCTGGTGGTGTGGGCCCCCGAGCGGGGCCTCAACCATGCCGTACAGGACGGCGTACGCCAACTGGCGCAGTTGGGCGTGACCCACGTGACGGTCGCCCACGCCGACCTGCCGCTGGCCGACGACCTGACCTGGGTCGGCGAGTGGCCGGGGGTGACGCTCGTTCCCGACCGCCGCCGTGACGGCACCACCGTCATCGGCGTGCCGACGGACTGCGGCTTCGTGTTCTCCTACGGACCGGGTTCCTTCGACCGCCACCGCGCCGAGGCGGAACGCCTCGGGTTGGCCTACCGGGTGGTCGATTCCCCCGCGCTTTCCTGGGACGTGGATCTCCCCGCCGACCTCAACCTCCTGGCCGGCTGAACCCGCCGGCAGAAGGCGCCGGCGAGAACCGCCGGCGCCTCCACCGCTACTTCTTCTTGGACGCCTTGGCCGTCTTCTTGGCGGCCGGCGCGGCCGATGCCTTCTTGCTGTCGGCCTTCTTGGCCGCCGGCGCCGCCTTGGCGGCGGCCGACGACTTCTTGGCCGGCGCGGTCTTCGCCGCCGCCGCCGTCTTCTTGGCGGACGACTTCTTGGCCGGCTTGGGATTGAGGAGCGCCTTCAGTGAGGTGGCGGGCGAGAACCGCACGCCCGTGCTGGCGGCGATGTTGACGGACTCCCCCGTCTGCGGGTTGCGGCCCACTCGGGCGGCCCGAGACGTCGGCGCGAACGTGCCGAATCCGAAAATCGACACCTTGTTGCCGGACTTGACCTCCTCAATCACCGCCTCCACCACGGCTTTCACCGCGCTCTCGGACTGGCGGCGGTCGAGTCCCGTTGCATTCCCGACCGACTCAACGAGTTCCGATCTATTCACCAATTGCCTCCTTAGGTGTGGGGAAGTTGCCCGCCTTATGCACTCGACGGCCGACTACGTGAGGTAGTTCCCTTGCAGCATAAGGGATTCGCCATTGGTGATGCGAGATCCCCCTGTCCCCCAACGGTTTTGTCGACCACCAAACGCCAAAGAGGGCCTCCCCGTCGCCGGGAAGGCCCTCTTTTTCACATTTCCACCGGGCACGCGGCCCGGGCCGATCCTCGGCCGAGTGGCTAGGCCACCAGGGCGTGGGCCAACACTTGGGAGATGTCCGAGGCCAGGTGGAACGTCATCTGCTCGCGGACCGTCTCCGGAACGTCGTCCAGATCCGGGCCATTGCGGCTGGGCAGGATGACCTCGGTCAGCCCCGCCCGGTGGGCGGCCAGCACCTTCTGCTTGACGCCCCCGATGGGCAGGACCTTTCCCTGCAGCGTGATCTCGCCGGTCATGCCCACCTCGGGGCGGATGGCCCGATTGGAGAGCAGGCTGACGAGTGCCGTCGTCATGGTGACGCCGGCCGATGGGCCGTCCTTGGGGACGGCGCCGGCAGGCACGTGGACGTGGAAACGGCGGTCCTGGAAGGCGTCCTCGGGCAGCTCCAACGCCGAGGCGTGGGAGCGGACGTAGGAGAGGGCGATCTCCGCCGACTCCTTCATGACATCACCCAACTGCCCGGTGATGGTCAGGCCCGACTGGCCGGGCATGCCCGTCGCTTCGACGAACAGCACGTCGCCGCCCGCACCCGTCACCGCCAATCCGGTGGCCACCCCAGGGACGGATGTCCGCTCGGCCACTTCGGAGTGGAAGCGGGCCCGCCCGAGCCAGGACCCGACGTCCTCGGGGTTGACGACGACGGGCGCCACCGCCTCGTGGGACGCCAGCTTGGTGGCCGCCTTGCGCAGCAGCTTGCCCAGCTGCCGCTCCAGCGAGCGGACCCCGGCCTCCCGCGTGTAGTCCGCCACGATGACCGACAACGCCTCGTCGCTGATGACCACCTCGTCGGGGGTCAACCCGTTGGCCCGCAGCTGGCGCGCCAGCAGGTGGTCACGGGCGATGTCGACCTTCTCGGCCTCGGTGTAGCCGTCGAGGTTGACGACCTCCATCCGGTCGTACAGGGGGCCGGGGATCTGCTCGGCCATGTTGGCCGTGGCCAGGAACAGCACGTTGGACAGGTCGAGGTCGACGTCCAGGTAGTGGTCACGGAAGGTGTGGTTCTGCGCCGGGTCGAGGACCTCGAGCAGGGCCGAGGAGGGGTCACCGCGCCAGTCGGCGCCGATCTTGTCCACCTCGTCCAGGAGAACGACGGGGTTCATGGTGCCGGCCTCCTTCAAGGCCCGCACGATGCGGCCCGGCATGGCACCCACGTAGGTGCGGCGGTGCCCACGGATCTCCGCCTCGTCACGCACGCCGCCCAAGGCGACCCGCACGAAGCGCCGGCCCATGGCCCGCGCCACCGATTCCCCAAGGCTGGTCTTGCCCACGCCGGGAGGGCCGACCAGGGCCAGGATCATGCCGCCGGTGCCCCGGCGGGTGACGCTCGGCCCGTTGACCGTGTCGTCGATCTGGTCGAGGGTGTCGAGGCGCCGCTCGTCGCGGAGCTTGCGCACCGCCAGGTACTCCACGATGCGGTCCTTGACGTCGTTCAGGCCGGTGTGGTCGGCGTCGAGCACGGCGCGGGCGTCGTTCACCTCGAGGCGGTCGTCGGACTGGTGGCCCCACGGCAGCTCGAAGACGGTGTCCAGCCACGTCCGGATCCACCCGGACTCGGGGCTCTGCTCACTCGTGCGCTCCAGCCGGTCGATTTCCTTCTCGACGGTCGTGCGGACGGCCTCGGGTGCGGCCAGGCTCTCGAGCCGCTGGCGGTAGTCGTCGCTGCCGCCCGACTCGTCCAGCTCGCCGAGCTCCTTGCGGATGGCGGCCATCTGCTGGCGCAGCAGGAATTCGCGCTGCGTCTTCTCCATGCCTTCGGCCACGTCGGTACGGATGCGCTCCTTCAGTTCCAGCTCGCCCAGCATGTCGCGCACCCAGCGGACCGCCTTCTCCAGGCGTTGCTCGATGTCCAGGGTCTCGAGCAGCTCGATCTTGCGCTCCATCGACAGGTCGGGCCAGTAGCCGGCGGTGTCGGCCACCGCCCCCGGGTCGGTCACGCCGTGCAGCAACTCGGCGAAGCGCCGGGCGCCGCGCTGCTCCAGGATGCTCTCCACCACCACCCGGTACTCGCGGGCCAGCTCGCCGGCGCGCTCGGTGGTGCCGTGGGGCTCCTCGGCCCGCTCCAGGGAGACCAACAGGGCCTCGCCGGTGCTGGCCACCCCGGCTCCGATGACGGCCCGGTGCAAGCCGCGCACCATGGCGGCCCGCTGGCCATCCGGCATCTCGCCGGCATTCTCGACCCGAGCCACTGTCCCGACCCGGGCGTAGGTGGTCACCGAGTCACCGAGACGGGGGACGAGGACGACCAGGCCATTGGAGTTACGGGCCGCGTCCACGCCGGCGCGGGCCTCGGGGGTTTCCAGCGCCAAGGTGACGATCATGCCGGGCAGGACGACGCCGGCATTGAGAGGGACCAACGGAAGGGTCGAGGTTTCAAGCGTAGCCATGAGGAACCTACTTCTGTAATGGTGTAAGACAGGGATTGTAACGCCGTTCTAAGCAAACTTGTTCCGTTGGCGCTCAAGTTCGGTGAGTTGGCACCGCCCAGCGCCGATCGATAACGATCAACACCGTGACGGCGTCCGACAATCCCCCGCCCGCCGAGGAGGCACGCCTCCGCGACGCCGATGCCGGGACGGCGCCGTGGCGCCGCTTCGGCCCCTACCTCGCCGAACGGGCGTGGGGCACGGTTCGGGAGGACTACAGCCCCGATGGCGACGCCTGGGACTACTTTCCCTTCGAGCACGCGGCCCACCGGGCGTTCCGTTGGAGCGAGGACGGCATGGCCGGGATGTGCGACGAGAGCCAGGGGGTGTGCCTGGCCTTGGCGCTGTGGAACGGCCAGGACCCGATCCTGAAGGAGCGGATGTACGGGCTCACCGGCACCCAGGGCAACCATGGCGAGGACGTCAAGGACTACTGGTGGTTCCTCGACGCCACCCCGACGGCGTCCTACCTGCGCTGGCGGTACCACTACCCGCAGGCCCGCTTTCCCTACGAGGACCTGCTGGCGACCAACCGGGCCCGCAGCCGGCTCGACCCGGAGTACGAGTTGGTGGACACCGGCATCTTCCACGACGACCGCTTCTGGGTCGTCGAGGTGGAGTGGGCCAAGGCCGACCCCGAGGACCTGCGGTGGCACATCACGGTCCGCAACGCCGGCCCCGACGAGGCCACGATCGACGTGCTCCCCACCATCTGGTTCCGCAACCTGTGGACCTGGGGGGTCGACACGAACCGGCCGGTGATCACCCTCGGCGAGAGCGCGACCACCCTCCGGGCCGACCACCACCGCCTCGGCACCTGGCTCCTTCGGGCCGAAACGCCGGCGCCGGCGGAGGCGCTCTTCTGCGACAACGAGACCAACGCCGCCGCCCTGTGGCCCGGGGCGCAGAGCCCCCCGTACCCCAAGGACGGCATCGGCCAGCACGTGGTCGACGGGAAGGCCACCGTGAACCCGGCGCAGCAGGGAACCAAGGCGGCGCTGCGTTACCACCTGACCGTCCCCCCGGGTGGCCAGGTCGAGCTCCGCCTCCGGTTCTCCAACGCCGCCGCGGCGGAGGCGACGCCGGAGGACTTCGACGCCGTGTTGGCCGCGCGGCGGCGGGAGGCGGACGAGTTCTACGCCGCCCGCACCCCCCTCGACGCCACCGAGGCGGAGGGGCAGGCGATGCGCCAGGCCTTCGCCGGCATGATCTGGAGCAAGCAGTTCTTCCACTACGACGTGGAGCGTTGGCTGGCCGGCGACCCCGGCGAGCCGCCGCCGCCCGAGTCCCGGAAGAGCGGGCGGAACAGCGGCTGGTTCCACCTGAACAACCACGACGTCATCTCCATGCCCGACCCGTGGGAGTACCCGTGGTACGCGGCGTGGGATCTGGCGTTCCATTGCGTGGCCTTGGCCCACATCGACCCGAGCTTCGCCAAGGAGCAGCTGATCCTGCTTGGCCGGGAGTGGTACATGCACCCCAACGGTCAGCTGCCCGCCTACGAGTGGTCGTTCGACGATGTCAACCCGCCGGTGCAGGCGTGGGCCGCCCTCCGGGTCTTCGAGATCGACCGGATGGCGACCGGCGAGGGGGACCTGGCGTTTTTGGAGCGGATGTTCCACAAGCTGGTCCTGAACTTCACCTGGTGGGTCAACCGCAAGGACGCCGAGGGCCTGAACGTGTTCGAGGGTGGCTTCCTCGGCCTGGACAACATCGGCCTGTTCGACCGCTCCAAGCCGCTCCCCGTCGCCGGCCACCTCGAGCAGTCCGACGGCACGGCGTGGATGGCCATGTACTGCCTGAACCTGCTGGAGATCGCCCTGCTCCTCGCCGCCCACGACCCGGTGTACGAGGACGTGGCGACCAAGTTCTTCGAGCACTTCACCTACATCGCCTCCGCCATGGGGACCCAGGGCCTGTGGAACGAGGAGGACGGCTTCTTCTACGACGTCCTCCACCTCCAAGACGGCAGCCGGCTGCCCATCCGGGCCACCTCGATGGTCGGGGTGGTGGCCACCTTCGCGGTGACCACCCTCAAGTCCGACGTCCTCGCCAAGCTGCCCCAGTTCGCGTCCCGCATGAACTGGTTCCTCGCCAACAAGCCGGCGTTCGCCAACTGCGTGGCCCATATCGCCGACCCGCAGATGGGCGCCGCCCGCCTGCTGTCGGTGGTCGGCCCCGACCACCTCCGGCGGGTCCTGACCAAGGTCCTCGACGAAACCCGGCTGCTCTCCCCCTACGGGCTGCGGTCATTGTCCCGCAGCCACCGTGACACCCCGGTGACGCTCGACCTCGGCGGCCTGGTGAGCACGCTGGACTATGAGCCGGCGGAGTCGACCAACTACCTCTTCGGCGGCAACTCCAACTGGCGGGGGCCGGTGTGGTTCCCGCTGAACTACCTGTTCATCGAGGCCCTGGGCCGGTTCCACGACAGCCTGGGCGGCGGCTTCACCATCGAGTACCCGACGGGATCCGGCCAGCAGAAGAACCTCGACGAGGTGGCCGACGACCTGGCCCGCCGGCTGGTCAGCCTGTTCCTCCCCGGGCCCGACGGCACCCGACCGGTGCTCGGCGACCAGCCGCTCTTCCAGCACAACCCCAACTGGGCCGGCCTGGTCCCGTTCCACGAATACTTCCACGGCGACACCGGCAAAGGGCTGGGGGCCTCCCACCAGACGGGCTGGACGGGCCTGGTCGCCGATCTCATCGCCGACCGCCGCCTCGGCGGCCGGCGCTAGCGAGGCCGTTAGTTGACCAGCCGGGAGCGCCCCTCCCAGTACGGCTGGCGGAGCTTGAACTTCTGCAACTTCCCGGTGGCGGTGCGGGCCAGGGCGTCGCGGAACTCGACCCGCGTCGGGCACTTGAAGTGCGCCAGCCGGGACCGGGCGAATTCGATCAGCTCGGACTCCGACGCCGGCGTGCCGGGCCGCAGCACCACCAGGGCGGTCACCGTCTCGCCCCATTGGTCGCTCGGGACGCCGATCACCGCCACCTCGGCCACCGCCGGGTGCTGGTAGAGGCAGTCCTCGACCTCGATGGAGGAGACGTTCTCGCCGCCGGAGATGATCACGTCCTTCTTGCGGTCGGAGATGACCAGGTAGCCGTGGTCCTCCACATGGCCGCCGTCGCCGGTGTGGAACCAGCCGCCGGCCAACGCCGCCGCCGTCTCCGTCGGCTGCTCCCAGTATCCGGCGAAGACGTGGTTGGCCCGGGCCAGGATCTCGCCGTCGGCGTCGACGGCGATGTCGACGCCCACCGCGGGAACGCCGGCCCGTGACAGCCGCCGGGCCCGCTCCCCGCCCTCCAAGGCATCCCACTCCTCCGGGGACCGGTTGATCGTCAACAGCGGTGCCGTCTCGGTGAGCCCGTAGATCTGGATGAACTCCCAGCCGAGCTCGCTCTCGACCCGTTCGATGATCTTCGACGGCGGCGGGGCGCCGGCCACCACGATGCGGACCTGGTGGCGCCCGGGCACCTCCTCGCCCCGCGCCCGGCGCCGGGTGGCGGCGTCGAGCACCGCGGCCACGACGGCCGGCGCGCCGCACATCAAGGTGACGCCGTGGGCGGCCACGCGCCGCAGGATCTCGGCGCCGTCGACCTTGCGGACCACCACCTGCGGGCAGCCCATCCCGGTGACGGCGTAGGGCATCCCCCATCCGTTGCAATGGAACATGGGCAGGGTGTGCAGGTACACGTCACGGTCGCTCACCCCGACGTGCCAGCCGAACACGGCGGCGTTGAGCCAGCAGTTGCGGTGGGTGAGCTGCACGCCCTTGGGCCGGGCGGTGGTGCCGCTGGTGTAGTTGATGCTGGCGGTGGCGTCCTCGTCGGGCTCCCAGGGCGCCGGCTCCGCCTCGGCGGGGGCGAACAACTCCCGGTCGGCGTAGCCGTCGAGCACGATGCGCTCCTTGGCGGTCACCCCGCCGAGGGCGGCGTCGTACTCCGGGTCGACCAGCATCACCGACGCGCCCGAGTGCTCGATGATGTACTGCACCTCTTCGGTGTTCAGCCGGAAGTTGATGGGCACCAGCACCCGGCCGTAGCCGCTGACGCCGTAGAAGGCGGTCAGCATGCGGGCCGCGTTGGGGCTGACGACGGCGACCCGCTCGCCGTGGCCGACGCCCATTTCGTCGAGGCTGCGGGCCATGCCCCGGGCCCGGGCGGCCAGCTCCCGGTAGGTGATGGTGCCGAACGACCCGGCCGTCCCGGGCTCGTCGACGACGGCCGTCCGGTCCCCGTACACCAACTCGGCCCGGCGGAGAAAGTGGTCGATCGTAAGGGGGACTCGCATGGTCCCCACTGTAATTTCACCTGGTCAGAAGGGCGGGGAAAAGGGGGCCGGTACCTTCGGCCACTGTTTCCGCCAACGGCGCCTTCTCGTCACCTATTCGGCGCTCATGAAGGGCCCGACCGCTATCCTCTCGACCGTGCGGTCCCGTGTCCTCGTGGTGTCTGCCAGCATGGGAGCAGGCCACGACGGCGCCGCCCGGGAACTGGTGCGCCGGCTACGGGCCGAGGGGGAAGAGGCGGAGATGCGGGACTTCCTCACCTCGGCCCCGTTGCGCATCGGATCGCTGCTGAAATCGAGCTACTCGTTCCAGATGCGCTACGTCTCGTGGAGCTACGACCTCACCTACAAGCTGTGCTACCGCCTGCCGGCGCTGTGCCCGCCCATCGGGATGGTCATGGCCCGCCTGACCGGTCCCCGCCTGCTGCGCTGGGCCACCGAGTACCGGGCCGACGTGGTCGTGTCGACCTACCCGTTGACCACCGTGGTGCTCGGTCAGCTGCGCCAGCGCGGCGCCCTGGACGTTCCGGCGATCAACTTCATCACCGACTTCGGCGTCCACCCGTTGTGGACCCACCCGGGGATCGACCTGAACCTGGCGGTCCACACCCGCCCGGCGGCGGCCGCCGCCGCCCATAGCGGGCGGCCGGCCATCGCCACCGGACCGATGGTGTCGCCCCGCTTCGCCGCCGTCCAGGACCGCGACGCCGCCCGGGCCGAGCTGGACCTGGGTCCCGACGACCGGGCGGTGCTGATCGTGTCGGGCTCCTGGGGGGTCGGCGATGTGGCCAGCACCTTCCGGACCATCGCCGCCAGCGAGGGATTCGTCCCCGTCGTCGTCTGCGGCCGGGACGAGCGGCTACGCGAGCGGCTCTCCCGCATACCCGGCGGGCGGGTCCTCGGCTGGACCGACAACATGCCGGCCCTGATGGCGGCGGCCGACGCCCTGGTGGAGAACGCCGGCGGCCTGACCGCCATGGAGGCGTTGTCGGTCGGACTGCCGATCATCAGCTTCCATCCCATCGCCGGCCACGGCAAGGAGAACACCGCCGAGATGCAGGCGGCCGGCGTCAGCCAGGTCGCTCGCACGCCGGAGCAGCTCCTGGCCTACCTCGACGAGGTCACGGCTCCCGGGGTGGTCCGACAGGCCATGGTCGACGCCGGGCAGGCCATGTTCGTGACCGACCCGACGCGGTTTGTGCGGCTGGCCGCCCGCGTGGGCGCCGCCGGTCTGGCCGACCGGGAGCTGCTGGCAGGCGTGGCGTCGGGCGGCGACGAGGCCGACCTGGACGAGCTGGCGGGCATCGCCAGTGGGGTGGGCTTCGATCCGGCCGCCGAGCTGCGGGCCCTGTTGGCCGACGCCGCGCATGAGGCGCCGCTGGCCCCCGTGATCCCCATCGGCGCCGCCCGCGACGAGCGCGAGGCGGCGGTCCTGGCCGCCACGGGAACCGACGACGCCACCCCGGACCGACCGGCGGTCGGTGGGGAGGACGTGGACGTTTCTCCCGTCGGAGCGGACCGAGGGCGCCGCCGGCCCCGGCGGCCGTCGGTCGCGGTGGCCCGCCTGGCGGCGCTGGCCGCCGCCATCCCCCTGATCTGGGCCGGGCTGACCTCGGGTGTGGCCGCGGCCACGTCCTTCGGCGCCGGCGTGGCCCACCCTCCGAGCCACTCGGGCAACGTGGCCTATCTGGGCGTCCGGCTCGACCCCTCGCAGCTCCCCGACGCCGGCATCGCCCAGCAGCTCGTCGCCCTGCACGCCACCGCGGTCGTCGACGAGCAGACTGCGGCCAGCGACCCGACCGACGTGCAGCGCCTGGTCGGCCTCGGCATCGACGTCGAAAACGGGGGCGCCGGCGCCCACTTCGACCGCCTCGGCCATCACGTCGGCCAGTCGCCGTGGCGGCGGGCGGACGGCGACATCGCCGCCAGCCACTTCCTGTCCCGGATCGCGGGACAGCCGGTGAAGCTGTTCGTTCCCGGCCGGCGCCTCAACGCCTTTGACCTGGTCGCCTGCTACGGAGCCCACAACAAGACGGTGGTGCCCGACGCCACCGTGCAGGCGGTCGACGCCGACGGGTTGACCCACCTCACCGCCCGCCACACCTACATGGTCAACGGATCCAACGCCACCCCCGCCCAGGTGCGGGTCGTCCTCGACCAGCTGGCGGCGGTGCTGGCCCAGTCGAACCTTTCCGGCGCCCCGCTGTCCGCCCTGGCGTGATACCCCCCCGGACGTGAGAACGAGCCGCCTGCTGGTCGCCGGCGGGGGCGTGGTGGTGGCCGGGGCCACCGTCGGCCACCTGCTGCCGGCCGTCACCACCTGGCGTGGCCTGCGGTGCTGGGCCACCCCCGGGCTGGCCGGGGTGGGCCAGGCCAACCACGTGGCATTGACATTCGACGACGGCCCCGACCCGCTGTCGACCCCGGCGTTCTTGGACCAGCTCGACCGCCTGGGCTGGCAGGCCACCTTCTTCCTGCTCGGCTCCATGGTCCGCCGCTCGCCGGCGCTGGCGGCCGAGCTGGCGTCGCGGGGCCACGAGGTCGGGGTGCACGGCGACGAGCACCGCAGCCACCTCCACCGCTCGCCGGCCGCCATTCGCGACGACGTGGCCCGGGCCCGTGACTCCATCGCCGAGGCGACCGGGGTGGCGCCGGTTTGGTTCCGGCCCCCCTACGGGGCGCTGTCGCTCGGCAGCCTGACCGCCGCCCGCCAGCTGGACCTGCAGACAGTGCTGTGGACCACCTGGGGTCGCGACTGGCGCGCCGAGGCCACGGCATCCACGGTCGTGGCCGATGTGGCCGACGGGCTGCGGCCCGGGGCGACGGTGTTGCTGCACGACTCCGATTGCACCTCGGCCCCCGAAAGTTGGCGCGCCGCCCTCGGGGCGCTGCCGCCCATGGCGGCACTGTTTTCCCAGCGGGGGCTCAGCGTCGGGCCGCTCGGCCAGCACGGCCTGCGGGCGGCGTGACGCCGGCCGGCGAACCGGCCCCCTTTTCCCACCTCATCACGGCACGTCATGTCCGGCGGGTCGCCGGGCGCAGATTCGCTGCACGCGGGCCGGCCCGGGCACGACCAGTTCCTCCTCGGCCACAACGTGGAGCCGGCCGGCGACGGCGGCTCGCAGCTCGCCCGGCTGGAGAAGGAAGTCGGGCCGGGTCGGGCGGCCGAACTGCTGGTGGCCCTCGGTGAAGGTCTCGTAGATCAGCACGCCGCCCGAGGCGACGGCCGCCACGATGGCCGGCAGCAGCGGCCGGTGCAGGTAGTTGGTGCACACCACGCCGGCGAACTGCTGGCCGGCGACGGGAAACGGGCTCCCGTCCTCCAGGTCGGCGGCGACGGACGTCAGCGCCGGGTCGTCGATGTCCGCCAGGCCGCTCACGTCTCGGTCGATGGCCACGACAGGCCGACCCTGGCCGAGGAAGTAGCGGGTGTGACGCCCCGGCCCGCAGGCGACGTCGAGGATGGGGCCGGGGGGGATAAGGGGCGTGCAGCGGGTAACCCACTCCGACGGTCCGATGGCGGCTAGCTCTCGGCGGCGGGGACGAGATCCTCGGGCAGGACGGGCGCGCCCACGGTGACCGCGTCGGAGGCGGCCATCGGCGCCTCGTCACCGGCCCGTGCGGGCAGCCAGCGGAACACCCCGATGGCGGCCACCAGGAGCACCGCCGCGCCGACGAGGGCCGACAGGTGGAAGGCGTCCATGAAGGTGTGCTTGGCCACGGTGCTGATCGTGGCGGCGTAGGGGTGGCCCAGCGGGCTGGCCGCCACGCGCAGCGCCGAGACCACGTCGGGTTTGGCCGCCGCCACCACCGGAGCCGGGAGGTGGTGCGCCGGGCCGGCGGAGGCGAAGACGCTGCGGTACCGCGACGCCAGGATCGAGCCGAGGACGGCCACCCCGATGGCCCCGCCCGTCTGGCGGGTGGTGTCGTTCATGGCCGACCCCACACCCGCCTTGTTCCGGGGGAGGGAGCCCATGATGGAGTCGGTCGCGGGGGCCATGACGTTGCCCATCCCGAAGGACATGATCAGGGTGATGCCGATGATCTCCCACAGCGGCGAGTTGTCCGCCAGCAGGGCGAAGGCGGCCAGCGCCACGGCGACGACCAGCAGGCCGAAGCCGACCACGACCTTGTTGCCGAGCCGCTGGGTGACGAACGCCGACGCCGGCGCCACGATCATGAGGACGAGCGCCTGGGGGATCAACAGCGCCCCGGCTTTCAGCGGACTGAAGCCGTGCACCGACTGGAAGTACTGGGTGAGCACGAACAGCGACCCGAACAGGGAAAAGAAGGTGAGGGAGATGGCGACGCTGGCGGCGGTGAACCGGGGGTTCTCGAAGAACCGCATGTCCAGCATGGGGCTCGAGTAGTGCAGCTCCCAGAACACGAATCCGACCAGGACGGCGAGCCCCAGCGCCACGCCGAGGATCGTGGCGGGCGAGCCCCAGCCCCGCAGCGGCGCCTCGATGATGGCCCACAGCAGCGCGGCCAGCCCGGCGATGGAGAGAATGGCGCCGACGGGATCGAGCTTCGGTGCCGAGGGGTCCTTCGAGTCGGGCACCAGGTAGAAGCCGCCCAGCAGGGCGACGGCCACGATAGGCAGGTTCACGAAGAACACCGAGCCCCAGTAGAAATGGCTGAGGAGGAAGCCGCCGGCGACCGGCCCGATGCCGATGCCCAGGGCGGACACGCCGGCCCACACGCCGATGGCCTTGCCCCGCTCCACCGGGTCGGTGAACACGTTGGTGATGATGGACAGCGTCGCCGGCATGATGAACGCCCCGCCGATGCCCATGAACGCCCGGGTGGCGATGAGGACGCTGGTCGAGCCGGACAGCGCCGAGGCGAGGGATCCCAGGCCGAACAGCGCCAAGCCGAGCGCCAGCGCCTTGTACCGCCCGAACCGGTCGCCGAGGGAGCCGGCGGTGAGCAGGAGGCCGGCGAAGACCAGGGTGTAGACGTCGACGATCCACTGCAGGGAGCTGGTGGTGGCGTGCAGCTGCCGGCCGAGGGTTGGGAGGGCCACGTTCAAGATGGTGTTGTCGAGACCGATCACCATCAGGCTCAGGCAGAGGATCCCGAGCGACGCCCAGCGGAGTCGGTGCATCCGGTCGCGGTCTAGGTCAATCGTTCGCATCGGCCTTGACCAACGCCTCCCCGGCGGGTTCCATTCCGATACGGTCCCGTTCCATGGTCGACGCCGTGGTGGGGATCCGGGCCAACCTCGAGGTCCGCGATGTGGCTGCCTCGATGGACTTCTACCGCCGCACCCTGGGCATGGAGGCCGTCACCACCATGGGGACACCGCCCACCTTCGCCATCGTGGTCGCCGGTTCCGCTTCCCTCGGTCTGGTTGAGGCGGAAGCGCCGGCGGTGGCGGGCGTCGTGGCGGTGTACGTCGACGTCACCGACGTGGCGGCCGCCTTGGCGCGCTGCCAGCAGGCGGGTGCGGAGATCACCATGGAGCTCACCACCCACCCCTGGGGGATGCGGGACTTCGTGATGCGTGACCCTGACGGCCATCAGGTGGCCATCGGTTCCCCGAGTCCGGGCTAGTGCTTCCGCCCGGCCAGCCAGTTGAGGATGTTCTGCAGCAACTGGGTGAGCAGCGGCGGCGGCGGAAGGGGCGGCGGCGGCGCCACCCCGGGGCAGAGGTAGTCGAAGTCAAACGCCGTGGTGAACTGCGTCATGACGACCGGGCCGCCGGTAAAGGACCGGCCGGCGGCGCAGAAGCCGGGAGCCTCCGCCGCGCTGCGCGCGCCCGGCACCCAATTGGGCACCGAGGGAATCTGGGCGCCGCCGGTGATCAGTCCCCACTGGTAGCGGGTGGAGTAGATCCCGACGTCGACCTGCTGGCCGCGGAGGTAGGCGAGGGCGCCGGCGATGACCGAGGTGTTGGCCCCAGTGTCACCGGACCACGAGTTGGCGGTCTCCACGTCCAGCCACCACTGGCGGCCCGGGCCGGCGGCCACGTGCGAGGTGGCATAGGAGTAGGCGTCCCGGGCGGCGTCGGCGCCGTAGCCGAACGCCGCGGCCTGGGAGACCCCGGGATTGGCGGTGTTCATGTAGAACTCGACGGTGCCCGACGCCGCCGCCCAGCGGAACTCCGAGACGAGGCAGGGGTTGGCGGTGAAGGGACGGCCGTCGTTGACACCGATGATGGCGAAGGCCGGGGTGGCGGGATACGCCTGGCCGCACTGGGGGAACGAGATGTCGCTGCCCAAGCCGGGGGCGGCGCCGGCGCGCTGGGTCACCGCGGGGAGCGCCCCGGCTGCCAGCAGGACGGCCGCCGCCGCCACCGTTAGACCCCGTGCTCGGCCCATGCGCCCGGCAGGCTAGACGGGATTGCCGGCGGCGGCGTGCCAAGCTGGCGCGGTGAGGGTCGCGGGGCTGGCGGTGATCCTGCTGGCCGCCGGTTGCAGCCTGAGCCCGCCGGCGACCGTGAGCCGGCAGCTGCCGGTGCAGGCCAGCTCCTTCGCCCTGGCGGAGATGGTGCGCCGGGTGGGGCTCAGCCGGGTGATCCTGTCCGACCACGCCGCGCTGGTAGCCGACTCCGCCGTCGCCGGCCCGCAGTGGCTCGACCCCGTCGCCGTCCAGGCGGTGCCCGCCATGGTCGCCGCCTTCTTGGCGGACCACGACCCGGGCGGGCGCTCGGTCTATGCCGCCGCCGCCCGGGCTTACGCCGCCCAGCTCGGGGCGCTGGAGATCGACTATCGCAGCAGCCTGGCGGACTGCGCCCGCCCCGACCTGATCACCGCCGATACCGCCTTTGCCCCCACGGCGGCCCGGTACGGGTTCGTCGACCACGCCGCCTCCGCTCCCGGTGTCGCCGACCTGATCCGGCGCGAGCGGATCCCCGTCGTCTTCACCGAGACGGGTGCGTCGGCGAATACGGTGCCCCAGGTGGCGGCCGCCACCGGCGCTCGAGTGGAGCAGCTCGACACCACCCGGGTCCGCACGCCGGCCGAGGCCGCCCGGGGCGCCACCTACCTGTCCCTCATGACCGACAACCTGGCCAAGCTGCGCACCGCCCTCGCCTGCGCCGCCGCCTAGTTGCGCCGATGACGCCGCCCCTAATAGGAGAGGGTGGCCTCGGCGGCGGCCACGATGTCGTCGACCTGCGGGAGGACGGCGTGTTCCAGCGAGGGTTCGTAGGGCACGTGGCAGTCGAGGGCCGTGACCCGCCGGACCGGGGCGTCGAGGTCGGCGAAGCACTCCTCGCCGATCCAGGCCGCCACCTCGGCGCCGAAACCGCAGGTGTGGATGTCCTCGTGCACGACCAGGACCCGCCCGGTGCGGGTCACCGACTCGGCAACCTTTGGGTGGTCCCACGGGATGAGCGACCGCAGGTCGACGATCTCGACCGAGGCGGTCAGCCGGGCCGCCGCCTGGCGGGACTTCTCGACCATGGCGCCATACGTGACGATGGTGAGGTCGGTTCCCGGCTGGACCACCGCGGCTGAGCCGAGGGGGATCTGGTAGCCCTTGGACGGGAACGGGTCACGGGTGTAGGGCTGGCGCAGCAAATGCTTGTGTTCGAGGAAGAGCACCGGGTCGGAGCACTGGAATGCGGTGCGCAGCAAGCCGACGGCGTCGCGGGCGCGGGACGGCATCAGCACGATGAGGCCAGGGATATGGGCGAAGATCGACTCGCCGCACTGGCTGTGCCAGATGGCACCGCCGGTCAGGTAGCCGCCGATGGGAACCCGGATCACCATCGGGGCGCTGAAGGCGCCGTTGGATCGCCAGCGAATGGTGGCCGCCTCGGACTTGATCTGCTGCATGGCGGTCCAGATGTAATCGAAGAACTGGATTTCCGGCGCCGGGCGCAGGCCGCGAATCGCCTGGCCCACCGCCCGGCCGATGATGTTGGCCTCGGCCAGCGGCGTGTTGTAGCAGCGGGCCAGCCCGAACTCGCGCTGGAGGCCGTAGGTGGTCCCGAAGACGCCCCCTTTGCCCTCGACGTTGGCCAGGACGGCCTCCCGGGCGTCGGCCACGTCCTCCCCGAAAACCCGGATGCGGTGATCGCGCGCCATCTGCTCGTGGAGGGTCCGCTTGATGGCCTCGCCGAAGGCGACCACCTCGCCGGTTTCGTCGTCACTGGATTCGGCATCGGGGGGGACGAACGGCACGACGTAGACGTGGTCGGTGACGCTGGCCGGGTCGGGGCGCCGGCTGGCCAGCGCCTCTTTGGCGGCGGCGGCAACGATCTGGCGGGCCTCCTCACGGATCTCGTCCGCCATGTCCTCGCTGATGACACCGGCACGTACCAGCTCTTCGCGGAGGAGCTTGATGGGATCGTGGGCCGTCTCGTCCTCCAGCTCGTCGACCGGGCGGTATTTGCTCTGGGTGTCGGCGGCGGAGTGGGAGTAGGGCCGGGTCACGATGGCGTGGATGAGGGCCGGGCCCACGCCGGCCCGCACTCGAGGCAGGGCCTCGGTGGCCATCTTCCGGCTGGCGAAGTAGTCCCGGCCGTCCACCTTGTGCACCTCCAGGCCGCGAAAGCCCCGCACCAGCTCGCTGATCGGCGCCGGCGACTGGTCGGACGAGGGGACGGAGATGGCGTAGCCGTTGTCGGCCACGACGAACAGGACGGGGAGGTGCAGGGTGCAGGCGGTGTTGAGCGACTCCCAGAACTCGCCCTCGGAGGTGGCGCCCTCGCCGAGCGAGACGTAGGTGAGCTCGTCGCCGTACGCCTTGCAGCCCGGCAGGTTGCGCCGGCGGGACAGGTAGCGGGCCGCCTCGGCGCAGCCAACCGCCGGCAGGCATTGCGATCCGGTCGGGCTCGATTGGGTCACCACGTTGAGGGCCTTGTAGCCCCAGTGGCAGGGCATCTGCCGGCCGCCGCTGGCGGGGTCGTCCGCCGAGCCGACCGCCTCCTGGAGGATCTCTGTCGGGGTCACGCCGAGTCCGAGCATCAGCGCCCGATCTCGGTAATAGGGGAAGAACCAGTCGTAACCAGGGCGGAGGTGGCGCGCCATCGCCAGCAGCAACGCCTCGTGGCCGGCGCCCGAGATCTGGAAGTAGACTCGGCTCTGCTTCTGCAGGGCGATCTCCCGATCGTCGAGGAACCGCGAGACCTCGGCCATGCGGAGGTCGTCGAGGAGTTCCCTGACCAGGAAGCCGCGATGGCGGGCATCGGCGTCCGGCAGGGGCCGGGGAGGGGCGTCCAGGGGCAGCGTCATAGGGTTGTTCTCATGGTAGGACCGGCCCGCCTCTCCGGGCCGGGTGACGCCGGTCACGCTGCCCCGCCGGCAGCACCGCCCGGCCGGGTAGCCGAACGGTGCTTTGTGCCGATCCATGGTTGCCTCATTTGCCCGGATCGCCTACGGTGACCGCCAGTGATCGGTCTGATTTCCAGCGTGGTGCTGGCGGCGGCGTTGAAGAGCGGGCCCTCGACGGTGCCTCCCGCGCCGGCCACACCGGCCGCCGCGTCATCGACCGCGGGCAGCGGCAGCAGCGGCCCGTCGACGAGTAACTCGACGGGTGGATCGAGCGGCGGGTCGACGGGAAGCTCGAGCGGCAACGCCTCGTCGGGAGGCAGCGGCCCCTCGTTGACCGGTGCGACCGCCTCCGGCGGGGTCAGCGGATCGGCCAGTTCCAACCCGTCATCGAACAACACCGCGTCGAGCGGCCCGGGCGGCACATCGGGTTCTTCGGGGCCGGTGTCGCAGACGACCCACGTGACCGGCGGCTCGACCGGCGGCTCGACCGGCACCGGCGCCACGTTCGCCGCGCCGACGGGTTCGGGTTCGGCGTCGGCATCGGGCCTCGCCGCCAGCGGCAGCAGCGGTTCGGGCGGACCTTCGGGCGCGGCGTTGGCCGGCCGGGCGGCGCCGCTCGGGGCCGCGTCGACGGCATCGTCGTCAACGACTGGTGGGTTGGCGTCGACCGGCTCGGCCGGTGGTACCTCCGCCTCCGGGGTGACCGCCAGCCCGGGGGCCGGCAACTCCGGGAGCGGAAACTCGGGAACCAGCAACGCGGCATCCAGTAACTCGGCATCCACCAGCGGGTCGCCCAATGTGGGTTCCGGTAACGCTGGTATCGGCGGATCGGTCACGTCGAAGACGGCGATCAAAGCGACGCTGGCGGCTCAGCTGACGTCGGCGGCGCCGATTCACGTGCCCGGCACCTCCGGGTCGGTGCCGTTGGACGTCGCCGTCGGGCTGATGCTGGTCGGCGGCATTGCGGTCGGGCCGACACGGCGCCGTTATCACGGGCGTGCCGCCCACGCCGTCGCCGAGCCGACCAGCTCCGGCCGCCACTTCCGCCGCAAGTAGCCCTCCGAGCCCGGCCGTCGGGCGGCCGGCCGCCATCCCGGTAGGGCCCCGCAGAACCACGAGTTCACGGGAAGTTGTCATCGCGACCCGCCACTAGCCTGATGGCGCCGGGCATCTCGATTGGTCGATGGAGAACGCCATGAACGTCGCAGCCGTTGGCGGGTGGGTCGCCCTCATGGTCATGCCGACCGCCGCGCTGGCGGCGGCGGTCGGCGCTCCGGCCGTCCTGCGCCGGGTTCGGCGGCGATGGCGCCGCCATGGTGGACCTCGGCTGACTCCGACCCGGCCGCCGATTGAGCAGCTGGCCGCCGACCTCCGCCGGCTCCTCGGGCGCCACGAGGCGCTGATGCGCTCGACGCAGGTCGCGGTGCGCGGCCAGAAGCGCCTGGCTCTGGAGGCGGCGATCAGCGACTGCGCGATGGACGCCGCCGGGGCGCTCGAGGTGGCCTGCCCCGCCCGCTCGGGCCGGGCCGCCCTGCCGACACCGGAGTTGCGGAATCTCCTGCACGGATTGGCGGCCAACGGGCTGGTGATCGAACCACTCACCGGAGTGTTCGCGGCCGACGACCGCGGCTAGCTCGGGGCAGTCACAAGGCCCCAGGGTTAGAACAATCGGCGCGAGGGAACAAGCGCTTTTGTTCTGGTTTGCGGTTGAAAGGAGGTCGGCGCGCCGGGGGGCGCGTCGAGGCCGGGACGGCGCGCAAAGAGGCCGCGCTGATGGCTCGGCGTCGTTCTCGCTTCGCGCGTCGTGAAGGATGTAGGGGGAAGTCGATTTGAAAATGGATAGGAATTGGAGAGTCCCCCGTCGCGGCGGGATTATTTTGGCCGCGGTGGTCCTGTCGGCGGGATTGGCGGCGTGTGGTGGCGGTTCGCACAGCGGCGTCACGACAATTAATTGGTATGTCAATCCTGACAGTAGTGGCGCCACCGACGTCGTGGCCGCCGCCTGTAGCAAGCAGTCGAACGGCCAATTCAAATTGGTCGTCAATCCGCTGCCGAGTACCGCCGACGCGCAGCGCGAACAACTCGTGCGCCGGCTGGCGGCCAAGGACTCGGCCATCGATTTGATGAGCGTGGACCCCCCCTATACCGCCGAGCTGGCGAACGCCGGTTGGCTTTCTCCCTTCACGGATGCCGAACGGGCCCAGATTCTGCAAGGCGTTCTGGCCTCACCGACGCAGAGCGCGATCTGGAAGGGCCAGCTGGTCGCCGCCCCGTTCTTCGCCAACACCCAGCTGCTCTGGTACCGAAAGTCGGTGGCCGCCAAGGCGGGGGTGGACCCCAACTCGCCCACCTTTACCTGGGACCAGATGATCGACGCCGCGGTCAAGACGGGCACGACGGTGGCCGAGCAGGGCCAGAAGTACGAGGGCTACATGGTCTGGATCAACGCCTTGGTCCTCTCGGCCGGCGGCTCCATCCTGCAGAACAACGACAAGGGTCGAGACGCCACCGCCTCGCTCAACTCCGCCGCCGGCCGCCAAGCCGCCGACATCATCAAGAAGCTGGCGACATCGAAGGCGGCGCCGCCGGGGCTGTCCAACGCCGACGAGGAAGCCAGCCGGGCCGCCTTCGAGGGTCCCACCGGGGGATTCCTCCTGAACTGGCCGTACGTCTACGCCGCCATGCAGGGCAACGTCAAGGACGGCTCGCTTTCCGCCTCGGTGTTCAACGATGTCGGCTGGGCCCGCTTCCCCCGCGTCACGGCTGCCACGCCGAGCCAGCCGCCGCTCGGCGGCATCAACCTGGCGATCAGCAAGTTCTCGGCCCATCGGGCGGCGACTCTCCAAGCCCTCCAGTGCCTCATTTCCCCCGCCCTCGAGAAGCAGAACATGCTGATGTCGGGCAACCCGGTGTCCAACGGGACGGTCTACGACGATCCCGACATCCAGAAGAAGTTCCCGATGGCTGGGCTCATGCGGGATTCCATCAACGCCGGCGGCTCCCGCCCGGTGACGCCGTACTACGGGGACGTGTCGTCGTCGATCCAGCGGACCTGGCACCCGCCGGCGGCCATAAGCCCGAGCACCGCCCCGGCGGCGGCGACCACGCTCATCACCAACGTGCTCCACGACAAGCGGCTCTTGTGAGCGGACGCGTGGCCATTCCCGATTCCCTCCGTCCTACCGACAATCCGAGGAGGTCACGGTGACGGCAACCGCAACCCGTGAGGCCCCGGCCGTCGCGCCCGCGGGGCGGCCGGCCAAAGCCCACATCTCCGACCGGACAAGGAAAGAGCATCGGCTCGGGTGGATGCTGTCGGCACCCGCCGTGATCCTGATGTTGGCCGTCACCGGCTACCCGATGCTCCGGGCGCTCTACCTGTCCCTCTTCAGCTACCGGCTCACCGATCCGAGCGGCCGGAAGTTTGTCGGGCTGGCCAACTACGGCGTCGTCCTCCGGGATTCGTTGTGGTGGCAGGACGTAGCGACGACATTGATCATCACCGTGGTCACGGTAACCGTCGAGTTGGTGATCGGCTTTGTCTTCGCCATGGTGATGAACAAGATCATTTTCGGGCGCCGTACGGTTCGCACCGCCATCCTCCTGCCGTACGGCATCATTACGATTGTCTCGGCGCTGGCCTGGAAGTATGCCTTCGCGTTGGACACGGGCTTCGTCAACGGGTGGCTCGGTCACCTGGGAATCGGTTCGAGCACCTTCGACTGGTTCGCCCACCGCTGGTCGGCCCTGGTCGTCATCTGCCTGTCCGAGATCTGGAAGACCACCCCGTTCATCTCTCTCCTGCTTCTGGCGGGCCTGTCGCAGGTCCCCGACGTGCTGCAGGAAGCGGCCAAGGTCGACGGCGCCACCTTCTCCCAACGATTGTTCCGGGTGACGATTCCCAATATGAAAGCCGCCATCATGGTCGCCGTACTTTTCCGCACCCTTGACGCGTGGCGGATCTTCGACACCATCTTCGTGATGACCTCAGGAGCGGCGAATACCGAGACATTGTCATTCCTGACCTACCGGCAAAGCATTACCCGGGTGGCACTTGGCATCGGGTCGGCCGTCTCCGTTCTCCTTTTCCTCACCGTGGTCATCATCGCCGTCATTTTTGTGAAGGGCTTCAAGACAGACCTTGGGTCGGTGAAAGGAGAACGCCGATGACGACGACGGTGGCGGCGCCGAGCAAGGACACCCCGGCAGGCGCGGGGACAGCGCCCAAAGCGCCAATGAGTACCGGCCGGTCGCGCCATCAGCGACGGCGTTACGCCATCCACATCGGCGGCGCCATCCTGATCATCCTGTACACCATGTTGCCGATCGCATGGATCTTGTCGTTGTCGTTCAAAGCGGGCGGAGACATATCGAACAAAAAGTTCCTCCCGAAGCACTGGAGCCTGGCGAACTACCGGGTCGTGTTCAAGACGAGCCTGTTCACCAGCGCCCTGCGCAACTCGATCGGCGTGGCCCTGCTGGCAACGGTGATCGGCGTGGCGGTGGCCACCTTGGCGGCCTACGCCATCGCCCGCCTTGACTTCCCGGGCAAGCGGCTGATCCTGTCGGTGGCGTTGGCCATCGCCATGTTCCCGGTGGTCGCCCTCGTGGGTCCACTGTTCGACATGTGGCGGGCGGTTCACCTGTTCGACACCTGGCCCGGGCTGATCATCCCCTACATCTCCTTCACCTTGCCGCTCGCCATCTGGGTGCTGTCCGCCTTCTTCCGGGAGATCCCGTGGGAGATGGAGCAGGCGGCGCAAGTGGACGGGGCTACCCCGTGGCAGGCCTTTACCAAAGCGATCGTCCCGTTGGCCGCCCCCGGCGTCTTCACGACGGCGATCCTGGCCTTCTTCTTCGCATGGAACGAGTTCGCCATCGCCGTTTCCCTGACGTCCACCAACCGGGCCCGCACCGTCCCCGCCGCCCTGGCCTTCTTCAACGGCGCGTCGCAGTTCCAGCAACCGGTCGGCGCCCAGGCGGCGGCCGCCGTGGTCGTGACCATCCCCATCGTCTTGATGGTGTTGGTCTTTCAGAAGCGCATCGTGTCCGGGCTGACGTCCGGCGCGGTCAAGGGTTAGACCCAAGGAGGATCCCGATGGCTCCCATCACCATGACCAACATCACCAAGGTGTACGGCGACGGCTACCCCGCCGTCAACGACATCAGTCTCGACATCGCCGACGGTGAGTTCATGATCCTCGTCGGACCATCGGGCTGCGGAAAATCGACGCTCCTGCGCATGATCGTCGGCCTGGAGGACATCACCTCGGGCGACATGATGATCGACGGCGTCCGGGTCAACGACAAGGCGCCTCGCGACCGGAACCTGTCGATGGTGTTCCAGAACTACGCCCTGTACCCCCACCTGACCGTCTACGAGAACATCGCCTTTCCGCTACGGCTGAAAGGCACCCCCGACGACGAGATCAAGCGCCGGGTCGAGGAGGCGGCCACGACGCTCGAGCTCACCGAGCACCTGCAGCGCAAGCCGGCCCAGTTGTCGGGGGGGCAGCGCCAGCGGGTCGCCATGGGGCGGGCCATCGTCCGTCAAGCCTCCGCCTTCCTCTTCGACGAGCCGCTGTCGAACCTCGACGCCAAACTGCGGGGCCAGATGCGCACGGAGATCCTTCGCCTCCAGCGGCGGATGGGCACGACCACCGTCTACGTGACCCACGATCAGACCGAGGCGATGACGCTGGGCGACCGGGTGGCGGTGATGCGGAAAGGCGTCCTCCAGCAGGTCGCCAGCCCTCGCGAGCTGTACGAGCAGCCGGTCAACCTCTTCGTCGCCGGATTCATCGGCTCCCCGCCGATGAACTTCCTGCCGGCCACCATCGAAGGCGGCCAGGTCAAGCTGCCGTTCCTCTCCTACCCCCTCCCGAGTGAGGTGGCGTCGCGCATCGGCGACAACGCGCTGCTCATCGCCGGTCTCCGCCCCGAACACTTCGCCGATGCCGACCTCGTCGATGAGCACAAGCGCGACCGCGGCATTACCTTCGACGTGCATATTGACGTCACCGAGTGGTTGGGCAGCCAGCAGTACGCCTACGTCCCCTTCGACGCCCCCGAAGAGATCACGCAGCGCCTGGCCGAACTGCAGCAGGAACTTGACAGCGAGCACATGCGGACCCAGATGATCGTCTCCCTGGACCCGTCGAGTCGCATCACCGACGGCCAAAGCGCCAAGCTCTGGCTGGATCCGTCACGGGTCCACCTCTTCGACCCGAGGAACGGCACGAACCTGACACTGAACCTGGACTCGGACCGAGCTTCGGTGTCCGCGGGTCGCCCCGCTGGTATCGCGGCCGGGTCGGCCCCGCCCGCCAACGACGCCTCGTCGACCGGCGCCGACGGCCCGCGGCGCAGTACCTGACGGGCCGAGGTGCCGCAGCTGGACATACGGCTGCGCGTTCCGACCCCCGGCCTGCTGGCCCTGCCCTGGCTCGAACCGCTGGCCGACTGGACCGCCACCGAGGTCCCGCTGCGCGATATTCCGGTGGGGCCCAGCCGCCACCAGGTGCGCTTCGTGGAGACCGACGGCCGGCTCTGGGCCCTGAAGGAGCTCCCCCGTCGGTTGGCCGCCAAGGAATATGGGGTGCTGCGGGCGCTGGAGACCCGGTCGCTGCCCGCCGTTCGGCCCGCCGGCCTGGTGGTGCAACCCTTTGAGGACACCGCCATTCTGCTTACCCGCTACCTCGACCGATCGTGGCAGTACCGCCGGCTGCTCATGCGGATCCCCCCGGACATGGCCAAGCACCGTGAGCGCCTGCTCGACGCCCTGGCCAGCCTGCTCGTCGACCTGCACCGCAACGGGGTCTTCTGGGGCGACTGCTCTCTTGCCAACACGTTGTTCTCCCGCGACGGGCAGGTTCTCCAGGCCTGGCTGGTCGACGCCGAGACCAGCGAGATCCACCCGCAGCTCAGCGCGGGCCAACGCCAGCTCGACATCGACATCATGGTCGAGAACGTGGCCGGCGGCTTGTTGGACCTGGCCGTCCGGCTGGACGTGCCGGAGTCGACCTTTCCCTCATGGATCGACGAGGCGGCCACCATTGCCGTTCGCTACCAGGAGATCTGGGAGGTGCTTCACGCCGAGCCCACCTTTTCCTTCGCCGACCGCTACCAGGTCGAGGGCCAGATCCGCCAGCTCCACGACCTGGGCTTCGTGGTCGACGAGCTGAGCCTCGAACCGGCGGGAGCCGGCGACGGCACGCCTGTCGGCCCAGGCGCCGGAGACGACAAGTTGCGACTCAAGGTGGCCGTCGGGGACCGGCTGTTCCACGCCACCGAACTGCGCCGGCTGGCTGGCGTCGAGGTCAGCGAAGGCCAGGCCCGCATCCTGATGGGGGACCTGCGGGCCTACCAGCACCACCTCCAGAAGCTGGCCAAGGCGGACGTGCCCGACGACGTCGCGGGCCGCCGGTGGGCCGACGAGGTGTTCCGGCCCGGAATGGCGCGCGCCCACCGGGCCCTCGGCGGCATCGGGGACCCCGTGCAGGCTTACTGCGACCTCCTCGAGGTGCGTTGGCTGCTGAGCGAGCGGGCGGGCCACGACGTGGGCGACGCCGCCGCCTTGCAGGCCCTGGCGCAACGATCCCTGCCCCCGGATTCGGCGGCTCAGATGGCGGTGGCCGAGACCGCCACCGGCCAACAGCCGGCGCTCACGCCCGACTTGATCCGCCGGTTGGACGAAGAGGGACAAGTCGTCGCCGACGGCGGGCCCGACGGGTTGGGAACCGGTCCGGGGAACGAGAAACTGGCAGACAGCATGTCCCGCGACCGAAGCTCGACGGAGAACCCGTGACCTCTTCCGCTCCTCCCCGCACCGCCACCGCCACCATCGCCGGGAAAACCGCTTGGTGGCGAAGCGCGGTGATCTACCAGGTGTACATCCGCAGCTTCGCCGACGGCAATGGCGACGGCCTCGGTGACATCGCCGGCGTGCGGGCCAAGCTCGACTACCTGGCCGACTTGGGTGTGGACGCCATCTGGATCAACCCGTGGTACCCCTCCCCCATGGCCGACGCCGGCTACGACGTGGCCGACTACCGCGACGTCGACCCCCGCTTCGGGACCCTGGCGGAGGCCGAGGCGCTACTCACCGAGGCGCACCAGCACGGCCTGCGGGTCCTGCTCGATATCGTCCCTAACCACACCTCCGACCGGCACCCCTGGTTCCAGGCGGCGCTGCGGGCCGGACCGGGCTCGCCGGAGCGGGCCCGCTACCACTTCCGCCCGGGGCGAGGCGTGGCGGGCGACGAACCGCCCAACAACTGGCTGTCGGTCTTCGGCGGCCCGGCGTGGGCCCGGGTCATGGAGTCCGACGGGCGCCCCGGCGAGTGGTACCTGCACCTGTTCGCCCCCGAGCAACCCGATCTCAACTGGGACAACCCCGACGTGGCCGCCGACTTCGAGACGACGCTGCGTTTCTGGTTCGACCGCGGCGTCGACGGGTTCCGCATCGACGTCGCCAACTCCCTCGTCAAGCAGGCGGGCCTGCCCGACCTCGCCGTGGCCGACGCACGGGACCGACGCCACCCCCATCCCCACTGGGACCGCGACGAGGTCCACGACATCTTCCGGCGCTGGCGGCGGATCGCCGATTCCTACCCCGACCCTCGCGTCTTCGTGGCCGAGGCGTGGGTCGAATACCCCGACCGTCTGGCCCGCTACGTACGGTCCGACGAGTTGCACACCGCCTTCAACTTCGACTTCCTGCAGGCGCCATGGAACGCCGCCGCCATGCGGGCGTCGATCGACCGGACGCTGGCCGAGCACGCCGGCGTGGGCGCCCCGCCGACATGGGTCCTTTCCAACCACGACGTGGCCCGCCACCTCTCCCGACTGGCCCGGCCGCAGACGGCATCGCACTACCGCTCCCTCGACGACCTGCTCGGCCAGCCGGCCGACTACGTGGTCGGCGCCCGCCGAGCCCGGGCCGCCACCCTCTTCATGCTGGCCCTTCCCGGCGGCGCCTACGTGTACCAGGGCGAAGAGCTCGGTCTTCCGGAGGTCGAAGACCTCCCGGCCGAAGTGCTCGACGACCCCACCTGGACGCGGTCCGGTCACGCCCAACGGGGCCGTGACGGCGCCCGGGTCCCCATTCCCTGGTCGGGCTCCGAAGCGCCGTTCGGGTTCAGTCCTCCCGGGGCCCACGCCGCGCCTTGGCTACCCCAGCCCTCGACCTGGCGGGAGCACACCGTGGCGTCGCTCGAACAGGATCCCGGCTCTATCCTCCACCTCTACCGCGAGGCCCTCGAACAGCGCCACCAGCATCCCGCCCTCGGCGACGGCACCATGCGCTGGCTGGATGCGCCCGAGGGCATCCTGCTGTTCGCCCGGGATCCCGGCTTTATCGGGATCGTGAACGTGTCGGGGGCGCCGTTCCCCCTGCCCGACGGGATATCGGTGATCCTGAGCAGCGGGCCGCTCACCGAGGACGGCGCCGTCCCCGCCGACACCACCGTCTGGTTGGCCACGAGCTAACCCGAGGCGTCGGGCAACGCCAGCCGGAAGGCGATCAGGGTCAGGTCGGGCACGGGGCGCCAGTCCCGTTCGGGCACGCGGACGAACCCGTTGCGCCGGTAGAGGTGGTGGGCGGCAGACATCGACGGTGTGGAGTGCAGAAAGACGGCGTCGAAGTCGTTGCCCGGCGTCACCCGCTGGAGCACGGCGTCCAAAAGGCGCTGACCGATGCCCTGCCCCTGCCGGGAGGGGGCGACAGCCATCATTCGGATCTGGCACTCCCCCTCCTGCACCTCTTCGGCCAACGGCGAGTGGGGGTCGGTGACCAGGGTCGTGCACCCCACCACGTCGCCGCCTTCCACCGCGACGTACACCTCGGCGCGCGCCGAGCGACCGGCGACGTCGAAGAGTTCCTCGGCGTAGCCACCGGTCATGTGGGCGCCGGGTATGGCCTCGAAGGCGGCCACCACCAAACGCCCCGCCGCCTCCGCCTCCTCCCGGCGAACCAGCCGGACCACGAGCGTGTCGCCTGCCACGACGACATCCTGCCAGCCGGCCGTTCCAGTCGGCCGTAGTGTAAGGCCGTGAACGACGACGACATCAGGCAGAGCATCGACCGGCTGGTGGCCGAGGAGCGCGAGCTGCGAACCCAGCATCAACTGGAACCCCTCGAGGAGGAGGGCGAGGCCCGGCTTCGCCAGATCGAGGAAGCGCTGGACCAGTGCTGGGACCTGCTGCGACAACGGCGGGCCAAGCGCGAGTTCGGTCTCGACCCCGACGACGTCGAAGTTCGAGAGACCAGCGTCGTCGAGCGGTACCGGCAGTAGGCCGCGCCCATTCCGCGACCTCTCACTCACGTCTGCGTCTACGCGGGGTCGTCGGTCGGCCGCGACCCCGCGTACCAGCGCGCCGCGGCCGAACTCGGCCGGCGGTTGGCCGACGACGGCTTGACGCTGGTCTACGGCGGCGGCGCCGTCGGCTTGATGGGCGTCACGGCCGACGCTGCCCTGGAAGCGGGGGGCAACGTCATCGGCGTCATACCCAAGGGCCTCTTCCGCCGCGAGATCGGCCATACCGGCCTGACGGAGCTCATCGAGGTGGGCTCCATGCACGAGCGCAAGCAGAAGATGTTCGAGCTCTCCGACGCCTTCGTCGCCCTCCCCGGTGGCCTGGGCACCCTCGAGGAGCTGACCGAGATGGCGACCTGGGCCCAGCTCGGCATCCACGACAAGCCCATCGTCACCCTCGACGTCGCCGGCTTCTGGGAGCCGTTCCATGCCCTTCTGGGCGCGGCCGTTGATCGCGGGTTCATGATCGGCGAAAACCTGAAGCTGATCGCCAACGTGGAGACGGTGGACGAGGTCGTCCCCACCCTCCGGGCCTATGAGATCCCGTACACCGACAAGTGGCTCGACCTGGAGCAGGCCTGACCGATTCCCGACGCGGGATTCAGGCGGCCGGCGGCCGCCGGATCATCGGCCCGTCCACTGGGCATCCGGTCGGCGTCGCCTGGAGGGGCCGACACCGGGTCCCGCCCGCCGTCGGGGCGGTGGCTCCCTCGTCGGTGCCGACGGGCAACGGGTTGCGGATCCCCAAGAAGGCCAGGACCCCGCCGGCGAACGTGCCGGCGGCGGCGTACACCAGGGCGGCGTGAAAGCCGCGGGAGAAGGCGGCCGGGTGACGGTAGTCGGCCCCTTTCAGTCCGGCCAGCGCCGGCAGAAGGGCGACGGCTAGGAGGCCGGCGGCGCGGGCGACGGCGTTGTTGACCCCCGAGGCCACGCCGGCGTAACGCTGGTCGGCCGCGGCCATCACGGTGGCGGTGAGCGGGGCGACGGTCAGGGCCAACCCGAGCCCGAACACCACGACGGCCGGCAGGGTGACGGTGGCGTAGTGGCTGCCTGGTGAAATCCACCGCATCAACAGCAGGCCCACCGTCACGATCATGGGACCCACCGTCATCGGGATACGCGGCCCGATGCGCTGGGCCAGGGCGCCGGCGCGCGACGAGAACAGCAGCATAATCACCGTCACCGGAAACAGCGCCGCCCCCGCGGCCACCGGCGAGTAGTGCAGCGCCTGCTGCAGATCCACCGCCAGCAGGAACAGCGCCCCGCTCAGGGCGGCGTACACAAAGAACGTCGCCAGGTTGGCGGCGGTGAACTGGCGGGACGAGAAGATGCCGACGGGCAGCATCGGGTGCGGGCTGCGCCGTTCGACCAGCACGAAGGCGGCCAGGGCGGCGACGCCGACCACTCCGGTGGCCGCCACCACCGGGCCCTGCCCGGGCGTGGTGCTCTCGATAAGGGCGTAGGTCGAGCTGGCCAGACCCACCACGACCAGCGCGGCACCCGACAGGTCGAGGTGGCGGTCGGCCGGCGGGTCGCTGGACTCAGGCACGTGGCGCGACGCCCACAAGACCACCGCCGCCAACGGCAGGTTCAGCAGGAAGATCAGGCGCCACGACACCGCCGACACCAGCCAGCCGCCGGCGAAGGGTCCAATGGCGGTGGCGATGCCGCCCAGGCCCGACCACGCCCCGATGGCCCGACCCCGGTCGGAGGCGGCGAAGCTCGACTCGATGATCGCCAGGCTCCCTGGCACCAGCAGCGCCCCGCCGATGCCCTGCAGCGCCCGGGCCGCGATGAGCATCGGCAGGTTGACGGCCACCCCTGAGAGCAGCGATGCCACGCTGAACCACACCACGCCGGTGACGAATACCCGCCGGCGGCCGAACAGGTCGCCCAGTGACCCCCCGAGCAGGATGAGGGCGGCCAGAGTGATCAGGTACCCGGTGATCACCCATTGAAGTCCCGACACCCCGGCGCCGAAGTCCCGGCCGATGGTGGGCAGGGCCACATTGACCACCGTGGCATCGAGGCCGGCGATCCCGGAGCCGACGATCGTGGCCACCAAAACCCACCGAGCGGCGGGTGTGCCGTAGCGGACAGGTTCGTCGGCCATGTCCTGAGTGTTACCGATTCCACGTCCGGGCGTCGCCGTCCTCCCCCACCCCGGGGCTGCGGTTGCCGCCGCCCCACGTAGGCTGCGCCCGTGCTGGACGGCTGGTTCTCGGTCACCCCCTCCCGCCTCGAAGAACAGCGGCGGCACCTGAGCTCCGAGGATCGGCGACGCTTCTTCGACGGCCGCGCACCGGGGTGGTGCCACGCCCTGGCGCCCGAGTCGGAGATCCCTCGCCGCCCGATGGTGGCCGAGGCCCTGGCCAAGCTACGCCCGCCGGCAGGCAGCAGGCAGGCGTTGGTCCTGCTGGTCGGGCCCGACGGCCAGGGCAAGACCACCGCCCTGCTGCAGGTGGCGGCGGCGCTGGCGACCGAGGGACGGCGGGTGCTGATGCGCTCACCCGGCGGCCGCCTCGACCCCAAGGCGGTTCTGGCCCTGCCCGCCGACGCCCCGTGGGTCCTCGTCAGCGACTCCGCCGACGAGGTCGCCGGCTCGGTCCGCGAGGCCGTCGAGGCGGTCTTCGCCGCCGACCGCCACGACATGCACTGGCTGCTCAGCGCCCGAGACGTCGATTGGAAATCCCGGTTCATGGAGAACAGCCGCACGGTGGAACCGCCCTGGGAGCGGTACGCCGATCTCTGGCCGGCGCTCGGCAACCGGGTCGTCGGGATGGCGGTCTCGCCGCACGAAGCGGCCGCGGTGGTCGGCGCCTGGCAGGCCGCCGGCGGCCTCGGGGCCCTCGGTGCCTCGGGGGACATCGCCGCCGAGGCCCGGGCCGATGCCGTCGTGGAGCGGTCCTCCAAGAAGATCGGACTGTCCGACGCCACCCTGCTCGGCGCGTCGCTGGATCTCCGTTACGGCGCTACGGGAATCGGGTCCCTGCTGGAGGAGAGCCTCGGCCGGCTGGGCGGCGACCCCGCCGCCGAGGCGTTCCTGTTCGCCGCCGCCGCCTCAGTGGCGGGCGTCGACGGGGTGGACCTGCTGGTGCTGGCCGACCTGGTCGGTGTCGACCGGAAGGCGGGAGACGGATTGCGGGAGCGCCTCGCCGACGCCGGGCTGGCCGGCGGTAGCGGCGGCGCCCTGCGGCCCCGCCATCCCGCCCTGGCCCGGGCGGCGGTACAACGCCTGGATGCCGCGGCGCTGGAGGACCGCTACCGCCGGCTGATACGAGGCACGGCGGCTACCGGCAACGACGTCAAGGCGTTGGCGACCGGAGGGGCGGTCATGACCTGTGCTCCCCTGCTGGCCGACAAGCTCGAAATGCTGGGCGTCGACCCCACCGTCGCCCGCCAGGTTGCCTGCGCCGCGGCCGACGAGGCCGAGGCCGCCCTGCCGGAGTTCCTGCTGTTCACGGTGGCCCGGGCCCGGACCTACCGAGACGGCGGGCGGCCCGATGAGAGTCGGGCGGTCCTTCGCGACCGGATACCCGACGCCACGGGCACGCGCGACTGGGACATGGCGGGTCGGGCCTTCCTGCACGAGTTGAGCGTTCACGAGGCCGACGTGGGGCAGCTGCCGGAAGCGGTGATCTTGGCGGGATTGGCCTTGGCCGACGCCGACGGATTGGGTCAGGTCACCATGGCCGACGCCAAGTTGGCGCTGCTGTCGCTGGGCCAGGCGTGCCGCCAATGGGCCAGCGCAGATGGCGCCGACTTGTACCGGCGCCAATTGCGCTCATGCCACCACCTCGGTGAGAAGGTGACACCGAAGTGGGATCAGAAAGCCCGCTTCCAGTTCCATACCTTCGAGGTGGCCGCCAATGAGTACGCGATACCGAAGACGACGGCGGCCGATGCACTGATGTGGCTCGCGGACACCGTCAAAACGGCGAAAGAATTGGTGATAGATGCCGAGGTCGGCGAGCTGGCCTCCCGGTTGGTCCCCGAGACTGCTCCGCTCGGATTTTCCCACGTTGAGTACACCATCGGCCTGGGCCGTCTGCCCTGGGCCAACGAGTGAGTGGTCGAGAGTGACACCGATGTAACACCAAGTGTTCGCATTCCCGTTAACTGGCGTGCTCCTAGCCGTCATTTCGAGCCTTTACGGTGATCGGTAATGCGCGTGGCGATCGTCGCCGAGTGCTTTTTGCCGGAGGTCAATGGAGTTACAAACTCCGTCCTCCGGATACTTGAGCATCTCGAGCGCAGAGGCCATCAGGCCATGGTGATCGCCCCCGGATGTGGGCCTGACCATTACCTGTCAACTCCGGTAGAACGGGTACCCGGATTTTCCCTCCCGCTCTATCGCTCTCTTTCGGTCGGTATCCCTACCGGCCAGGTGCTGAACCAGCTCGAGGGTTTCAGCCCTGACGTTGTCCATCTGGCGGCTCCCACGGTGCTCGGCGCCGCCGGCGCCCGGGCCGCCCGCCTGCTCGGCCTACCCATCGTCGCCGTGTACCAGACCGATCTCGCCGGCTTCGTCCGCCGGTACGGTCTGGCCCCTGCCGCCCCGGCAGTGTGGGCGTGGTTGTCGTGGGTGCACCGCCAGGCGGACCTCACCCTGGCGCCATCCACCCCGGCCGCCTGGGAACTGCGCGCCCACGGCGTGCCCCGGGTGGCGTGCTGGGCCAGAGGCGTGGACCTGGAACGCTTCCACCCCCAGCACCGCAACGCCATGCTGCACCGGCGGCTGGCGCCGGAAGGCGAGGTGGTCGTCGGCTACGTCGGCCGCTTGGCGAGGGAGAAGCAACTCCACCTCCTTTCCCACCTGCGGGGCCTCCCCGGCGTCCGCCTCGTGGTGGTCGGCGACGGTCCGGCCCGTGCCGACCTCCAGCGGGCCCTGCCCGGGGTCACGTTTCTGGGCTTCCAGACCGGCGCCGCCTTGTCGCAGTCCATCGCGTCACTCGACGTCTTCGTCCATACCGGCGTGGACGAGACGTTCTGCCAGTCCATTCAGGAGGCGCTGGCGTCAGGGGTGCCGGTGGTGGCGCCCGCCAGCGGCGGACCCCTCGACCTGGTGCGCCATGGCGACAACGGCTGGCTGTATCCCGCCGCCAAGCCCGAGTTGCTCCGGGGCGCGGTGGAAACGCTGGCGCTGGACTCGACCCTGCGCCGCACCATGGCGGGCCGGGCCCGGCCGTCGGTGGAGCGGCGTACCTGGGAGACCCTCGGGGACGAACTCCTCGGTCATTACGAACGGCTCACCGGCAAGGGCAGCCGGACCCGACGGGTGGCCTGAGCGTGGCGGCCAACCCGGGCCCCGCCCCCCAGGCGGCACGGATCGCCCAGGTGGCCAACTTCTACGGACCCCAGTCCGGCGGCCTGCGGACGACGGTCGACATGTTGGGTCGGGGCTATGTGGCGGCTGGTTTCGAGCGGGTGCTCATCGTGCCGGGCGAGCGTGACGCCGACGAGTCGACTTCCGCCGGCCGGCGGATCACCCTGCGGGCACCATTGGTGCCCGGAGGAGGCGGATACCGTTTCCTGCCGGACTGGCGGCGAGTGGCGCGGGTGCTGGACGACCTCGGCGTCGACCGCCTCGAGGTCTCCGACAAGCTGACCCTCTGGCCATTGGGCCCCTGGGCGACCCGGCGGGACATTCCGGCCGTGCTGCTGTCCCATGAGCGCCTCGACGCCATCTTGGCGCCCCGGCTGCCGGGATGGGCCTCCGGTTCCCTGCTGGCGAGTGGCGCCGACCGTTGCAATCGGCGCCTGGCGGATGCCTTCCCCACCGTGGTCGCGGCCTCGTCCTTCTCCTGCGAGGAGTGGTACCGGGTCGGGGCGGACAACGTGGTGCGGGTACCGCTCGGCGTGGACCTGGCAACGTTCCGGCCCCATCTGGCGCCGGTGGGGGCGACTTGGGACGGCGGCTCATGGCGCGGTCAGGCCGGCGAGCGCCCGAACCGGGGGGCCACGAACGGGTCGGTCGCCACCCGGCCCCTTTTTCCCGCCAAACGAGTCGCCGACCTGGTGTGCGTGGGGCGGCTCTCCAAAGAGAAGCGGCCCGACCTGGCCATCGGCACTCTTCGGGAGCTCCGCGACGCCGGCGTCCCCGCCCGTCTCACCATGGTCGGCGCCGGCCCCGAAGCGGCCCGTCTGGCCGCCCTGGCCGCCGGCCTGCCGGTGCAGTTCACCGGTCACCTCACCAACCGCCTCGCCGTCGCCGGCCTCCTCGCCCAAGCCGACGCCGTGCTGGCCCCCTGCCCCGTCGAGGCGTTCGGGCTGTCGGTGCTCGAGGCGCTGGCCTGCGGCACACCAGTCGTCACCCCCAACCGGGGGGCGGCATGCGAACTGCTGACCACCGGGTGCGGCGCCGCCGCGGCGCCCCGGGCCTCCGCCCTGGCCGCGGCCGTGGCGACGGTGCTCGGCTGGCGTCGGGCCTCGACCCGGCTGGCGACGCGCCGGCGCGCCGAGCAGTACCCGTGGGACGCCACCGTCGCCGCCATGCTGGCGGCGCATCGGTTGGGCTCGCCGGCGGCGGTGGCGGAATGCGGCTGATCCCGACTCTCCCGGAGGTGGCGCGGTGACCGTGACGGAACTGCATACTGGCTCACCATCTGTGAGCGTCGTGCGGTCGTTGCGGCCCGGCGACGAGGCGGCGGTGCGGGCGCTGTTCCGCGACACCGTGTGCCTGGGCCGGCCGTTGCCGTTCGACGTCCCCGACTGGGACGCCTACGAATCGCTGTGCCTGGACTGGTACCTCGGACCGGGACGGGACGACGCCGGCGTGCTGGTGGCCGGTTCCGTCGTGACCGGGTACACGCTGGTGTGCACCGACGCCGCCTCGTTCAGTCGCTGGCAACGCGAGCACGCCGCCGGCTTCTCGGCCCGCATCGCCCGCCGGCTGATCACCGGACGCCTGCATCCCGACGCGTCCCGGTTCCTGCGGCTGCGGCTCAAGGACGGGTGGGCCATGTGGCGTCACGGGATCGTGGCCCCCCTTCCCGCCCACGCCCACATCAACCTGGCACCCCAGTCACGGGCCGCCGACGCCGGCCGACGGCTGGCCGACCACGTGGACCGGCGGTGCCGCCTGGCCGGACTGCCGGGCTGGTTCGGCGAGATGAACGCCGTGGCCGGCCGGCGGGCCCGGGCCCTCGAGCGCCTCGGCGGCACGATCGTCCATCGGGCGCCCAATCACACCCTTTCCTGGCTGCTCGGGCGGCCCGTCGAGCGACTGACCGTCGCCCGGTGGTTGCCGGCGCCCTCGACGGTCGGCCCGGCGCCCTTGGGCGTCGAGTCGGACCGGCCCACCTCTGATGCCGATGACTTCGACCCGGCCGCCTGAGGTCGCCTTCGTCCTGCCCGGCGGGGGCAGCGCCGGGGCGTCGCAGATCGGGGTCCTCCACAGCCTGCTGGAGGCGGGCATCTGGCCCGACGTGCTCGTCGGCTGCTCGGTCGGCGCGCTGAACGCCGCCTTCTTCGCCCTCGACCCGACGATCGACCAGATCGCCCGGATGGAGCAGCTGTGGCTGGGCCTGTCGCGCGACACGGTGTTCGGGACCCGCCGCTGCGGGGTGGTGGCCCGGGTGCTGACGCACCGTTGCCACCTGTGGTCGCCACGACCCTTGCGAGCGCTCATCGCCGCCAACTGCCCGGTCGCGGACCTGGCGGACCTGGCGCTGCCCGTCGAAGTGGTCACGACCGACATCGACAACGCCGTCGCCCGTTGGTGGCGGTCAGGGCCGGCGGCGGACATCCTCTACGCCACCGCCTGCCTGCCCGGCTTGCTGCCCCCGGCCGAGTTGGACGGCCACCGCCACGTCGACGGGGGCGTCCTCGAACCGGCGCCGGTGCAGCGGGCCGTCGACCTGGACGCCAGCACGGTCTACGTGCTGGGCGAGATCATCGGGCCCGACGAGGAGCCCGCCCAGAAGCTGACCGCCCTCGACGTGCTGGTCCGCAGCTTCGCGGTCAGCCGCTACGCCCGCCTCCCCGACCCGGTGGGCCTGGCCCGAACCGGCCAGCGGGTCATTGTGGTGCCCGGGGCCAATACCGTCGGCGTGCCCATCACCGACTTCTCCCACACCCGGCGGTTCCTCGCCGAGGGGCGGGAACGTAGCCGGCGCTTCCTTGCCGAAACCGGCCTGTCCCGGCCGGCGTCGGGCGCTCGTTTCTCTCCGGGCAGCCCCTCCGCCGGCGCCCGGGCCATGGCCGACTCCGCCTGAGGGGCCGGCGGTCGCTGTATGGCCGGCGGTCGCTGTATGGCCGGCGGCGGGGCGGCGGCGGGGCGGCGGGCGGCGGGCGGAGGGCGGAGGGCGGAGGGCGGAGGGCGGAGGGCGGCGAGGAGCTTGTGGCGACAAAGTGCGCAGCCCGCCGCCCCTTCACGCCTGAAGGTCAGCCATGGTCGTGCCACCACCACCTCGGGGCCGAGCTCGTGGCGACAAAGTGCGCAGCCCGCCGCCCCTTCACGCCACAAGGTCAGGGCGATCCGCGGCGTCACTGCCGGTTGACGAATTTCCCGCCGGCGCCGGCCGGAGCCGTCAGGACGGCCGGGATATACGGGGACAACTCTGCGACGACGTCATCCTCGTTCATCCGGGCGGTGAGGTAGACGACCTGCCAGCCGTGGCGGCGCAGTGCGTTGTCCCGCCGCAGGGCGCGATCGAACTTCGATAGCGAGCCCGCTCGGACGGCCCAGCCCTCGACCTCGGCATCGAGCTTGATCGATGGCCACGCGATGTCCAACACGTATATCTGACCGTCGATCAGAACCTGGTGGTGAGGCTGGGCGTTCAGGAAATGGCGGTTGACGATCCGGAGCATGCGTTGCTCTAGGACGCTGTCGGGTTGGCCTTCATTGAGTCGGGTCTGGACGACCCGCCGCAGTTCCGCGTGTCCCGGCGCAGACAAGCCATAGCGATCCAGACGGGCCATAACCATTTCGGCGGTGAATAGTCGGCTGACGGCCCCCTCGTCGACCACCCGGCCGAGCAACGGGGCGCTGAGTCGCTCGGCCAGATCGATCAGGGTACGTACCGGGGTAGTCATTGCGATGCCGTCCCGGTACTGGACATCACCCGGAAGGACGGTCGACGACCGATGGACGGTGACGCCATGGATCCTCCGGTGGATGTTGCCGGGAACCGTCAACTCGATCCCCTCGGCGGCGATTCCGAACAAGGGATGCCTGATGGCGGCAGAGCTGTGCGAAACCATCAGCGGTGGACCGGCCGCCAAAGCCGCCGCATAGACACGCTGCCAGTGGCTGGATGGCACGCCTGAGACGGCATAGACGCCGCGTCTCTCCTGGCGTATCCAGCCCCGTACCGCGGCCGCCCGAACCATTTGCCTTGTCACGCCCACCGAGGCCGCTTGTCGAATGGTGAAGAGCCCGAGTTGTGAGGACGCCACGGTCAGAAGACGGTCGAGAGTCGCACGTTCCATGCCCTCTTTAATGCCACCGCCAGGAAGCCGGACGAATGACCTGCTCAGCCGGCGTGCGGCGGTCCGCGGCTGCCACGTTCGATTGGCCCCGGGGGCGTGATCGGCGGCGCATGAGGTCGGCGCCACGGCCTGACAGACGAGTGGCCGCTACCCCAACCACGCCGGCCGCCCGACCGTCCGACCGCCCCCCACCTCGTGGCGACAAAAGGCAGCGGGCACCGCACCTTCTCGCCCCAAGGTCCCGGCGAAGACCACGACCGTCCCTCCGGCCCCCGACCGACCCCCACCTCGTGGCGACAAAGGGCAGCCGGCACCGCACCTTCTCGCCCCAAGGTCGGGCACGACCACGCCGGCGCCCCGCGGGACCCCGCCGGACCACGCCGGCCCACGCCGCCACCACGCGGGACGACGCCGGCAGGCCGCCGGCCTAACGCCGGCGGCCCAGCTCCTCGAAGGCCGCCAGCGCCGTGGGGTCGGCCAGGGCCCCGCGGCTGGCGGCCTCGTCGGCCGGCGTGCCCGTCAGGATGCGCTTGACGGGCACTTCCAGCTTCTTGCCGGACAACGTTCGAGGTATCGCCGGCACGGCGTACACCTCGTCCGGGACGTGCCGCGGCGAAAGGGAGGTGCGGATGGCCGCCACGATCTCGTCTCGGATCGCGTCATCGAGGCGCCCCGGCCCCGATCCCCCCGACGGCGGCCTCGACCCCCAAGACGGACCCGACCCCCCCGACCCCGCCGGCCCCGTCCCCGGCCCACCCTGCCCGGACCCCGGCGACGGAGACGACCCCGACGAGGGACCCGGAGAAAAAGAAGGCACGACAAACAGCAGAAGGGACCCGGCGCCGCCGCCGGCATCCTCCAGGTGCACCACCAGGCTGTCCGCCACCGACGGGAGGGACTCGACGACCGAGTAGTACTCCGCCGTTCCCACCCGCACGCCGCCGCGGTTCAAGGTGGCATCGGACCGCCCCGAGATGATGCAGGTCCCCCTCGACGTGAAGGTGATCCAGTCCCCGTGCCGCCACACGCCGGGAAACGTCGAGAAGTACGCCTCCCGGTACCGGTCGCCGCCAGGGTCGCCCCAGAACCCGACGGGCATCGAGGGCATGGGCGCGGTCACCACCAGCTCACCTTGCACCCCGGGCGGGCACGGCGTCCCATCCGGCCCGAAGGCGGCCACCGCCGCGCCCAGGTACCGGCAGGAGATCTCGCCGGCGTACACCGGCACGAGGGGGCAGCCACCGACGAACGCGGTGCACACATCGGTCCCCCCGCTCACCGACGCCAGCAGCACCGACGGCGAGACCGAGGAGTACACCCACTCGAACCCGGAAGCGGGCAGCGGCGACCCGGTCGAGCCGACACCCCGCAGCGCCTCCAGAGAACACCGGCGGGAAGGGACCAGCCCTTCTTTGCGGCAGCTCATCAAGAACCCGGCACTCGTCCCGAAGTAGGTCACTCCCGTGGCCGACGCCAGATCCCACAACGCCGAGAGATCGGGATACGCCGGGTTCCCGTCGAACAGGACCACCGCCGATCCGACCAGCAGGCCGGACACCAGGAGGTTCCACATCATCCACCCGGTGGTGCTGAACCAGAAGAAGCGGTCCTCCTCGCCGAGATCGGCGTGCAGGGCCAGCGCCTTCAGGTGCTCGAGCAGGATCCCGCCGTGGCCGTGCACGATGGGCTTGGGCAGGCCGGTCGTGCCGGACGAGTACAACACGTACAGCGGGTGGTCAAAGGGCACCGCCTCGAAGGCCAGCGCCCCCGGCGAGGCCATGAACGACTCCCACGACACCGCGCCAGCCGGGTCGAGTGGCGAGCCGAGGTAGGGGACGACGACCGTGGCCCGCAGGCTGGGTAGTGCCGCTCGGATGGCCGCCACCTCCTCACGCCGCGAGTACGACGCCGCCCCGTACCGGTAGCCGTCAACCGCCAGCAGTACCGTCGGGGCGATCTGCGAGAAGCGGTCGATGACGCTGCGGGTCCCGAACTCCGGGGCGCACGAGGACCACACCGCCCCCAGGCTGGCGGTGGCCAGGAAGGCCACCAGCGTCTCGGGGATGTTGGGCAGGTAGGCGGCTACCCGGTCGCCGGGCCCGATGCCGAGCCGGCACAGCCCCTCCCGGGCCCGGCCGACCTGGGCCCGCAGCTCCGCCATGGTCAACGTGATGGGTCCCCGGGTCTGACTGTGGGCGATGACGGCCACCCGGTCGGCGTCGGCCCAGCGCAGGGCGTGGGCGGCGTAGTTCACCGTGGCGTCCGGGCACCACCGGGCCCCGGGCATAGCAGCGTCGGCCAGCATCGGACCGCGGCGGCGTCCATCGACGCCGAAGTAGTCCCAGATGGAGGCCCAGAACCCGTCCAGGTCGGTGACCGACCAGCGCCACAGGTCCTCGTAGGTGCCGCCGCGCCCGAGCCACCGTCGGTACGACTCGATGCGGCTAGGTTGACCCGACGGTGCCCAGAGGATCGTGCTCACGACCGGCAGGTGGGAAAAGGAAGCCGGATGATGCTCCGGCCGGCTTCGCAGACCACGGCGACGATGTGAGTCACGCCGGCCCGATCGGTCCATGATCCCGGCAGCGGGCCCGGACCTGGGTGGGCGTCACCCGTACCGTCAAGCGCCGCCCGCACGAAGGGCAGAAACGGGGCGGGTCAAACGGCCGCACACACCCGGCGCACGCCTCGGCCGGGCGCCCGCAGCCCGGGCAGAACTCCCCCATCGTCACCCACGGGCCCGCACCGGCATGCCCAGGTCGCGCAGCATCTGCAGGTCCTGCTCCGGCTGGCGGCCGAGGGTGGTCAGGTAGTTGCCGATGATCAGGCCGTTGATCCCTGCCGCGATCCCCATGGCTTGCAGGTCGCGCAGCGTCACCTCCCGGCCGCCGGCGTAGCGGAGCAGGACGGCGGGGAGGGCCAGGCGCAGCAGGGCGATCCACCGCAGGGCGTCCACCGGGGCGACGAGGGGTCGGTCGGCCAGCGGGGTCCCGGGGCGGGGATTCAAGAAGTTGACCGGGACCTCGACGGGGTCGACCTGGCACAGCTCCTCCAGCAGCTCGACCCGCTGCCCGGTGGTCTCCCCCATGCCCAGCAAGATGCCGCAGCACAACTCCATCCCCGCCGCCTTGACGTGGCGGCAGGTGTCGACGCGCTCCTCCCACGTGTGGGTGGTGACGACCTGCGGGAAAAAGGACCGCGCCGTCTCCAGGTTGTGGTTGTACCGGTGGACGCCTCCCTCGGCCAACTGCCGCGCCTGGTCGCTGGTCAAGATGCCGGCGCTGACCGCCACGTTGAGGCCCGTCGCCTGGCGAACCGCGGCGGTCGCGGCCAACAGCTGGGCCATGATGCGCTCGTCGGGGCCCCGCACGGCGAGGACGATGCAGAACTCCGATGCCCCGAGGGCGGCGGTTTCCCGGGCCGCGGCCACCACCTCGTCAGGATCGAGGAACGGCGTGGCCTTCACCGGCGAGTCGAACCGCGCCGACTGGCTGCAGAACTGGCAGTCCTCGGGGCAGCCACCCGTCTTGGCCGGGAGGATGCCCTCCACTTCGACGGCTGTACCGCACCACGCCAGGCGGACCTCGTGGGCCAGGGCGGCCAGCGACGGGACCATGGCGTCGGGAAGGGCGGCCAGGGCCGTCAACTCTTGGCCGTCCAAACGTCGCCGCTCGCCGAGCAGCGCGTCTCGGGCCGGTGCCAGCGGGTCGGTGTTCATGGACCCGCTAACCCTAGCGAGGGCTACACCTTGGGGATGTAGCCACCCCGGCCCATGGCCGCGCTGATCTCGAGGTCGACGTCTTCGTCCACGCCGCCCCTCACTTCGGTCACCCAGGGGAGACGGTCCTTCAGGATCCGGGTAATACCCGCCTGGAGGGTCGAGGAACTCACCGCGCAGCTGCTGCAGGCGCCTTGGAGCATGACCTCGATGACCCCGCTGTCGGCATCGGCGCTGACCAGCATGAGGTCGCCGCCGTCGGCCTGGACGGCCGGGCGGATCATGTCGATGAGCCCGTTGAGCAACTCGAGGCGATCGTGGCGCTCGTCGTCGGAAATCTGGTTGTCGGAAATCGCAGCGTCAGAACTCATGGCGATCACTCTCCCGTCCGTCATGCTGCCACGTGGTGCGGACTTTTCCAACCTTTCCGGCATGATGGAACGTCGCCACCGACCGCGAGGAGAGACCATGCCCACCGATGCCGTGATGCCCGGCGCCGAGCCGTTTTCCGCCCCTGGAGGGCCACACGGGGCGCTCGTGCTGCACGGGTTCACCGGGACCCCGAACTCGATGCGCGGCGTGGCCGGGGCGCTGGTTGACGCCGGATTCGCGGTGGTGGTTCCTCTGCTCCCCGGGCACGGCACCACCCCGGAGGACATGGCCACCACCGGCTGGGCGGACTGGTCGGCCGCCGCCGAGACGGCCTACGAGAAGCTGGCCGCCAACTGCGACAAGGTGGTCGTGGCCGGCCTTTCCATGGGCGGCACGCTCACCGTGTGGCTGGCGACCCGCCACCCCGAGATCGCCGGCATCGCGGTGATCAACGGCCTGGTCGAACCCCCGGCCCCCGAGTTGCGCCAGATCGTCGACATGCTGGTCGCCCAGGGGATCACCGAAGTGCCCGCCATCGGCAGTGACATCGCCATTCCCGGCAAGGTCGAGGTCGCCTACGACAGCGCCCCGGTGTCGTGCACGGTGTCGCTGCTCGACTCGCTCGAGGCGCTGAAGGCGGACCTCGGGAAGATCTCCTGCCCCGTGCTCATCTTCACCAGTCCCAATGACCACGTGGTACCGATCGTCTCCAGCGACACCCTCGCCGAGGGCGTCAATGGCCCGGTGGAGCGGGTCAGCCTGGAACGCAGCTTCCACGTGGCCACGCTCGACTACGACGCCGAACTGATCGAGAAGAAGACCGTCGCCTTCGCCCTCCGGGTGACCGCGGCCTACGCCGGCCGGCCGGACCGAACAGGGGCCTAGGCCGGCCCGCCGGACCAGCCGCTAGCGCAGGCCGAGCGCCGCCGAGCAGGCGGGCCACTGGCCCCAGCCGGCGATGGCTTGCAGCTTCTGGGCGGCGGCGTCCTGCATGGCCGGCGGCTCCTGGTCCGGTCGCCCGGGATAGCCGAGGCCGGTCCACGTACTGGCGCTGAACTGGTAGGCGCCGTAGAACCCGTTGCCGGTGTTCTCGGCGTAGTTGTCGCTCGACTCGCAGGTCCGCAGCTGCAGCCAGACGCCGCCGGCGTTTCCGCCCCCGCCCGTGACGGTGGGCGCAGGCGGCGGCGACGGTTTGACCACGGGGGTGGCGACGGGAAGGCCGGCCGCCTGCTGGACGACCGAGATCAGCCCGTTGTTGACCGGCAGGCCCTGGGCGGTCGGCTTCGTAGGTGAGGCCACGGCTGCCACCCCGGTCCCCGTTGTCGCCGTCGCCGCCGCCGACCCAGGAGATGCCGTGTTCCCGACACCAACGGAGACTGCGGCCGCCGCCTTGGTCTTGGCGTCCAGCTGCGCCTGCAGCCCCACCAGCCGTACCTGTTCGTCAGCGGCGGTCGCCAACGCCCGGGTGCGGAGCGCCTGGAGCTGGCCGGTGGCGCTGGCGCTGGCCTGCTGCGCCGCCTGCAACTGTTGCTCGTCGCCGCGAAGGCTGAGTTCCAGCTGGTGAAGCTGGTCGCCGGTCTGGGTGAGATCGCCGGAGGCCACCTGGAGGTACTCCTGACCGAGGGTCACGTCGGCGGAAGTCGACATGGACTCGGTCTGGCTGGCCACGCCGCCGTGCATGTAGGCCCGCACCGCCTGTTGCAGCAACACGCTTCGGTTAGCCGCCAGGTTTTGCACCGTCGCCTCGTGCTGGCGGGTCACGCTCGCCAGGCGTGAGGAGGTGGTGCTGACCCGCAGCCGGGCCTGGTCGAGTTGCTCGGTGAGCTGGCGGATAACGCCGGCCTGGATGGTGACCTGAGCCGCCAAGGCATCGACCTGACCCTGAGCGGGCGAGGTGTCGGCGGCCACCGGTGATGCCGACAGCACGGGCAGCGAAAGCGTGGTTACCAGGACGCTGACGAGCACCGAACGCAGCCGAGGCATGCATCCAGAGGAGGCTGCTGGACCCGTCGAGGACTCTCCGGTTAGCGGCACAACGCAAGGAAGTTACTTGCCCAGTGCAACGGTTTGCAAAGAGCGGACAGACGACCGCCCCCGGCGGGGGCGCCGGGGGCGGTCAACGGACGTGCGGCAGAAGAGTGTTTACGCCTCTGGCTTGTCGAGCACCGCCTCGACTTCCAGGTTGACCGTGATCTTGTCGCCGACGACCACGCCGCCGCCCTCCATCGGAATGTTGAAGTCGATGCCGAAGTCCTTGCGGCTGATCTCGGTGTTGGCCGAGAACCCGGCCCGGGTGCCACCGAAGGGGTCGGGGCCGAAGCCGTTGGGCTCGACATTGAGGACCACTCGCCGGCTGACGCCGTGCAGGGTCAGGTCGCCCTCCACGTCGAAGCCGTAGTCGGTCGGCGTCACGCTGGTCGAGGTGAAGGTCATCGTCGGGTGGGTGTCGACGTTGAAGATGTCGGCCGAGCGCAGGTGGGCGTCCCGGTTGGCGTCGTTGGTGTCGATGGAGCTGAGGTCAACGGTGGCCGTTACCGTGGAATCCAGCGGGTTCTCGGCGGTCACGATCTTGCCCTCGAACTTGCTGAAGCGGCCCCGGACCTTGCTCACCATCATGTGACGTACGGTGAAGGAAACGTCGCTGTGGACGGGGTCGATGGTCCAAGTCCCAACCACGTACCCGGGAATGGTTTCGGTGCTCGTCATTCCTATCGCCTCTTTCTGTAGTAGACAGATTGTTGAACTCTCAACACAGTCTACGCGCTGGATGTTGAACTGTCAACTATCCGCCAGGTAGAATGATGAGCGTGACTGACATCAGCCCTCGTTGGCTCTCCGCAGAGGAGCAGGTGTCGTGGCGGGCGTTCATTGATGCCGTGCGGTTGTTCACCGCCGAGATCGACCGGGAACTGCAGCACGACAGCGGCCTCAACCATGCCTACTACCAGATTCTCGTGACGCTGTCCGAAGCCCCCGATCACCAGATCCGTATGAGCGAGTTGGCGGCCCTCACCCTCACCTCGAGAAGTCGGCTGTCCCACGCCGTGGCCCGACTCGAGGAGGCGGGGTGGGTGGAGCGCCGCTCCTGCCCATCGGACAAGCGAGGCGCCTTCGCCGCCCTCACCCCCGCCGGCCTCGCCGTCTTGGAATCGGCGGCCCGGGGCCACGTGGAGGCGGTGCGGCGCAACCTGTTTGACGTGCTGAGCGCCGAGCAGGTGACCGAGCTGGGCCGGATCAGCGCCGTCTTGCGCGACGCTCTCCGGGCGGGACCGGTCGCCCGCTGCCTCAAGGCGGAGCAGGAGGCCGAGGAGGACGCGGCGGAAAACAACGGCGCCTGCGCATAACCAGGCGGGGCGACACGAGAAGGTACCGTCGGGTGTGGCTCCAACGGAACTCCCCGCGGCCCGGGAAGCGGTGCGCCAGGCGTCGTCAATCGTCGCCCTGACCGGCGCCGGCATTTCCACCGACTCCGGCATCCCGGACTTCCGCGGACCGCAGGGAGTGTGGACCAAGGATCCGGGGGCGGAACGCACCGCCACCCTTCACCACTATCTGGAGGACCCAGAAGTCCGCAAGCGGGTGTGGCAAACACGGCTGCACTCACCGGCGTGGACCGCCGAGCCCAACGCCGGCCACCGGGCGCTCGTCGACCTCGAGGAGCAGGGCCGACTCGTCGCCCTGATCACCCAGAACATCGACGGGATGCATCAACGGGCGGGCTCTCAGCTCGTCATCGAGCTCCACGGCACCATGCGGGACGTCACCTGTTGGTCGTGCGGCCGGCGCGGTCCCATGGCCCCGGTGCTCGACCGGCTGCGGGCCGGCGAGGAGGATCCCCACTGCGCCGAAGTGGTTGAGGGCCGGCCGTGCGGGGGCATCTTGAAGTCGGCGACCATCAGCTTCGGCCAGGCCCTCGACTCCGACGTGCTGGACCGGGCAGTCATGGCCGTCCAGGGCGCCGACCTCCTTCTGGCCGTGGGGTCCACCCTCACCGTGCACCCCGCCGCCGGGCTCGTGCCGCTCGCCGCGCGCAGCGGTATCCCCGTGGTGATCGTCAACGCCGACCCCACGCCCTTCGACGACCTGGCGGTCGCGGTGGTCCGGGTCCCAATCGGCCAGGCCCTGCCCGAGCTCGTGGCGCCGTGACGCCCGCCCACCCGGACCCCGTTGTCACCGTGCGCTGGGCGCAGCCGGCCGACAGCGCCGCCATGGTGGCCCTCATCCGGGCCCTGGCCGCCTTTGAGCGGGCCGAGGACCAGGTCGAGATCGACGACCACCAGTTGGCCGGCGCCCTCTTCGGCCCGGCGCCCCGGCTGTTCGCCCACGTGGCCGAGGACCGGGGCGAGGTGGTGGGCCTGGCCATCTGGTTCGTCAACTTCTCTACCTGGACCGGCCGCCATGGGATCTACCTGGAAGACCTGTTCGTGCACCCCTCGGCCCGGCGGCGCGGGGCCGGGCGGGCGTTGTTGGCGACCCTGGCGCAGGTTGCGGTGGCCCGGGGCTACACCCGGGTGGAGTGGGCGGTGCTCGATTGGAATGAGCCGGCCATCGACTTCTACCGCCGTCTCGGAGCGGTGGCGCTGGATGACTGGACCATCTTCCGACTCGCCGGTGCCCGGCTCGGCGCGCTGGCGGCGGGCGAACCCTAGGCCTACAGGCGGGACGTCGCCGTCATGGCCAGTTGGAGCAGCTTCTGGCTCGGTGCATCGGGTGAGAACGGCTGAATGGTCAGCAACACCAGGTTCGTCCCCTTGAGCACCCGCAGGGTCCCGCCGTCGTAGTAGGCGGCGTCACCGAGCCCCGGTACGTCCTTGGCCGTAGCGCTGCGCGACCCGTCGAAGGACTGGCGGGCTCCCGTCCGGGCCACGTCGACGATCAACTCCTGGTGGCCGTCGTCGTACACGCAGGCTCCGAGGACGTAGTGGGGCACCCCAGCGGTGTCGCCGAAGGCGGCCGAGGCGTCGTCGGGGGTGACGACCCGGCAGGCGTCGGCCGAGGAGGACACCGCCGCCGGCGGAGCGACATGGTGGTTCGAGCCGGACACCGCGATCACGGTGATCACGGTGATGATGACGAGGCCGGCGACCGCCAGCGAGACGGCGGTGATCAGCGGGGAGCTGGGCCCTGTCCGCGGTACCGGCAACTCCAGGCGTCCCCGGGACCGAGACCGCACGCTTTTGCGCTCCCGCGCTGGAGGCGGCGGCGGTGTCGAGACCGGCGGCGCGGCGGGGCTCGAAGGCGGCGGCGGGGCCCCGCGGAAGCTGGCGAAGCGGTCCGTCGCCCCGCCGCTCGGCGGCGGGGTCCAGCCCCCAGCGGGCGGTGGGGGGTGCGGCCAACCCGCGGCGGGCGTGGCTTCGGGCGGCGACGGTGGGGCGGTGCCGTTATGGGGTTCTCGCAGGCCGACGGTGGGTGTGGCGTCCTCCGCCTCGACGCCGGCGGGAGGCGGCGGCACGTCGGACGGCGGAGTGACCGTGGTGGGCGCGCCGGCCTGCCCGTAGCGGCGCCACGGTCGGGTGGATGTCGGCGACGTCGCCCGACCGGCAACGGCGTCGCGCAGGCTGATCACCGCCGGTCCCGCCGGCTCGGCCGGCATCTCGGCCGGGGGGGCAGCAGCAGGCGCCGCGCCAGCAGGCGCCTCAGCCGGCGGGACGGCCGCCGACGACTCGGCGGCAGGCGCCTCCGCCGGGCCAACGGGAGCCGGACCAACGGGAGCCGGGGGAACGGGAGCCGGAGGGGGCGCGGCTGTCGCCCCTTCGACCAGCGCGATCTTGTACGTCCGCAGTCCCCGCATGTCGCGGGTGATGAGACCATCGGCTTCCATCTGGGCCAACAGGGCACTGAGCGCCGCCGGCCTGTCTACGCCAATCGAGCGGGCCATCTGGTCGGTGAGGCCACGCCCTGCGGCGTCCTCGACACTGCCCCCGTGTTCGGCCAGATAGGTGCGGACCCTCCCCTCGTCTGCCTCGTTGTATTCGGCCATCTCCTGTCCTCACCATCCCCGCGCGCGACGCGTCGCCGTAGCGGCGGCAACCGTAGCGTCAACGAGTGTTCCCGCGCCTACACCATCGCACTGCGCGATCATCGCACCATGGGATTCACCCGCGGTTTCGAGGGGCGGCGCCGCCGAGAACACGACCCGCGCCTCCCTCCCGGCCAGTACGACGTGGGTAACGACTGGCCGGTGCTGACCGCCGAACCGACGCCGCACGTCGACACCGCCACCTGGACCTTCAGCATCGACGGTCTGGTCGAGCAGTCGTTGTCCTGGACCTGGGACGAGATCCACGCCATGCCCGGCTCGGTGTACAACGGCGATATTCACTGCGTCACCACCTGGTCGAAGCTCGGCGTCACCTTCTCCGGCGTGTCGGTCGACACCCTCTTGGCGGCGGCCAAACCCCAGCCGTCGGCGTCGTACGTGCTGGCCTGGTCGACGACGGGCTACAACACCAACCTGCCGTTGTCGGACGTGACCGACGGCAAGGCGTGGGTGGTGTGGGACTACGGCGGCCAGCCCCTTCCCGTGGTCCACGGCGGGCCGGCGAGGCTGCTCGTCCCCCACCTCTATTTCTGGAAGAGCGCCAAGTGGGTGACCCGTCTGGAAGTACTCGACCACGACGAAGCCGGGTTCTGGGAGCGAAACGGGTACCACGACCGTGGCGACCCGTGGCAGGAGCAGCGCTACCAAGGTGACTGACGGACCGGGGGCGCCGTCACCACCGGGCGGCGGGCCGGGGGCGTCACCGCCGGCCGGCCGGCCGGCGGCCCGTGCCTGGCAGCAGGCCACCGTCGTCGGCATCCGACCGGAAACCGCCACCGCCTCCACCTTCCGCCTGGCCCTCTCCCGCCCCGCCCCTCACCTGGCGGGCCAGCACTTCGTGGTCCGCCTCACCGCCCCTGACGGGTACCAGGCGGCCCGCTCGTATTCGGCGGCGTCGCCCCCGGACGGGTCGAACGAGATCGAGCTGACCGTGGAACGCCTGGAGGACGGCGAGGTCTCGTCGTTCCTGCACGATGGGGTCGCGGTCGGCGACACCCTCGAGGTCCGGGGGCCGATCGGCGGTTGGTTCGTGTGGGCGGGCGAGGCGCCGGCCCTGCTCGTCGGCGGCGGCTCGGGCGTCGTCCCCCTCATGGCGATGCTGCGCCTGGCCCGGCGCGAGGGCCGGTCGGACCTGGTGCGGCTGGTTGTTTCCGCCCGGACACCGTCCGACCTGTACTACGCCGAGGAGCTGCCGGGACCGGAGACGACGATCGTGTACACCCGGGCCACCCCGCCGGCGTGGCCGCGGCCGCCGGGCCACCTGGGCGCCGCCGACCTGCCTCACCCGGTCGACCCGGCGGCGACCGCCTACGTGTGCGGCTCTTCCGGCTTCGCCGACGCCGCCACCGGACTCCTGATCGGCGCGGGCATGGCCGCCTCCAGCATCCGGGTGGAGCGCTTCGGGCCGTCCGGCTAAAAACCGGCCCATGATCACGGTCGTCGAGCACCCGGCGTTGCTCCATTTCTCCTACGAGGACATGCTGCGCTACAGCGGTCCCGGCAGCCCCGCCGGGGTGGCCGTGGCGTGCCAAGCCATGGCGCGCGCCTTTTCCCTCCTCGATCCTCGAGAGCCCCTGGAGCGGCGGGTCATCGACATCGACACCGCCTTCCGCGGGCCGGGCGCCCGGGACGCCTTCGAGTTGGTGACCCGGAGCCTGACCGACGGCCGCTACGTCGTCACCACCGAGCTCGAGCGGCCGGAGCGGGGCGTCACGCTGGCCCAGTTCGTGTTCCGGTTCCGCTACCGGGGCCTGGCCGTCACCCTCCTGGTGCGGCCCGGGATGATCAGCGACGAGTTCATCGCCCTGGCCCGCACCGACGGGCGCGGCGAGGAGGAGGAGCGACGGTTCACCGCCCTCAAGGCGGCCCACGCCGAGGCGCTGATGGCGGCCGATCCCGCCGACATCTTCGACGTCGAGGGCTAAAGAAAGACGACGGTTCGCCGGCCGAGCAGGAACACCCGGCTCTCGCTGTGCGCCTTGACGGCGCGGGACAGCACCACCCGCTCCAGGTCCCGGCCGATGACGGCCATCTGCTGCGGGGTGTGGGCGTGTCCCACCCGGGCCACGTCCTGATCGATGATCGGTCCTTCATCCAGGTCGGGGGTGACGTAGTGGGCCGTCGCCCCGATGACTTTGACGCCCCGTTCCCACGCCTGGTGGTACGGGCGGGCGCCCTTGAAGCTAGGGAGAAACGAGTGGTGGATGTTGATCATGCGCCCCGCCAGTTCCCGGCACAAGTCGTCGGAGACAATCTGCATGTAGCGGGCCAGGACGACGAGCTCGATGTGGTGGTCGGCGACCAGCTTGCGAACCCAGCCCTCCACCCCCACCGCGGTGTCGCTGCTCTCGAAGGCGATCCCGTAGGCGGTCACGGTGGCGGCCAGGTCCGGGTGGTTAGACACCACCACCGGGATGTCCACGGGCAGCTCGCCGGCGTGCCAGCGGTACAGCAGGTCGACCAGGCAGTGGTCGTACCGGGAGACCAGCACGAGGGTCCGGCAGCGCTGGTCCTCCCGCCGGACGCGCAGCTCGCCGCCCAGGGCCGCGGCCCACTCCTGCAGCGCCGTGGCGATCTCGGCGGGGTCGTCGACGGGCGAATCGAACCGGGTGCGCATGCAGAACATGCCGGTCGGCAGGTCGCTGAACTGGGCGTTCTCCACGATGTTGGCGTCGAGACGCAGCAGCCCCTCGGCCACGCCGGCGACGATGCCGGGTCGGTCCGGGCACACGAGAGTGAGGATGTGGCTCGTCATCGGTTTGGTTCGGATGGTAAGGGGGGGAAAAGGGACGCGTGGCGCGGGGAACGCTCGGGGTCGAAGAGGAGTACCAGCTGATCGACGCCGAGACCGGTGAGCTGCGGCCCGTCAATGACATCGTGCTCGACGCCGCGGCGCCGGCGCTGGGCGAGAACGTCCACCCCGAGCTGCTGCGCTGCCAGGTTGAGGTCAGCACCCCGGTCTGCTCGTCGTTGGGCGAACTGGACACCTCACTGCGCCAGTTGCGGCGCCGCCTCAACCAGGCCGCCGAGCGCTACGGCTGCCGGCTCGGGGCGGCCGGGACCCATCCCACGGCCGACTGGCAGCGACAAGAAGTGACGCCGAGCGAGCGCTACCTCGAGATGGCTGGCGAGTTCCAGCAGATCGCCCTGGAGACGCTGATCTGCGGCTGCCACGTCCATGTCGGCATCGAGGACCCCGACCTGCGGATCACCGTCATGAACCGCATCCGGCCGTGGCTGCCGACGTTGCTGGCGCTGAGCACCAACTCGCCGTTCTGGGCCGGGCGGGACACGGGCTACGCCAGCTACCGGACCATGGTGTTCCGGCGCTGGCCGACCACCGGCATGCCGTCCTACTTTGCCGACGCCGCCGAGTACGACCTGGTGCTCGCCGCCATGGTCGACGCCGAGATCGTGGAGGACGCCACCCACCTCTACTGGGACGTGCGCCCGTCGGCCCGCTTCCCGACCCTCGAGGTGCGCATCGCCGACGTGTGCCTCACCGTGGACGAGGCGGTGACATTGGCCGGCCTGGTCCGAGCGATGGCGACCACCGCGTCGTTCGTGGAGCCGTCCGACCGGGAGGTGCGCGGCGAGGTACTGGAGGGTGCCGTCTGGCGGGCGGCCCGCCACGGCCTGTCCGAGCGGCTCGTCGACCTGAGCGTCGGCCGGCTGCGCCGCGCCGACGATGCCGTCGACCGGTTGCTAGGGACGCTGCGCCCGGCACTGGAGGAGGCGGGAGATTGGAACCGGGTGGCGGACGGCGTCAAGGAAATCGTGGCCGGCGGCAGCGGCGCCGCCCGCCAGCGGGCGGTGTATCGCCGGGCTGGATCCCTCCGGGCCGTCACCGACTACATCACCGAGCAGACCGCATCAGGGACCGCCCCTTCCTCATGATGACGAACCCCGGTGGACGAGTGCAGCCCTAACCCAGACGCTTGCAAAGACAAACATGTCGCGGTCTGGTCTACAGTGGGCCGCCGACGTGGGGCGGCGAAGGGGGCGGAATGGACGGGTATTGCTCGCGGCGGGGTTTTCTCATGGGCACGGTTGCCGTGGGGGTGGCGGCCCTGTCGCCCGTTGCCCTGGCCCAACCGGCGGCCGCGCTGGCCACCGCCCCGGCCAGCACCCTTCGGCGTTCGACCTTTACGCCCCTGCTGGGCGCCTCCTTCAAGATGGCCCACGGCCGGGTAACGGTCCCGGTCACCCTCACCAGCATCGCTGACCTCCCGGAAGCGCCAGCCGGAGACCAGGGCCGGTTCTCGCTGCGGTTCCTGGCCGCGGGGCGCCTCCCGCTGCCCCAGGACTCGTACTCCTTCACCAACGCCAAGCTGTCGGTCACCCTCTTCGTGGTGCCGGTGGGGCCGCCGTCGACATCCCAGCCCTACCTGGCCGTCATCAACAACAGGTAGTTGGGCCGAACCGGTCAGCTGACCATGAGGAATGCGTGACGGCGGACGCGATGTTGCCTCTTGTATGGCTCGAGCGACGTGGAATGGAACCGTTCTGGCAGAAAGCGACGACACCGTCGTCGTGGAGGGCAACCACTACTTCCCCCGCGACTCGGTAAAGAGCGAACTGCTGGTCGACAGTGCGACGCACACCGTGTGCCCGTGGAAGGGCACGGCCAGCTACTTCACCGTCGTGGTCGACGGCGCCACCAACCCGGACGCCGCCTGGTACTACCCAACACCCAAGGACGCGGCCAAGCAGATCACCGACCGCGTCGCTTTTTGGCGGGGCGTGAAGGTCGAGGCCTGAGCGGCCTTCCTGCGGTGCTAAGGAGCGGGGGCCGCCGGCTCAGCCGCCCGTGGGAGCCGCCACCCGGCGCGTGCGCCCCGACAGGATCCAGACCGACGTGGCGACCAGCCAGGCATCGCCGATCGTGAGGCCGAGTCGCTGCAGCAACCCGTGGGCCGGCCCGGCAAGGGTGCCGGCCAGGCACAGCCCCGACGCCGCCGCCACCGCCACCGATGCCGCCGCCGCCCGGCGATAGCCCAGGGCGGCCAGCGGCCGGGCGGCCAGCAGGGGCGTGGCCGCCAAGGTGACGTAGCCGATGCCGGCGGCGGCGTTGTGGAGGGCGTCGACGGCAGACGACTCGTTCAGGGGCGCGGCGGCAAGGCCGACGGCAGCCACCCCGGTGACCAACGCGGTGGTCCACGCCGGACCGGGCAACGCGCTGCGAAGGGCGGCGGCGTAGAGAGGAACGCCGATCCCGAAGCCGATGAATCCCGCGGTCATCAGGGGGCGGGTCGACGCCCCGATGGCCGCGAGCTGGCTGATGGCGTCGTCGACGACGGAATATCCCTTCGTCCTGGCGCTGCCCACTACCCACGCCGACAGGAAGGCGGCCGGCCCGGCGACGCCACCCCACGCCGCGCCAGGATGGGCTTTCACCCGCCCATCATGACCGGAGGCGGCGTTGCAGCTGGACAAAGACCTCGGGGCCGGTGATGGCTTCGATGTCCTCGGCGAGCGACTCGATGACCGGCCGGTCCCCGTGGTAGGCGAGGTCGCCCTCGGTGCAGCACCACGCCATGGTGTCGCCCTCGGGCCCCCAGTCGGCCCGGTGCCAGCGCCGCACCGTGGCCACCTCGCCCCCATCACCCCGGTCGGTCCAATCCACCTTGACCGGCAGCTGCCAGCAGACCGACGGCTTCCACTCCCGGGGTGCCTCGCCGGCCGCCAGCGCCGCCAGGTGGAGTGCGCACCCTGCGCCGCCGGCGAAATCCGGGCGGTTGAGGAAGATGCACGCCCCGTCGACGACGCGGGTGGCGGCGCGGCTGTCGTCGGCGAAGATGCCGTGTTGCTGGGCCTCGGCGTGCTGTTGGAACAGGTGGGGATCGAGGGTCGCCGCCAGGGCGCTGATCAGCCGGGCCTCGTCCTCGCCGTCGAACTCGGCGCCGACCGAGCAGCAGCCCTGCCCGAGCTCGGGCGCCGGCGTGGGCAGGATCCCGAGACAGCCCCGCCCCCAGATGCACGACCAGCGGGAGGTGAGGAAGGCCCGTTCGAACCACCACGATGTGGCGCCGTCCTCCACCTCGATCATGGGCTCCTCCACCGCGCTCACCCTACGACAGAGTTTTTTTGGGCAGGCTGTCGATTGGCGGCTCCGGCGTTCGTATCGACGATGAGAGCCGGCCCCCCCCCCGGCCCCAAGCAACGGCCGGCGCACGCCGGCCCCGAGCAACGGCCGGCGCACGCCGGCCCCGAGCAAAAGGAGAGATAACGGTGGCAAGGATCGTGGTGACGGAGTTCGTGTCGCTGGACGGCGTGATGGAGGATCCGGGCGGGGCCGAGAAGTACGAACATGGCGGTTGGACGATGCCCTACTGGAACGACGAGATTGCCAAGTTCAAGCTCGACGAACTGATGGCCAGCAACGGCCTGCTGCTGGGCCGGGTTACCTACGAGGGATTCGCCGCCGCCTGGCCGTCGATGACCGACGTGTTTGCCGATCGCATGAACTCGATGCCGAAGTACGTGGTCTCGTCGACGTTGGACACACTGTCGTGGAACAACTCCCGGCGCCTCGACGGCGACCTGGCGACCGAGGTGGCCGGGCTGCGGGAGCAGCCGGGAGGCGACATCCTGGTCGCAGGGAGCGCATCGGTGGCCCGCCAGTTGCTGCACCTCGGGCTCGTCGACGAGCTGCGCCTCGTCGTGTATCCCGTCGTCCTCGGCGCCGGCAAGCGGCTGTACGGCGAGGACAGCTACACCAAGCTGGACCTGGTCGAGAACAAGACGACGCCGACCGGCGCCGTCCTGATGGTCTACCGCCCGGCGTCGCAGTCCTAGTGGGAAGGGAGAGACTTCGATGACGCTCTACTTGCTGTCCGTTCACGGCAACGAGGACGCCCCTCTGCCGCCGGTCGAGGCTATGGAGAAAGCCTTCCGTGACGTGGCGCTTTTTAACCAGGAGGTGCAGGACGCCGGCGTCTGGGTCTTCGCCGGCGGGTTGTGCCCGCCCAGCACCGCCACCGTCGTCCGGGTCGAAAACGGCGAGACGCTAACCACCGACGGCCCCTTCGCCGAGAGCAAGGAGCAGATCGGCGGCTTCTGGGTCATCAAGGCCGACGATCTCGACGCCGCCCTCGACTGGGCGACGCGGGCGAGCATCGCCTGCGCCAACCCGGTGGAGGTCCGGCCCTTCCAGGACGAGGGCGCGGGCTGACGGTGGTGGCGGCGGTCGACGACGACGCGATCGCCCGGATCTTCCGGGAGCAGTCCGGTCGGGCGGTCGCCGTCTTGGTCCGCGTCTTCGGCGACATCGACGTCGCCGAGGAGGCGGTCCAGGAGGCGTTCGCGGTGGCGGTGCAGCGCTGGCCCAGCCAGGGCCTGCCACCCAGCCCGGCCGGCTGGATCATCACCACTGCTCGCAACCGGGCGATCGATCGGCTCCGCCGGGAAGCGTCTCGTGACGACCGCCAGGCCCGGGCCCGTCTGCTCCACGCCCCCGACGAGCCCCCTGAGGAGACACCCGTGGGAGACGACCGTCTGCGCCTCATCTTCACCTGCTGCCACCCCGCGCTGGCGCCCAGCGCCCAGGTGGCCCTGACCCTGCGGCTGCTCGGCGGCCTGCAGACACCCGAGATTGCCCGTGCCTTCCTCGTCCCCGAGCCCACCATGGCCCAGCGCCTGGTCCGGGCGAAGGGCAAGATCCGCGACGCCAAGATCCCGTACCGGGTGCCCGGCGACAGCGAGCTCCCTGACCGGCTCCGCTCTGTCCTGGCCGTCATCTACCTGATCTTCAACGAGGGCTACGCCTCGACGTCCGGCGACGAATTGGTCCGCGCCGACCTGTGCGCCGAGGCGGTTCGCCTGGCTCGGCTGCTGGCCGAGCTCATGCCCGACGAAAGCGAGGTACTCGGGCTGCTGGCCTTGCTGCTGCTGGTCGAGTCGCGCCGAGCGGCAAGAACCGCCGCGGACGGCTCTATCATCACCCTCCCGGACCAGGACCGATCCGTCTGGGACCGGGAACTCATCGCCGAGGGCCAGGCGATTGTCCGGGCCTGCCTGCGCCGCAACCTTCCGGGGCCCTACCAGATCCAGGCGGCGATCAACGCCGTGCACAGCGTCGCCGCCCAGGCCGCCGACACCGATTGGCGCCAGATCGTGCAGCTGTATGACCTCTTGCTGACCGTCGCGCCCACCCCGGTGGTGGCGCTCAACCGGGCCATCGCCATCGCCGAGATCGAGGGCCCGGCCGTCGCCCTGGCCCTGGTTGACGGCATCCGGCTCGACAACTACCACCTCTTTCACGCCACCCGGGCCGACTTCCTCCGCCGCCTCGGACGACCCGCCGAAGCGGTCGCCGCCTACGACGCATCGATCGCCCTCTCGGCCAACGCCGCCGAACGGGCGTTCCTCGAGAAGCGCCGCCGCCAGGTTCTTCCGGTGGGGTAGCCGGATAATGGCGCCCCGCGAAATAGAGCGTTCATAAAACTGTTGGGTTTCCCCATTCACGCCGCAGGGACGTGCAGTAACGTGACCGGCAGTTCACCGCTGCGAGAACAGCGCTTCGCCACTCCGGACCCTGGTGGCGCCACGACTTCTACTTCAAACAGAGAGGTGGTCAAATCGTGAACGTCGGTCCGGCGAAGCGGACAATTTTCGATTGTCCCTGCCGTCAACATCCAATGCACCAGTTCGGGTGCCAGTGCCGCTGCCATATCCTCGCCAGCGACCCCGACCGCAACGAACGGCAGAAGGCGCCCGCCGAAGCCTGAATCAGCCGTTCGGGCAGGTGCGGAGCAACTGCCACTGGCCGGTGCGGGCGACGAGGTGGAAGTCGGGAGATCCCAGTTCCGGCGGCAGGAGGGGCGACCCCCGTACCGTCCGGGTCCGGAAGACCGTCCCGCTGGGCCGCACCCCGATCACCACCTGGTGCTGATGGATGTCGAGGTCCCACGCGATGGCCGGCATCTGGTAGATGTCCGATGTCACCGGGCCGCAGACGAGGATCCGGCTCCGCCCGCCGGCCTGGCGGATCAGGGTTTCCAGTTCGCCGTACTTGTGGGCTTGGTACGGGATCTCCCCGATCGTCTGGGTGAGTTCGTCGGCCCGCTGCCACACGAACGGCGCGGCGGCGGCCACGATCACCGCGATGGCCGCCACCCGGGCGGGGGCGCCCCCCACCAGGGCGGCCAGCCGCACCCAGCCGACGCCGGCCAGCACGCACAGCAAGCCGTAGCCGACGATGAGGTAGCGCTGGTCGCCGGAGCCGAAATGGGCCTGGGTGACAAGTGCCTCCTCGACGATCCATCCAACACCGAGGAGGGAAAAGGTGGCCAGGGTGGTGATCCGGCGTTGCTTCCGAAATTCCTGCACCGCCAGCACCACCCCGACGGCGGCGCCGACCACGATCGGCAATAGCACCGCGTTGTACGCGCTTTCGACCACCGCCCAGGCGGGGAAACTGGTGAGCAGCGGTCCCCCCTGGCTGGGAACGGCCGCCCGTTTCGTGGACCGCAGCCAGTCCCCCGAACCGGCGTAGTCGGGGGCCAGCCACAGCACCGGGAGGAGGGCCAGCAGGATCACGATCCACGGCCGGGACCGGGGAAAGCGCAGCCACATGAACACCGAGTACCCGACGAAGAACGGAAAGGTCTCTGGGCGCAGGAGCAGGCAGGCGAAGAGCAGCCCATAGGCGTGGGGGTATTTGCCGTCGAGGTGGCGTTCGATCGCCAGCAGGAACAGCCCGGCCATGAGCGGTTCCGACATGCCGAGGGGCGTCAGGTACTCGATGTACGAGGAGCTGAGGGCCAGACCGGCGGCGGCGATGAGGCCGGCGATGGGACCGGCCAGGCGGCGGGCCAGGCGGTAGGCCATGGCGACCGCCAGCAGGGCGCCGGCGCGGGCCACGACCAGCCAGGCCCATTTCTCGCCCTGCCCGAAGGGGGCGAAGACGACGTCGACCATGACCGGGAGGGGCTTCCACGCCGGCCCGCCGCGGGTGTCGAGGCGGAGGTGCGCGATCTCCCGCGCCCAGGTGGCCCACGTCAGGGGGTCGAAGGTGATGGTCGAGGGCACGATCACCAGCGACAGCGCGGCCAGGACGACGCAGCCCACCAACAGGGGCGCCAGCCGGGCCGGGACGGAGGGGGGCGGGTCAGGGTCCGGCGACACGTTGGCCGTGAAGTTAGCGGGCGTCCCTGACCCGCCGCCCGGCGGCGGCGACCACCACGACGAGGGCGGCGGTGTAGGCCCAGCCGCCGATGGTCACCGCGTGCGCCGGCGCCAACACCGATGACAGGGCAGCGGCATACCCGGCGGCCACCACGGCCGCCCAGGCGGGGCGGCGGGCGACGGCCGCCAGCGCCAGCAACGAGACGGCATACCAGGGCTGGGCGGGCGAGGCCGCCAGCAGCAGGGCGCCGATCAACGCCGCCGACGCCGCCGGCAGCGACGGCCGACGGATGACCACCCAGACGGCGACCGCCACCACCCCCAGCACCGTGACCGCCACCACCGCGACGTGGGGGACATGCAGCACGTGGGCGATGAGAAAGCGGCCACCGCTGCGGTAGTTCTCCTCCCTGAGGTAGCCGGGAAGGTAGCCGAGCACCCGCGAACCGACCGCCGCCACGTGGGGGGCGTAGGCCAGGGCGCCCAGTCCGGCGGCGATGGCGGCGGTGCGCACCAGCGCGCCCAGGCGGGGGCCGCTCCGGCAGGCGACCAGGGGCAGCAACAGGATGGCGGGGTACAGCTTCACCAGCGCGGCGGCGGTGATCAGCGCGGCCGCCGCCGCCTCACGCCCGCGCGATGCGGGCGTCTCGCCGGGCGCCACCACGACCAGCGCCGCCATGACGAGCATGACGGCCAGGCCGTCGACGTGCCCGTTGTTGACGATTTCCAGCGCCGGGGCCGGGGAGAGGGCGTACAGGGCCGCCCATCGCTGGTCCCGCCCCCATCGGGCCAGGGCGGCGACGAGGAGACCGAGGGTCGCCAACTCGGTCACCAGGCCCGCCACCTGCCACGCCTTGTGGCGGGCGGCCACCCCGGCGACACGGTAGACGGCGGCGAACCAGACCTCGGCCACCGGCGGGTAGATCGTGCGCGCCGGGGGGCGATTGATCCGGGTGCAACCCGGCGCCCGACCGAGGGTGGCGCACACTGAGGCGGTGGGCCACAGCCACCCCTCCCGCAGGTGAGCCAGTTGGGCGCTGGCCGGCGGTTGGTCGTATGGGTCGACCCCTGCCGCCTGCACCCGCCCGTCCCAGGCGTAGCGGTAGAGGTCGTCGGAGGTGGCGGGCGGCCCGGCCAGCGACGCCAGCCGGAGGGCGGCGCCGGCGACCAGGATCAATACGATGGCGCGCCGGCCCGTCGCCCGGTGGGCGGCGGCCACCGCGACCAGCCACGCCCCGCCCCAGGCGGCGAGGAGTAGGGGGAGGGGGCGGCCGCCCCTTGCCACCACGATCGACAGCCCGACGCCGGCGGCCGAGGCCAGCGCAAACACGGCGCCGGCGGCCGGCATCGGCCGTCGGGGGGCGGGCACGGCGACATGATGCAACGCGGCGGGCGATAGTGGCGCCATGGGGCTCCCGGTTTGGTCGCCCTCGTCACCCGAGGCGGCCAGGTCGGTGTCGAGGTGCTCGGCACGCTGGCCGTCGGTGGCCTCCCGGTAAAGCGGGATTCGCTGTTTCGGATCGCCTCGACCACCAAGCCGGTCACCGGCGCCGCCACGCTGGCCCTGATCGACGAGGGCCTCCTCGCTCTGGACGATCCGGTCGACAAGTGGCTGCCCGAGTTGGCCAACCGCCGGGTGCTGCGCCGCATCGACGGCCCGGTCGTCGCCGCCGCCTACGACCTGCATCTCGCCACCCTCGGAGCTCCCGATCCCGACGTCCCGCCCGACCCCGACGCCCGTCCTGCTGGCTCGGGTCGCCGGGATGCCGTTCGCCGACGTGCTGCGCTCCCGGATCTTCCAGCCCCTCGGCATGAGAGACACGGCTTTTTGGACCCCGCAGGTCGATCGCCTGGCCACCGCCTATCTCGCCACGCCCGACCGTCTCGAGGTCTATGACGCCCCGGAGGGCAAGTGGAGCCGGCCGACGGGTTCCTCGACGGGCGGGGCTGGGGGTTCTGCCAGTCGGTGGTGGTCGACGGACCGCGTGCCGGGGCGTTCGGCTGGGACGGCGGCTTCGGGACCTCGTGGCTGGTCGACCCGCATCACGATCTGACCGTCATCGTCCTGACCCAGCGGCTCTTCGAGACCTCGACCGCGCCAACTGTCCACGTCGAGCTGCAGGACGCCGCCTACGCCGCCTTGGCCTAATCCCCTCCCCGACGGGTACCGGTGAACCCAAAGGATCCGGCCCCGATGACCATTGGGCCGTCGCATGGGGCACGGTGAGGAGGTGAGCCCCTCTCTCCTGGTTCGCGATCTGCGCCACCGCTACCGCACGCCGAGGGGCGAGCTGGTCGTGCTGGACGGGGTCAGCTTCGACGTGCCCGCCGGTGGCTACGTCGCCCTCACGGGCCCGTCGGGGGCCGGCAAGACGACCTTGCTGTCCCTGCTGGGTGGGCTGGAGCGGGTCCAGTCGGGCCACGTCGAGGTGGAGGGGACGGATCTGGCCGGCGTGTCGGCAACCGAGCTGGCCCGGTTCCGCTCCCAGACCGTCGGCTTCGTCTTCCAACACTTCGGGCTGCTGCAGACCCTTACCGCGGCGGAGAACGTCGAGCTGGCCCTGGCCCTGGCGGGTGTCGGCCTGAAGACCAGGCGGGCCGCGAGCCGCGACCTTCTCGGCTCTGTCGGCTTGGCCGGCCGGCTCGAGCATCTTCCCCACCAGCTGAGCGGCGGGGAACGCCAGCGTGTCGCCATCGCCCGCGCCCTGGCCAACTCGCCGCGCCTGGTCCTGGCCGACGAGCCGACCGGGAACCTGGACGAGGAGTCGGCAGCCAACGTCATCACCCTGCTCGAGTCCCTGCCCGCCACCCGCGGCGTCACCCTGGTCGTGGTCACCCACAACCACGCCGTGGCCGACCGGGCCGCCACCCGCCTGGCTCTGCGCGCCGGCCGACTGGAGGGCCTGCTGACTCCCCCCCGGTCCTACCTGTGACCTGGGCCGACGCCTTCCGCCTGGTCGGCCGGGAACTGCGGCGCCGGGCGGGCCGCTCGGCGCTCACCGTGGCCGCCGTTGCGCTGGCCGCCGCCCTCCTGACCGCCCTCGTCACCATCGCCCAGACGGCCCAGACGCGGGTGTTGTCGGAGGTCACCACCGGCGGATCGCTGGCGGGGATCAAGGTGGCGGCGGCGGCGCCCGACCCGACCCAGATCGACCGCGACAACGCCACGCCCGGGCCGCCCAAGCCCCTCGACGACTCGGCGCTCCGTCGCGTCCGGAGCCTGCCGAACGTCGACTCGGTGTACCCGGTCGTCTCGGTCCCGGTGGTGGTGCTGGCCCCTCCCAGGATCGCGGTGCCCGGTACGCCCGCCAACGCCGTCGGGTCGGGGGTGCCCGGTCTCGGCCCCGACGAACCCTACGGCGACAGCCTCGTCGGCGTGTCCGTCGATCAGGCCGCCCGACTGCCGATCACCCTGCTGGCGGGGCGACTCCCCACCTCGACCAACGAGATCGCGGTGACTCCGGACTTCCTGGACCGCCTCCACATCCCGCAGAAGCAGGCGGCGACGGTGCTCGGTGTCACCCTCGAGTTCGGCTTCCCCCGCGGCTTTCGCCGGGGATCGAGTCGCAGCATGTGGCTCCATCCCGTGATCGTCGGCGTCGCCGCCCAAGACGCGGGAACCGGGCAGCTGATCGGGACGCTCGGGCTGGCCGAGACGGGGCGCGACTGGATCCTTGCGGGCGGCGCCGCCAGCGCGGCCAGCTTCGGCCTCCAGCCGACCACCTACACCGGGCTGTTCGTCATCGCCAACCGCCTGGACAAAGTGGCCACGCTCCGCAACCGCATCACCGCTGTCGGGTACTCGACGTCGGCGCCCGAGCAGCTCATCGCCTCCGTCCAGCGTTACCTCCGCGTGGTTGAGATAGTCCTGGCCGGCATCGGGCTGATCGCCCTCGTGGTCGCCGCCCTCGGCATTGCCAACGCCCTCTTCGCCGCCGTTCGTGAACGCCGCCGGGAAATCGGCGTGCTGAAAGCGATCGGCGCTCGCGACCGCGACGTGTTGCGGATCTTCCTGATCGAGGCGCTCGCCGTGGGCGCCGTGGGCGGCGTCATCGGGGTGGCGCTCGGCGCCGCGGTCGCCGCCTCCGTCGGGCTGGCCGTCAACCGTTACCTGGCGTCCCAGGGCATCGCGCCGCTCCACCTGGCCATCAGCCTGGTCGTCCTCGGCGGTGCCGTCGTCGGAGCTGCGCTTCTCGCCGGGCTCGCCGGCCTGGTGCCCGCCGCCCGGGCGGCGCGCCTGCCAGCCCGTGAGGCGGTGGAGTCGGGATGAGACGCCATCTGGTCGGGCTGCTTGCCGTTGTCATCGTCTCCTGCGCCGCGGTCTCGTGTACCGCCTCCAAATCCACGACGGCGGGCGCACCGCCGGTCAACCCCACCGCGACCCGCCTGTATGTCGCCATAGGAGGCAGCGACGCCCGCGGCGTCGGGACGGACGACCCATTGCGCGAGTCGTGGCCCCAGGACGTGTTTCGCTCCCTGCCCGCCAACTACCGGCTGGTGAACCTGGGCATTCCCGACGCCACTGCCGCCACCGCGGTGACCGAGAGCCTCCCCACGGCCACGTCGTTGCATCCCGCCGTCGTCACGGTGTGGCTGGGACTCAACGACATCCTCACCCAGGTTCCGGTGACCACCTATCAATCGGCGCTCACCACCCTCGTCCACGCCCTGCGCGCCGGCGGGGCCACCGTGCTGGTCGGCACCGTCCCCCCGGTGGACCAGCTGCCCGCCTACCTCGACTGCCTCGGTGGCGGCGGCGCCTGTTCCGGGCTGGTCCAGCCGGTCCCTTCCCGTACCCAGGTCGTGGCGGCGGTGGCGGCCTATAACGCCGCCATCACCGCGGTGACGGCCCGGGAAGGGGCGGTCCTGGTCGACCTCCACGCCGCCGCCCTCGCCGCCCCGGCGCCGAGTTCGCTCATCTCCGCCGACGGCATCAACCCGAGTGTCACCGGGGCGCAGATGATCGCCAGCCGGTTCACGGCGGCGATCAAGCCTTGAGCGCCACCAGCCCCGCGTGGAGCCGGCGCTAGCTGACGGGCCGCCCGGCGCGGTCGGTGCCGGCCAGACGGCGCCATCCCCATGGCACGGCACGGCGGCCGAAGGCCCCGGACTTCTGGACCGCGGCCAGCACCGGGCGGATGGCGTCGTGGCGCAGGGCGACAGTGTGCTCGCTGCGCTGGGCCCGCCACCACGTCGGCCACCCCGGTAACCCGACCGCCTCGTACACGCCGGGATGGATCAGCATGGCGAACATCAGAAGGATGACGAGCGGCGCCAGGTGACGAACCCGCCACCGTTGCAGGAAGTCTGACCCGGCCCACAGCTCGGGGAGCTGCACGCGGGCGAAGGCCAGGTGGCGTGCCTCCTCCTGGCGGTGGTAGCGGTTCACCGCCCGAACGAAGGGATCCGTGTCGGGATGCTCACCGGTGCGGCGCTGAATGAGGTCGGGGATCTCCTCGCCGGCGAGGACCAGCACGCAGAACATGGCGGGATAGTGGATCACCGCCCGCAGGATCCACCGTTTGACGACGCCGTGGATTCCGTGGTCGAACGGGCTGACGGCGGTGGCGCCCAGCTGCTCCAGGAGCCGCACGAACATCCGGGAATGGCGGGTCTCCTCGCCCAACTCGTGGAGGGCGTAGGTGATCTGTGGTCCGGTCAACTTCTTGGTCTGGGCCAACGCCATGCCGAAGCCGGCCATAAGGACCGCCTCGAAACGGATGCCCTCGGAGATGATAGCCGCCAGCTCCTCGCGCGAGAGCTGGGCCCGCTGCTCGGCACTGAGCTCGATCCCGAGGCCGGTGACGCTCAGGAGCTCGTCGGGCATGACCTGGCCCGGGCCGACCTGGCCGGTCAGGTCGGTGTCGGGCTCGATGATCCGCCGCGTCGACGCCGCCGAGAGGCGTTCGATCGTGGCCTCGTTGCCAGATTGGCCGGGTCGGACCTTGGTGAACATCAGCTGCCTCTTTCCTACGAGCACGGGGTGCTCACCCGCGCCGCGTGTCACTCGTCTTCGACAAGTCTAAGAGTGAGATGCTGCAGGTCGTCCACCGACCGTAGGCGGACCAGCCGGCTGCCGGGCGGGGTCACGATGGCGACCGGGCTCCCGGACCGCTGCCACTGCTGCAACAGGCCGAGTCCGAAGTCGTCGTCGCCCCGGCGTACGTAGAGATCCCGCCCCGTCGCCGGCGGCAGCGACGTTTCGGCACGGGAGCCCGACGCCGGCCTGAGGACCACGTGGATGCGATCCGGTCCCGCGGTGGCGACTTCCTGCACGAGCATTCGCGGCGCATCGGACAGGGCCCCAAGATCGGCCCCGATGCTCGTCCCCCGCTCGGCGACGATCCCATGGCGGTACCGCCGCAGGGTGTACATGATGAGACAGACCACCAAGGCCACGACGATCACGACCCGGACGGTTGCCACCGCCGCCCAGCATCGCGCCGTTCTCCCTCGGCTTCAGCCGGTGGTGGCGACCACCTCGCGCTCATCGAGGAACGCCCACCAGGCGTCGGCCGCCCGCCGCACGGCCGGCCGTTGCCCGTCCCCGGCCACGCTGGCGAGAGCGCGACGGGCCCACGCGCCGTGGCGAATATCCACCCGGGCGTGATGGGCCCAGAACGCAACACCATCGTCGTCGAGGCCGTACCAGCGGCGCAGGCCCTCGGCCTTGCGCTGGGCGACCTCACCGGCCTGGCATTCGTACGCCACAAAGCCGGCCAGCGCCGCCGCTGGTCCCTCGGCGAGAAGATCGTCGTAGGTGGCCAACAGATGCCCGGTGGCGGGCGAAGCGGCCTCGTTCCCGGCGCCGACGGCCCGGGCGAAGCCCTCGAACAGTTCGACGTGGGCGACCGGATCGCCCTCCTCGTCCGCCAGGTTGGCCGCAACGAGGGAGCGGGCCGGACCGTGAGGCAGTTCGGCGACCAGTCGCGTCAGGAAGCGGGGCAGGTAGTTCTCGTAGTGGCGGAGCCGGTGGTGTTCACCGCGTCACCGTAGCCCGCCGCTTGTCAGGGGGGTCACGAGGTGCGCTCGACTATATGGTTCATTCGTGATCCTCCCCAAGGACCGCGACGGGCGCTTCATCACCATCCGTCGCGGGGGGACCCTCACGGACTCCGACCATCGGCTCCTGGCGTGGTGGGCGGCTGCCTGCGCCGAACACGTGCTGCCCTTCTTCGAGTCGGTGCAACCCTCGGATCGGCGGCCCCGCCAGGCGATCGAGCAGATCCGGGCGTGGACTCTCGGCGAGATCAGCATGTCTGATTCCCGGGCGGCCGGTGGCCACGCCATGGGTGCGGCACGTGAGCTGCGCGGAGCCGCCCGGCATGCCGCGTATGCAGCCGGCCAAGCGGCGGTGGTGGCGCACGTGGCCGCCCACGAACTCGGCGCGGCCGCCTACGCCATCAAGGCGGCTCGCGCCGCCGCCCCCGGAGCCGAGGAACAGGCCGGCCGACTCGAGTGCCACTGGCAGCGGGAACAGCTCCCTGATGCGATCCGCGAACTGGTCCTTGAGGATCAGCGCGTACGAAACGATTTCTGCTGGTCGGTGTTCGACGTATGACCGGCGCCTCGAGGCCATGGGGACGCCGACAGTCCGGGGCGACGTGTGGATTCGAAGACGCGCGCCGGTCGGGATTACTCCGAAGGCGGGTTCGTTGCGGTGGTGATGTCGTCTGGCAGGGGCGGCAGTCCCGGGATGGGCGCCCCGATCAATCCGTGGGTCGGTAGCCGCAGAAACCGCTGCGGCTGACGCTGATCGACGCTCAGGTGCTGGCGCTTCGGGCCCGGTTCGCTCCCGTGGCTTACGACAATGGGATCGGGGCCCGGCTCCACGATAATCACGACATGCTCGCCGTTTCCCGGTCCGATGACTACCAGGTCGCCCGCCTGCGCAGCCGCGGAGCTGATCATCTCCATTCCGCGCAGCAGCGTGCCGGTATATCCGTAGCCGTCGTAGTCCCGACCGTTCGGGTCTGGCGCTGCGGCCCAGTTGTAACACAGCGTCGCAAAACCCGAACAGTCCGTCGAGAGCGGAAGCTTGTCTATTTGATTGGTTCCGTCGATGGGGCGTCTTTGCTCGTAGTGGATATCTGGCTCGTGAGCAACCCCCCACAGCGCGACGGCGACGATTTGCTCTCGTAGGCCGTCGTGGCCACTGCCGCTCAGGAGTGCCCCCCACGTCTGCGGTCCGACTACACCGTCGACCGTCAACCCGTGGGCTTGCTGAAACTTCTCGACCGCGCCTTCTGTGAGTGGCCCAAAGTCGCCGTCGATTCCTCCTGGGTCAAAGCCCGCCGCTTTCAGTAGACCCTGGAGCTGCTTGACGGCGTCTCCCTTTGCATTGATCTGAAGTTCTGGTTCGGCTGCCATGATGGCGCTCCTTTCCCCGAGATGCGAAGCATTGTTAGTATGACTCGGACGGCCGGATGTCCATCTCCAAGGGTCCTTTCGGCTAGGGTGCAGCGTCCTCCCCGGCAGGCGCGGAGATATGCTTTGCGGCCATGGCCCAAGGCAACGGTGATGACGAGTTTCCCGACCGCGACGACGTCGATCCCGATGAGGCGGGCGAGACCCTCGACGACGACGGCACCCCCGGCGCGGCCGGGCCGGCGCCTGGTCAGGCCAGCCAGTAGATGGTGTTGCGACGAGTCTGGATCCCCAGCCCGAATGTCTCCCAGCGCTCGTCTCCGGTTCGCCTGATTGTTGTCCACAGCGCCGAGGGGGGTTCGTCGTTCGAGGGGTTGGGCAACTACTTCTCCAACCCGGCGACGAAAGTGTCCTCCCACGTCGGCATCGACGACAAGCCTGGGGTGATCGGCGAGTACGTGAAACCCGACCGGGTGGCGTGGGCCCAAGGCAACGCCAACGGCTACTCGGTCTGCGCCGAACTGTTGGCGTACGCCCGCTGGAGCCGCGACGAGTGGCTGCGCCACCCCGCCATGTTGGCCAATACCGGCGCCTGGATCGCCGAGGAGGCGCAACGTTTCGGCCTCCCGATCGTCAAGGTGGGCGCCGGCGGCCGCGGTGTCTGCGGCCATGTCGACTTGAGCGGGCCGGGTGGCCACTGGGACCCAGGTCCCGGTTTCCCCTGGGACGTCGTGATAGCGGCGGCGACGGGGGCGCCCGTGGGACCGCCCCCGCCACCCCCGCCTCCTGGGGACGCCCCCCCGTGGCCGGGGCGCCATCTCGACGTCGGGGTGGTCGGCGACGACGTGCGGACCTGGCAGGCGCAGATGGCCCGACGCGGCTGGAACATCCTGGTCGATGGCACCTACGGCCCCGGTGCCCGCTCGACCGCCCTGGCATTCCAGCGCGAAAAAGGCCTCGACGCCGACGGGGTGGTCGGTGAGGCGACGTGGAACGCGACCTGGAACGCGCCGGTCGCTGGGGGCACGCCGGCCCAACCGCCTTTTCCCGGTCGCATCCTGAGGGTGGGGGTCTCGGGCGAAGACGTCCGACAATGGCAGACCCAGATGGCGGCGCGAGGCTGGACTCTCGACGCCGACGGCGAGTTCGGTCCTCGCTGCCGCAAGGTTGTGACCGACTTCCAGACCGAGAAGGGCCTGGAGGCGGACGGCGAGGTTGGCCCCGCCACGTGGGCGGCGGCCTGGCAAGCAACGGCCACCTGAAGGTGGCAGGCGGTGCGCCTGCGCAGCGGCAGCCGCCGGCGCCGTCACCTATCGAGCCGATGA